>NZ_DALZMB010000091.1:0-15063 GCF_032007265.1 Paracoccus sp. (in: a-proteobacteria) | reverse complement strand
CCTACTTTTCTTTTTTCATCGAGGAGCCAAATATCATGACAAAGACTCGAACGGGGACAGAATGCAACAACAGCTACAGGAGAATAAGGGCGTTATCGAATGGCAGGAGCTATCTTCGATACCGACTTTTCTCGCCCTCTGAACACCGCGATCTGGACCGAAGATCCTGATTTGGTTGGTTTGACCCAGAAAATTTGGGATGAGTACCTTGCTGCGGGTGAAGCGGAAAAGCAGAAGGGTGGCAAGAAGCCTAAGCGATCCTACGTCGAACAGCTTCGGGTCCTTGTGACTGAGCTTTATTTGGCATGGCATGAGGACTTTAACCTGTGCCTCGGCATGAATTTCTCGCAGGGGGCTTGGGATAGCCGATCGCGGTACAATCCACTGGGGCTTTCCAAGCACTTTATAGTGTTAGTCAAGCAGTTACAGGCTGCTCGATTGGTACGAGTATCGGCTGGAAGTTACGCTGCCCCTGGAGCTAAGGGGAATCGGACAGGTCGGATTCAGGCTAGCTGGGAGCTCCAGAAGCGATTCGAGTTACTGGATGTGGACCACCGAGCGATTTGGTCAATCCCAGCGGAATGCATCGTCCTGAAGGAGGGGCTTGGGGAAGCCAGTAAAGTCATCGAGTATCAAGATACCGACGCTACCAACCGAATGAGGCAGGAATTAACGGCTTACAATGACCTGTTAGCACAGACATTCATTGACATTCCGACCTTGGAAGAGCCCTGGGTGACGACATGGGATAGCAAGGGACGGGAACGTCGAATCTCTATCGGACCGCGTCACCAGCATATCAGACGGATATTTAGCCGTGGGTCGTGGGAGCTGAACGGGCGGTTCTACGGACCATGGTGGCAAGGGCTCAATAGCGGGCTTCGATCACAGATATTCATCAACGACACTCCGACTGTCGAGATCGACTTCAAGGCTATGCATATCCAGATACTTGCAGCACAAAAAGGAGTTGAGTTACCCCCTGATCCTTATGCGCTGCCAGAGGGACAGTTCCCTGGGATTGAGGCTGCCGAACAGCGGAAGCTTGTAAAGCTGCTGGTTTTGACTGCACTGAATGCACGGAACCTGAACGCCACTTGCTCAGCCTTCCGGGACAGCCTTTCGGTAGGGCATCCGGCAAAGAAGCTGAAGAACAAGGCTCTGGAGAAAGTTTTGACGGCCTTGACCGAACGGCTTCCTTTTCTAGAGGACACCCTATCCGCCGATAAAGGCATTGGCTTGATGTTTACAGATTCACAGATCTTGGGGCGGGTGATCGACCAGTGCACAGCTATGAGCCTTCCCATCCTGACTGTACATGATAGTGTTATTGTCCCCTATACCCATACCAAGCTTGTACATCAGGCGATGGAGCAGGCTGCCAATGAACTAGTAGGTCGGGTTATTCCACTTGAGACCCAGTATCGTGGGCTAGATGAGTGGCAACATGAGCTACCTGAGGTTCAGCTTGACTTCGAAGCTTGGCGCGAAACCCCTCGGGAACAGGGTTACCTTCAAAGGCTAAGCGAGTGGGAGGAGACTACAGGCAAGGAGGTTCGTTCCTTCAGGTTTTCCTTATAGAGAAGAGAGGTGGGGAGGGGGATACTCAATACAGTATATCTCTTCCCTGTTCTTCCTCATACTTATACGTATCAATGGGTTATGCAGGGGGTCGGAGCTGTTCTTGCCTTACGGAGCGGTCTTGGCCTGGATGAAGCAACGGAACGGCTTCACATCCCCATCGTACGTCTATTAAGTGAGCGTTCATACCTTAGAGATGTTACAATATGTACAATAAGCGCGGGCGCTCGATTGAGCTGTTCTTTGTCGATGGCACACCCGACGGAATGGTCACTGCAACGATACCGTTTCAATGGTCAGGACATGTCCTCGTCACGCGTCGCATCCAGTTGAAGGAAGCTCTCGATCGTGAGGAAGTTCTTCGCCCGGGCGTCTATCTTTTAGTTGGAGATAAAGATGGGAAGCCGACCCTTTACATTGGCGAAACCGATGAGCTGAGGGCTCGGACCAAGCAGCACGCCGCCTCAAAGGACTGGTGGGAGACTGCGATCCTTGTATCATCATCGGGAGAGCCATTAAATAAGGCACACGCGCGCTACCTCGAACACCGACTTTACATGCGGGCCGCTGACGTGGGAAAGGTCGCACTAGAAAACTCTCAGACTCCGACGGAAAGCAAACTCAGTGATGCCGCTCGCGCGCACATGGATGATTTCCTGGAGAACATGTTCCTGGTTCTTCCTGCTCTTCGCTTTGACTTTTTCACCCAGAACACAAAGCCCATTCCCTCGCAGGCGATTTCCCAGACCGTTCAGGCCGTGCACTTCACTTTCGAGGTGATGAAGAATGGGATTAAAGCTCGGGCACACATTGATGATGGTGACTTTGTCGTTGAGGCCGGATCACTTGCTAGGCGAAAGTGGGAAGGGGCGGTGCATTCAACATATATGGCTTTGCATCAGGAGTTGTTGGATCAAGGTATCCTGCACGACAACGGAGCACATGCAATCTTTACACAAAGTTACGGGTTCTCGAGTGCGAGCGCAGCTGCCGCTGTGGTTGCCGGGCGGCCTGCTTCAGGTCCTAAAAGTTGGCTTTTGGAGGGCACGACTCAACAGTACGGTGAGTGGGAGGCCAAGCGGCTCGAGCAAACAGCTACCTACCAGCTTTAGTGGCTGAGCTTTGTTTCGGGCCGATCAAGGCAGTGCCGTGACCCTGTCCCTCATACTGTCAAACAGGTGGGGCATAAGTGGGGCATTGCACGTCAGCGAATGTCATGATGGTGGGGCAGTATGTGGGGCATCCGTGCTTCCCACCTCGAAGTACTGTGAGGGAGTGGAGCAAGGCTGACTAGGTGACAGCTATGTTACTCAGCCGTTGCAACAGGGATGGGAAGCGGACGCTATGCCGAGCGTAAACTGACACGCATCGCGAACGTCAGAGGCTGCAGGAAAGGAGACAGGTTGGCTACCGTCGTTTTCGCTGATCATTTCAGATAAAATTGGCTGGGGCGGTAGGATTCGAACCTACGGTACACGGTACCAAAAACCGATGCCTTACCACTTGGCCACGCCCCAACTTCTGCGGCAGTATCTAGCCAAGGTCGTGAAGGGCCGCAAGCCCATTCCTCGAAAAATCTTGTCGAAGTTGCGACAGCCCGATATGCGCCTGCCATGGAAAGCGTAAATACAGTCATTCTTGGAGCAGGCGCCGCCGGGCTCTTTTGTGCGGGCTCGCTCGCGGGGTCAGGCAAGCAGGTCATCTTGCTTGATCACGCGGCAAAAGCGGGCGAGAAAATTCGAATATCAGGTGGAGGAAGGTGCAACTTCACCAACCTTGCTACCAGCTATGATCGCTTTTTATCCGCCAATCCGCGATTTGCGGCCTCGGCACTGGCGGGCTATCGGCCGAAAGACTTTGTTGATCTGATTGATCGGGCCGGAATCGCCTGGCACGAGAAAACTTTGGGGCAATTGTTTTGCGACGGCAGTGCCAAGCAAATCGTTGCCCTGCTCTTGGAGCGGATGCAGGGCGTTGATTTGCGGCTGAATGTCGCGGTGCTTTCGGTTCGCGCGGCGGCCAGCGGCTTCGTGGTCGAAACCAGTCGCGGCCCGATCGCGGCACAAGAGGTCGTCGTGGCCACTGGCGGTCGCTCGATCCCCAAAATGGGTGCGACGGGCATCGGCTATGAGATCGCGCAAAGCTTTGGGCATGGGATGATCACGCCGCGCGCGGGCCTTGTGCCGCTGACATTTGCTGAACAGGATCTGGGACTGTGCCAGCCTTTGGCGGGCGTATCGCTGGCCGCGACCACGCAGCACGGCGAAGGCAAGGCGCAAACCCGCTTTGCCGATGCGCTTTTGTTCACCCATCGCGGCCTTTCCGGCCCGGCGATCTTGCAGATTTCCAGCTTCTGGCAGCCGGGTGATGAAATCCGGGTTGATCTGGCACCCGGGCAAGACATTGCAAAAATTCTACGCGAGGCCCGCAGCGGCGCCGGGCGCGTGCAGGTGTCGACCGCGCTTGGGGCGGCTTTGCCGTCGCGATTGGCGGATGCGATTACCGCGGAATTGGGATTTGCCGGTGCAAGGCTGGCCGATCAGGCCAATTCGCAGTTGGACCGAATTGCGGCACGGGTCAATGCTTGGCGCTTGCGTCCGGTCGGCTCGGAGGGATGGCGCACTGCCGAAGTCACCGTCGGCGGGGTCGACACGCGCGAGCTGGATGCCCGCAGTATGGAAAGCCGCCGCCAGCCCGGACTGTATTTCATCGGCGAGGTCGTCGATGTCACGGGATGGTTGGGCGGCTATAATTTCCAATGGGCCTGGGCCTCAGCCGAAGCTGCTGCCCGAGCCATTTTATCGCGGTGATCAGCCCATGACCGGATCTGATTTCGCAAGCTGATCAAAGCGCATCAGCGAGCGGATCAGCTCCGGCATCTTTTCAAGGTGAATCATATTGGGCCCGTCCGAGGGGGCATTGTCCGGATCTTGGTGGGTCTCGATGAAGACCCCAGCGACGCCCAAAGCCACCGCCGCACGCGCCATGACGGGCGCAAATTCACGCTGTCCCCCTGACGATCCGCCCTGACCGCCCGGCTGTTGCACCGAATGGGTCGCATCCATGATTACGGGATAGCCGGTGCGAGACATGATCGGCAGGCTGCGCATATCGGCAACCAGCGTGTTATAGCCAAAACTCGCGCCACGCTCGGTCAGCATGATCTTGTCATTGCCCGTCGAGGCGACCTTGTCGGCGACATTGGGCATATCCCAAGGTGCCAGAAATTGGCCCTTTTTGATATTGACCACTGCGCCGGTCTCGCCCGCCGCGAGCAGCAGGTCCGTCTGACGGCTCAGAAATGCCGGGATCTGAATGATGTCGACGACGGCACCTGCGGCTTGAGCCTGTGCAATATCATGGACATCGGTCAGGACCGGGCAGCCGATCCGATCGCGGACCTTGCTTAGCATTTCCAGCCCTTCATGCATACCAACCCCGCGCCTTCCTTTCAGAGAGGTGCGGTTGGCCTTGTCGTAGCTGGCCTTGAACACAAAGCCCGTGCCCGCCGCCGCGCAAGCTTCGGCCAAGGTTTGAGCGATCATCAAGGCATGATCTAAGGTCTCAAGCTGGCAAGGGCCAGCGATCAGGCAAAGCGGCAGATCATTGCCAAAAGTGACGTTGCCGGCGGTGACATGTTTCATCATGAGGATACCTGTTCACGTAGGATCGAGGCGGTCAAAGACAGCATCAGATAGATGCCCGAGAAAATCAGAAAAGCCACGATCGTGTTCTGGAAAGCCTTGGGATAGCTGGCCTGATCGGGCGGAACCGGGGCGACAGACAGCGACAGATAGCGCACCTGCTTGTTGGCCTCGATCCGGGCAGTTTCCATTTGCGCTGCGGCAGCCGATAGCAGGCCTTGGCGCGTCAAAAGGTCGGATTCGGCAATGCGGATCTCGCCCGAGATCGCGGCCAGCGACCCGCGCGAGGCATTGTCTTCGGTCAGGCGGGCGCGGGTTTGCTCAAGCAGGCCTTCAAGACGTGTAATATCACCTTTGACGCCCTGAACCCGGCTGCGGTTCGGGGTGCTGTTGGCTTGAAGCTGGCCCAGTTCCAGCTTCTTGGCATTCAATTGCCGCTCAAGTTCGGCGACCTGGTTCATCACAACAGTGCCTTCGGCGACTGGATCAAGAACACCCAGCTTTTGCTGAAGTTCAAGCACGCGCAGCTGTGCAGCCTGCACTTTTGCCTCGGCATCCTGATAGCTTTCGGCCGCACCCTTCATCTGGTCCGAGCGAAGCCGTGTCGTCATCTGATCGACCTGGCCTTCGGCATAGGCAATCAGCGCTGTCGAGAATTCCAGGCTCAGCTTGGGATCGGGGGCAATCACCTCCATATTGATCACGCCTTCGGTTGGATCATAGCCGATCTTTACCGAGTTTTTATAAACTTTATAGGTCTGCTCATTGGTCGCATCCGCGGGAAGGCGTTGGATCGGGTCGATGGATGCGTCCTGAAAGGCTTTTTTGAACCCCAGGTCCTTATCCAAGCGCATCATGGCATCGCGAGATGTCAGATAGCTTTGCACCGAGACCGAATCCGTGTTTGTCGCCAGCTGCGTGCCGCCAAAAAGGCTGCCCAGACCACCAGAGCTGGATTTTTCCGCCTGTTGGATCAGAAATTGCGAATGGGTGCCATAAAGTGGCGTTGCCACGACAAAATAGTAATAGGCAGCCAGCAAAGTGGGCAGCGCGACAAAGGCAAAAAGGCGCCCTGCGAGCATGATCATCCGGCGGCGACGGCGCTTGGCAATATCGCGCTGGATGCGGTAAATTTCTGCCGCCCGGCGATCTTCGGTCAACGCCTCGCGCGAGGGAAGTGCCGGGGTGTTCTGTTTTTCGCGTGGCATGCGCGAGGGCAAAGGCTGATTGGCCTTAAGCGCGACCGCCTTGCCTGGCGCGGGTTGAGCAGGGGGCTTGGCCTGAACTTTGGCACCTTCGCTTGACAAGATATTGCCGACTTCGGTGCGGTGGAACGGATCAATGCCGCGATCGCGCAAGATCACAACGGCCTCAAAATCCGATTCCACCTGGATGTCGTTCATGCCGGCGATACGCCGGGCCATGCGCAACTGGCGCCCGGTCAGATTTTCACCGCGAACGGCGGCGATGCGTGCAGCCATGCTGTTTTCGCCCACCGCGCTGTCGCCTGGCGCGCCTGCGGGTGTCCCAGCGGTCGGCCCATTGGCGGCCTGGCCGAACTTCATATCGCCAAAGCCGTCATCTTGCTGCCCGGGATTGAACAATTCATCCGGGTTCGTCGCTGTGCTTTGCTTATGAACTTCGACCTTGATCACACGCTCGCCTGCCGCGCCGCGCGCCTGGGCCACTGCCGATTCAGAGCGGCTGACACGGAAAAGACGGGCCTTAGGCGGTGTAGTCATAATATTGCTTCGCCTCATCGAGGGTTTCAAACATATAAAGCCGTCCATCGCGCAAGACCGCGGCTGAACGGCAGAATTTTTCGAGCGTTGATGCCTGATGCGAGACGATTACCACGGTCGATGTCTTGAGACGATCAAAAAGTACCGCCCCCGCGCGCCTGTTGAACTCGACATCCGTGGTCTGGGGCATGGCTTCATCGATCAGGTAAATATCGAACTCCAGCGCCAGCAACAGCGAGAAGGTGAAACGAGAGCGCATGCCAGAACTATAGGTTCCGACAGGCATGTCAAAATATTCGCCAATATCGGACATCCAGCGGCAGAAAGCCTCGACATAATCTGGGTCGAGCCCATAGATCCGTGCAATGAAGCGCGCATTTTCATTGGCACTATGGCGCGGAATGACCCCGCCCATGAAGCCAAGGGGAAACGAAATACGACATTCCCGCCGGATGATGCCTTCGTCGGGCTGCTCAAGTCCGCACATCATGTTGATCAGCGTGGTTTTGCCGGTGCCGTTGGGCGCCAGGATGCCAAGCGAGTTTCCGGGTTCGATCCGGAAAGAGGCCTGATCAAGGATCACCTTGCGCTGGGTTCCAGTCCAGAAGGATTTGGAAACGTTATCAAACTCGAGCATAAAATTGCCTCATACCCGCCCCATGCCCCCCAAACGGGCGCGAGGGCCGATCACATCTGCTAAACTGCCTGCCCGCGTAGGGAAAGGCCTTAATTTACGAGGAATTTAAGCGTCATGCGCCGCACTGTCCACAGTGCCCCACGAGATGTGAAGATCCGACAGGCCAGGCATCTTTTTCCACCCTTGCAGCAGCCCTATCTTAAAGGGGTGAGCCTTGCTGAAAACATATCCCGCTGCCGTCTTTGCGCCCCACGCTTTAGCGCGACGGCCACCCATCACAGCCCTCGGCCAGTGGTCTGGTTTGACGCAGCCGCACCGATCTTGATTGCGGGTCAGGCGCCGGGCCTGCAGGTGCATCAGATCGGCAAACCGTTTGCTGATCGTTCAGGAGATCGCCTTCGCCGCTGGCTGGGGATTGAGTCCGATATCTTTTATGATCGCAGCCGGATCGCGATTGTTCCGATGGCATTTTGCTTTCCGGGCTATGACAGTCAGGGCCATGATCTGCCCCCGCCGTCGGTTTGCGCCCAGACCTGGCGCGCTTTGGCTATGGAACAAATCGCGCCCAAAATGACGATTCTGGTCGGTGGATACGCGCAGCGCTGGCATCTTGGTGCCAAAAATGTCACGCAGACGGTCGCCAACTGGCGTGACTTTGCGCCGCAATACTGGCCCTTGCCTCATCCCTCTTGGCGCAATACCGGCTGGTTGCGCCGCAACCCGTGGTTCGAACAAGAGCTGGTGCCGCGATTACAAGACCAGATCGCCCGCATATTGAGAGAAGAAACATGACCGTTCTGGATGAACTTTGCCCGATTCCCTTTCATGAGGCTTCGGAAATCGGACGGGCGCGAATCCTTTCACGTCTGGCCGATACAGAGCTTTTCGTCGCGCTGACGCGAGAGCCAAGTGATGACCGCGCAGAATTGCAGATTTTCGAACTGTCTGGCTTGCGCGCAGCCCTTGCTTGCGATGCCGAAGATCGCCTCGCCGATTTCTTTGGCCGCGCAACCGCCTATGTCGCCATGCCTGGCCGTGTTCTGGCGGCCATGCTTGCCGAAGAACAAGCTGCACTTTTGGTCAATCCGGGCCAGCTTTCCGAGATGTTTTTGGACGCTGGCGCATTGGAATGGCTGGGGCAGGCGCTGGCCATCGACCCATCCGAGGGGGGGAATCTGCGCCCCTCGTGGATGACGGCACCCACCCCCGAGGCGGTTGCGCTGTTTTTGGAACCGTTGGCGCTGCGTTTGGGCGATATGATCGGCTTGGCCAGCGGCGCGGCCTTGGTCGCTGCGGTCTGGCCCGACGGCCGACGCGGTCATTTGCTGTTGCTTCGTGGGTGCGAGGATGATCGGCGCGCGGCACTTGCCAAGGCCTTTGCCGAATTTTTCGCATTCTTGCCCCCGATCGAGGGCGGCGTCGATATTGGTTTTGCCGAGCTGGAGCTGCCGCAGGGCGCACTTTTACTTGAGGTGCCCACGCCACCCGCGGATGCGGGTGGGCAGGATGAACAGGATGTGACCCCTTTGCGCGATCTGTCCAAGCCACCGCGTTTGCGTTGAGCCCTAAGGGCCGCCAGAAAAAGCAAAACCCGCCGAAGGGCGGGTTTTAGCGGGGATCGGCGATCCTCTGTTCGGGCGGGACTTAGGCGCCCCAGTGACGAACTGGCCCGCAATCCATATGGACGAAATTCGAGCGCGAGTAGCGGCCAACACCACCAGCGTTGCACGATTGTGCCGCACGGGTCATCTGAGCAACCGACCGCGATTTCAACCGCAGATCCGCAGCCTTGCCAACCATATGTAGCGAGTTGCGCGCGACCCCGGACGATTGCGAACGCAGCATCGCATTGGTTTTCGGCGAGCGATAACCCGAGAGCATCATATAGGGTTCATTGGTCTGCAAAAGACGGTGCGAGGCTGCAGCCACATCGACCGTGCGCGGGTCGATGCCAATCGCTTGGCCCGTGCGCCAATCGCGCATGAACACGTTGATTTCATTCAAAGCGTCACGGATGTATTTGCCCTCGACCCAATAAACGGTGTCGATGCTTTCGCCGGTACGGCCGGAATACATCTTGATGCGGCGAATATCGCCAGCGCCCCGAAGAATACCGAAGGCATTTGCCATAACTGGCGCTGCTACAACGGTCGTGGCCGCGAATACACCCAGAATTCCGCGGCGGGAGAGTGTGTCAAACGTCATGTCAGATCGCCTGTCCTGCTTCGTTTGCATTTGCCACTCATTCTGGGTGGCAGCCCGGCTCTATCCGGAACTTGCTAAGAATATGTCACCAACTTCGCGCCAGTGAAACCGGGTTCGTTCCCGCCCGGAGCGGTTGTTAATCATTTCGGCGAATTTTTGCCGATTTTGCCGTTTCGACCCCTCGCAAGTTGTTGATTGATTAGGACTGTTGCTCTTTGACCACATTGGGGTGGTTAAAATGCCCATTTTGCGTGACTTGGCGCTTGGCCCCAATGGAACCGGGATGGTGAAAGGCGCTAGACTGCCAAAAAAGACGAATATGAGGACATGGGCAGTATGAAGGGCAGGGTGATTCTCGCCTCGTTGGCGCTAGTGGCGGTTTTGTCGCCTGCATTCGCGCATGCGCAAGCTCTGGAGACGGCAGCAGTTGCAGCCTCACCGGCCCCACGTCTGGTCTTTACTGAACGCGAAATGGCTTTGGCTCGTGCGGTGGCACGTCAGCCCGGTCTTGCGGATTTTTACGGGCGAAACGAACTTAGACCCGTGTTTAGCGGCACCGAGGGGCAGGTCCATCGCCAAGCCCTGATGACGGCAATCGCACGTGCGGCCGAACATGGCCTGCCGCCTGCGCGCTATGAACCCTTGCGGCTCAAGCAGCTTGATCAGGACGGTGGCAATAGCCCGGATACAGAACTGACATTCGCCCGGGTCTTTGCCCGCTGGAGCCATGATGTCGGCGGCGGCATTCTTGACCCGCAGCGCATTGACCCGACCATCAAGCGCGTCGTCTTGCGTCCGGATACTGCGGATCTGTTGCAACAATATGCCACGTCGACCGCCCCAGATGCCTTGCTTTTGGGGATCGAGCCACAGGATCCGCGCTATCTGGCGCTGCAAAAGGCATTGGGTGGCAAGGCAGAGCTGATCGCGCCGCCCGGCACACCCGAGGTTCCGTCAGGCCTTTGGAAACCCGGCATGGAAAGCGAGGCGATCACGGCGTTGCGCAATCGTCTGGCGGCCATCGGTTTTGACGCAGGCGAGCCCGAAACGGCAGAAACTCTGTACGATGCGCATCTTGCCGAACAGGTTGCGCGCTTTCAGGAACGGGCCGGCCTGCCTGCCGATGGTGTGGCGGGGCCTAAGACCGTTGCGCGGCTGAACAAGGGCGCCGCATCGGGCGATCATGGCATTCTGGTCGCGCTAGAGCGGATGCGCTGGATGGCAGGTATTGACCTTAATCAGCGCCATGTTTGGGTCAATCTGCCCGAATACAACGCCCGCATCATGGAGGGCGGTGCCGAAATCTTCCAGACCCGCACCGTTATCGGTAAATCCACCGAGGATTTCAAAACTCCGGAATTTTCCGATGAGATGGAATATCTGGTAGTCAATCCGCGCTGGAACGTGCCGCGCTCGATCACGGTCAAAGAATATTTGCCGCGCCTGCAAAAGAACCGCAACGCGGTCTCTCATCTTGATATCGTGGATGGAAACGGGAATGTGATCGCGCGTGATCGGATCGATTTCGGCAAATACAATGCAAAAACCTTTCCCTATCGTATGCGTCAAAAACCCAGCGACGATAATGCCCTTGGTCTGGTGAAGTTCATCTTCCCCAACCCTTGGAATATCTATCTGCATGATACCCCGACCAAGCATCTCTTTAACCAGTCCACGCGGGCTTATTCCCACGGCTGTATCCGCATCGGTAAGCCCTTTGACCTGGCATATGAGCTGTTGCGGCCGCAGACCTCGACCCCCGAGGCCATGTTCCAGCGCGCATTGGACACCGAAAAAGAGACCTGGCTTGCGCTTAAGCCGAATGTTCCGGTCCATCTGGTCTACTTCACGACTTTTCCGGATCAGAGCGGAAAAATCCGCTCTTACCCCGATGTCTATGACCGCGATGAGCTGGTCTATGCGGCGCTGATGCGTGCCGGACTGGAAAGTTTCAGCTCGCCCGAGTAAATCCCGTATAAACACGGGGGTTGCGACATGACATTGACCATCGCGGATCTGGCTCGGGCATTGGATGGCCGGCTTTGGGGAGACGGCTCGATCGAAGTCATCGGCGCGGCAGAGCCTGCTGATGCCGAGGCCAATCAACTGGCCATGGCCACCGCACCAGCCTATCTGGACAAACTTAAACCCGGCGGCGTCGCGCTTTTGGCCGAGGGGACAGATCCGGCAACCTACGGCCAAAAGGCCGCTGTTCTGGTCTCGCGCCCGCGCTTGGCCATGGCCGGACTGACGCGCAGCTTTGACCCGGCCAAGGGGCCTGCTTTGGGAATTCATCCCAGCGCGGTCATCGATCCCAGCGCAGAAATCGGCGCAGATGCCGCCATCGGCCCCTTTGTCGTGATCGGCGAAGGGGTGCGGATCGGGGCCGGGGCGCGCATCCATGCCCATGCCTCGATTGGCGATTTTGCCGTGATCGGTGCGGATGTGCTGATCCATTCAGGTGTCAGGATCGCACATCGGGTTCGGATCGGCGATCGTGCGATTTTTCATCCCAATGCGGTCATCGGCTCGGACGGGTTCTCATTTGTTACCCCCGAGGCCTCGGGCGTCGAAGAGATCCGCCAGAATCTGGGCCAGCGCGCCGAGATTCGCGCCCAGCACTGGACCCGCATCCATTCCTTGGGGGGCGTCGAAATCGGGGATGATTTCGAGATGGGGGCCAACGCCTCGATCGATCGCGGGACGATTCGCGCAACCCGGATCGGGAATGGCTGTAAAATCGACAATATGGTCCACATTGGACACAATTGTCAGATCGGTGATGACTGTCTGTTTGCGGGTCAATCTGGGGTTGCAGGCTCGACCCGGATCGGAAATCGCGTGGTTTTGGGCGGAAAAGTCGGCGTCTCGGACAATATTTTCATCGGTGACGACGTTATTGCCGGGGGCGGAACGGACATTTATACCAACGTTCCAGCGGGGAGGGTCATTTTGGGCAGCCCTGCTGTGAAAATAGAAACCCATATCGAAGCACAAAAAAACATCCGACGGTTGCCCCGGCTTTACGCGCAAGTGGCGAAGCTTCAGGAAACTGTTAAAAACATGCTCGATAAGGGCTGAATGGAGGCCAATATGACCGCAGACGTCCGCGACCGAATTCTTGCCATCATTGCCGAACAGGCGATGCTAGAGCCGGATCAGATCGACCTAGCCGGCTCGCCGCAAGAGCAAGGCATTGACAGCCTTGGCCTGGTCGAGGCGATTTTCGCCATCGAAGAGGCCTTTGACATCACCATCCCCTTCAATGCCAACGAGCCCGAGAAATCCGAATTCGACATTTCGACCATGGGCTCGATCCTGGCCGCAGTCGAAAAGCTTGTGGCCGATAAGGGATGAGCCCGAAGAAGTCCAAGCTCGACAAAGGGCGCAAACCGGGCAAGGTCAAGAAAGCGACCAAATTCGCCCGCGTCATGATCGGGCGTGCGATCATGGGCAAGGTGACCTCGTGTCAGCGCCGTGTGGCCATTACCGGGGCAGGGACCGTGAATGCCTTGGGTCGCGATGTTGCTGCGACATTCGAGGCCATGCGCGAGGGGCGCTGCGGCATCGGTGCGCTTGATTTCCGTGATGTCGAGCGCTTGACCGTGCGCATCGGCGGTCAGGTTCGCAATTGGCAGCCCGAGCAGCACTTCAACCGCCAACAGATCGTGCTTTACGACAAATTCACGCAGTTCACGCTTTTGGCGGCGCGTCAGGCGGTCGAGCAATCCGGGTTGGTCTTTGACGGGGAATTGGGCCTGACCTCGGGCGTGGTGCTGGGCACTGCGGCGGGTGGGGTGAACACCTGGGATGAAAACTACCGCACCGTCTATGAGGAAGGCAAAAACCGCGTCCATCCCTTCGTCGTGCCCAAGTTGATGAACAATGCCGCAGCCTCGCATGTCAGCATGGAATACGGCCTGCTTGGTCCCAGCTTTACGGTGGCCACCGCCTGCGCCAGCTCGAACCATGCAATGGGGCTGGCCTTCAATATGATCCGCTCTGGCTCGGCGACTGTGATGCTGACCGGCGGTTCGGAATCGATGCTGTGCTTTGGTGGCGTCAAGGCCTGGGAAGGTCTGCGCGTGATGTCCAAGGATGCCTGCCGTCCGTTTTCGGCAACGCGCAATGGCATGGTGCAGGGCGAGGGCGCGGGAGTCTTTGTCTTTGAGGACTGGGATCATGCCGTGGCGCGTGGCGCCGATATTCTGGCCGAGGTCGTTGGCTTTGCCATGACGTCGGATGCACAAGACATCGTGATGCCTTCGGCGATCGGGGCACAACGCGCCATTTCGGGCGCAATGCTGGATGCGGGCCTGAATCCCGAAGACATCGGCTATATCAATGCCCATGGCACGGGAACCGCTGCCAATGACAAGACCGAATGTGCCGCCGTCGCCAAGGCCTTTGGCCCGCATGCGGATCGGTTGATGATGTCCTCGACGAAATCGATGCACGGGCATTTGATCGGGGGAACGGGCGCGGTCGAGCTTTTGGCCTGCCTGATGGCACTGAAGGATGGGGTGATCGCGCCGACCATCGGCTATGAAGAGCCCGATCCGGAATGCGCGTTGGATATCGTTCCCAATCAGGCCCGAGAAGCAAAGGTGGACGCTGTTTTAAGCAATGCTTTTGCCTTTGGCGGCCTGAATGCAGTTCTGGCGCTGCGACGGGCTTAAATGCGGCGCGAAAGGGCGGCAAAACGGGACGGATAGGTCTTTCCATTCGACCCGTGATCCCCTATTTGCGTCAGGTCTTTGAAGGAAATGACCATGGCGAAGATTACTTATATCGAGCACAACGGCACAACCCACGAAGTCGACGTCAAGCCTGGCATGACGGTGATGGAAGGCGCGCGCGACAACGGCATCCCGGGCATTGATGCGGATTGCGGCGGCGCTTGCGCCTGCTCGACCTGCCATGTCTATGTCGATCCCGCCTGGGTCGAGAAGCTGCCCGAGAAAGAGCCGATGGAAGAGGATATGCTGGATTTCGCCTTCCAGCCCGATCCGCTGCGCTCGCGCTTGACCTGCCAGCTGAAAGTGACCGAAGCGCTTGACGGCCTGGTCGTGCAACTGCCCGAGCGTCAGATCTGATTGATTGAGTTCAGTTGACTGAACCTTAGCCCCGCCAGCTTATTGAGCTGCGCGGGGCTGATCTTTTGCCCCTTGGTTCATTCCGCCGAAAGCGTTGCGGCATTTCTCGGCCCGTCGGACGGAACAAATGGGCGGCCCTTATCGTTATTGCCCTGTCA
>NZ_DALZMB010000090.1:0-15299 GCF_032007265.1 Paracoccus sp. (in: a-proteobacteria) | reverse complement strand
CCCCCCTCATCCTACGATGGCAGCGTCGTCACGGCAATTTTTCGAGGTGCCCTTGTTCTAATGAAAGTAGAGGCATCTCACGTGGCTCATGCTTTGCAAAATATGGCTGACGCATTGCCTGCCCTAGGTATCGTCGCGGCTGTTCTAGGCGTGGTTAAAACAATGGCGTCTATTGACCAACCACCAGAAGTGTTGGGGAAGATGATCGGCGGTGCACTAGTAGGCACGTTCTTGGGTGTGTTTTTGGCTTATGGTCTGGTCGCGCCGTTGGCGCAAAGGCTTACCGGAATTGTAAAGCAAGATCATTCGTTTTTCGAAGTAATCAAGGCGACTTTGGTGGCGGGATTACACCAGCACGCGACTAACCTTTGTGTGGAGGTTGGTCGTCAATCGACCCCAGCTAATTTTCGCCCATCGTTTGTTGATCTAGAAAGTGCTTTGAGGGAAATCAAGAAAATTGCTTAAGCTTTGGCATGTTTTTTTTAGCTTTTTCTCATTTCTTGATCAGAATAGTCATATGCCAGATAAGGCGATGGTTGTTGAGGGCGCCATTCGGGAAGTGATGAATGGCGATAATCAGATTGAAGATGTGATGGGTCAGGTAAATAGGCTTCCAATGGCGGATAGGATGGAAGTAATCATTATTCTCAGAAGGGCGGGTTTTTTGACTGGTCCTGCGCGAGATATAACTAAATCTGACGATAGGTAAATTTAGGGTAGATCGATTTGAGCCGTCATCACATATTCAATATTTTCACGGGAAGCCTAAGGTCATTTCTGATAACAGGTGGCCTCGTTCTTGTTGTCGTGTCGATGGTTGTTCCAATTCCTGCCGTATTTTTGGATGTTGGGTTTTCATTTTCTATAGCAATTTCCATGATGATACTGGCGATGGCGGCTTTGGTAGATAAGCCTACTGATTTCCAATCCTTTCCTGTCCTTCTGTTGTTGGCGCTTATCGTGCGTCTTTCACTTACAGTCTCATCGACACGCTTAATTTTGACCAATGGAGATCAGGGCAAAGAGGCTGCCGGGCAGGTCATCAGCGGTTTTGCTGAATTCGTGGCGGGTGGATCACTTTTGGTGGGGCTAACAGTATTCGCAGTTATATCTGTCGTTAACTTCCTGGTTATTACTAAGGGATCAGGAAGGATGGCAGAGGTTTCAGCAAGGTTCGCTTTGGATTCTCTTCCAGGTAAACAGTTGGCAATCGATGGAGATCTCAGTTCAGGCGCAATCGACCATGAACAGGCCAAGCAGCGTCGAATTCAGGAGCAACGCGAGATTAGCTTTTATGGATCTCTCGATGGTGCCTCCAAGTTTGTAAAAGGAGACGCGGTTGCTGGATTGGTGATAACGTTAATCAATTTGATAGTTGGTTTGGCTGCCGGAGTTTTGGTTCATAAGATGCCCGCATCGGAGGCTTTGGCGACGTATTCGCATCTTACGATCGGTGATGGGCTCGTGGCTCAGGTACCAGCATTGATTACCTCAATGGCCGCGGCGTTGCTTTTGTCAAGGGGCGGGGCGACCGAAAATACGTCGGACTTACTTACCCGGCAGATCGGTGGAAATTGGCAGGCTTTGGCAATCGTGTCAGCGTGCCTAATGCTGCTCTCGCTTGTGCCAGGAATGCCCACTTTGGTCTTTGTTTCTCTCTCTGTTCTGGCTGATATTGGCGCAGTTCTTTCCGTAAGAAGGGATTCAGGGGAGATAAACTCAGCCATAGAGGTTGAAGAAAATCATTCGCCAATAGCCTCTCAGCCAAGAATTGGAGATTTACTCGATGCAGATGAAATCAGCATTGAAATCAGCCCTATTCTCATTGCGACGGCGCTAGATGAATCCCGTGGGCTCAGCAATCGCATCAACAATTTACGTGTTCATGTCGCGAAAAAATTTGGAATCATCCTTCCAGATGTCAGGATTACCGATGGGAAAGACTTCGATTTAGGGTCGTATGTTATCCGAATTCATGGCGTGATTCGAGGTAAAGGAACACTTAGGCCCCATGACGTTCTCGCTTTAGGCTCTGAAGACGTGCTGCGGGATCTTCAAGGCGCGCGGGTGAGTGAACCCGTTTACAATACTCCGGCGATGTGGATCGATATAGATGATCAGGATGATGCCGCAGTGAATGGCGCGACGGTTGTCACACCGATGGAAATTCTTTCGACCCACCTTCTCGAAGTTGTTCGCGTGAACCTTCCCAATCTCCTGACAGTTTCGGGATTGCAAAGGATGATACAAGAGTTGCGCGACGTATCAGATGAAAGCCGCGCACTGATTAATCAGCGTTTCTTTGATAATATGATACCAGATAAAGTTAGTCCTGACCTGCTTCTTTCGGTCCTCCGATTGCTTCTGGCGGAACGTATCTCAATTCGAAATCTTATATTTATTATCGATGCCGTTTATGAGGCGCGGGGTGCAGAAAATACCCAGGCGGTCTACGAGGCTGTGCGTCGGCGACTGCGTGGACAAATTACCGAGCAATATACGACTGATGAGGGCAATTTGAATATTGTCCAGCTTCATCCCGAATGGGAGGCAGAGTTCACCCGGACAGAACTTGAGGCCGGGCGGCAAAGTCAGGTCCCTATTTTGCAGATTCAGCAACGATTGGCTGGCGCGGTCAAAGCGGCACTTTCCTCGGTAGCTGGGGATGTTTCCCCTGTCCTGGCGGTCGCTGATCACCGTCTTCGACTTGTGCGCTCAATTCTCGATGCTTCCAGCGTTGCGGTACCTGTTTTAGGTCTGGACGAGATCGAGCCATCCGCCCAAGTTCGTATTGTCGGGACGGTGGCAGCGTGACATCGGGCTTGGGATTGCTGGATGAGACCTGGTTTTTGACGCTTATGCTGACCTATCTTCGGGTGCAGGGCTTCCTGATCGCGCTTCCAGCTTTTTCAGAAAGGCTGCTGCCGGCTCGCTTGCGGATCGGGCTGGCGATGGCACTTACGCCGCTTTTTATCGACCAGTTTACGATTGCTTTCGATGATGGATCGCCCGCGGCGTTAGCTTTGGTCGCGGCGGGTGAAGTGTTGACCGGCGTGATCTTGGGTATTTTCGTACGCATCATGTCGCTGGCGCTTGATGTTGCTGCTTCGGCCATCGCAATGACCGCGTCACTTTCGCAAATTATGGGCGTCGCGAACGACGCCTCGCCTCATCCCATCGGAAACCTTTTGCATCTTGCGGGGCTGGCTTTGTTGATGACGCTGGGATTTCCAATCGTGGTTTGCCAGCTCCTCGCCGATAGCTTTGAACTGCGAAGGATTGGAGAGTGGCCCGATATTACCCGGCTTCTTCCTGCGCTGATTGGCATTGTTTCGGCGAGTTTTGAGCTGGCGATGCTGCTTGCGGCCCCCTTTATTCTAGGAGGGCTCCTGTTTCAGACGCTTTCGGGCGTTATCAGCAAGGCGATGCCCGCTCTGCCCATTGTGTTCATTGGTGCTCCGGCCGCGATTTTGTTGGCGCTGGTCGCTCTGGCGATACTGGCGCCCGTGATACTTTCGATCTGGGCAGATCAGCTGATGATGTTTGATCCGATGAGGGTGCGGTGAGCGACGAAAGCACGGACAAACAATTTGACGCGACCGAACAGAAGCTGCGTCAGGCCCGAGAAAAGGGCGACATTCCGCGCTCGAACGAGCTTAACTCTGCGTTGATGTATCTTGGTCTGTGGGGCGGTTTGGCCTTCCTGGGGGCGGTCGCGGTGCCGCGGTGGTTGGCCAAGGCATCTCGATTGCTCGGGGGCGAGAGCTGGCCCGAGCAATCCGGCCGCGCCGCCATCACCCTCGCGCGTGACCTGGGGGGCTACGCGGCATTCGCAACGGTGGTCGTGATTTCGCTTATGGGGCTTTGCATCTTTCTGGGCATGCTCGCGCAAAAATCTATTCTGTTCACCCCTGCAAAGCTTGGATTTGATATCAATCGTATCAACCCCATCAAAAATGCTGCACAGAAATTTGGCAGATCCGGGCTGGTGAACTTTGCAATCTCGTTGGGCAAGGCGGGGCTGGTTATCGCCGGCGGCTCTTTCCTTTTTCAATCCCTCTTGGGTCAGATCATGGATGTGGCCTTTATGGCCGATCGCCAATGGGTGGCCGGGTTGCACGAGGTTTTATACCTTTGCCTGTATTTGGCGCTGGGAATCTCAGTTCTATTCGCAGGGGTGGACCTTCTGTGGAAGCATCTTGAGTTTCGTCGCAAGCATCGCATGTCGCGCAAAGAGATGGTTGACGAGCATAAGGAAAGTGAGGGCGATCCCCATTTCAAGGCGGCTCGGCGGCAAAAGGGCTATGATCTGGTCATGAGACGGATGTTGGATGACGTCCAGAATGCCGATGTCGTCATCGTCAACCCCACTCACTATGCGGTTGCGCTGGAATGGAAGCGCAACAGTGGCCGTGCGCCGGTTTGTCTTGCCAAGGGCACGGATGAGGTGGCCCGCCGCATTCGCGAGCGTGCGGCAGAAAATAAGATCCCGATCTATTCCGACCCGCCCGTCGCCCGCGCGCTTTATGCCACGGTTGAAATCGGGCAAGAGATTGAATTTGATCACTTCTCGGCGGTGGCGGCGGCCATTCGCTATGCTGAAAAGCTGCGCAAGCAGATGCGTGCGGGATGGGCGTTGCAGGAAAAGGCCGCGAGGAAGAAAAAGCGATGAGGCAATCCCCCTCGGCCCTGAAAAAGCTTGGCAAATTGGCCAAGGTCAAATCCGACCTGGAAATGCGACGTTTTTCGGCCTTTCGGCTGCAAGTCGAAGCTGCGCGGGCGCGGATCGCCGATCTTGAGGCTCGCCTGCAACAGCTCTACCGACCTGCCGAGGTCTTCTCGGTGGCGCAGGCGCGTTTGACCAATGCCTTAACGATTGAGCTGGTGCGCAGCATTTCTGCGGAGAAGGCGTCGCTCGAACAGATGCTGCCGCGATTTGAGGTCGCGCGCCAGCATGCCATGCGCGAATTTGGCCGCGTTCAGGTCATCGACGAATTGCGGCGAGACCAGATTGCCCAGCTGGCCGAACAGCAAGAGCGCAAGACCCGCTAAAGCCCGCATGGGTTAGCTCATGGGCTGACTTTCGAGCCAGAGGTGTAGGGCTTGCGGTAAGCGGTTTTGCGAATCACCACATGGCCTTTTGCTCAGGTCAGGCGAAAAAACTGCAGGCGAGCCTATTCCTGCGCCATCGCGTTTCACGTGAAATAGCCTGATATTACGGGCAGATATAAGCGAGTTTATGCCCAGAAGATCTGCCGGCCATCCCGCAGCTTCTGGTGCCTGGCGGATCTCGACTTGCCGGTCTTCGCGCATTCCGGTGATGCAGCCCTTGATTTATTTGGTCATTTTACCTTCCGAAGCTGGGGGCGGCTGAATCCGTGCGAAATGCGACGAAAAACGGGGGAAACAGAACGGTTTGGGCATTCGGAGGCGACTATTATGTACGTTTTGTATTCCATATGACTGGCGGAAGTTTTCTTTTCTGCCCGAGATGGAGGTCGTTCTTGATGGCAAAGGTTGTGCCGGTGACGCGCGGGCGTAAGTTCACTCAGGTGTTGGAAGGCGCCCGGACGGTGTTTCTGCGTGACGGTTTTGAGGGGGCCAGTGTCGACGACATCGCGCGCGAGGCGGCTGTGTCCAAAGCGACCCTTTACAGCTATTTTTCGGATAAAAGGCTGATGTTCATCGAGGTTTTCCGCGCGGAATTACAGCGTGACGTCGCGGATGCCCGGGCCTTGCTCGAGGTTGATCTGCCTGTGGCGCAGGTTTTACCGTTCATTGTTCAGATGATCTCTTCTTATGTCGTCTCCGAGGTCGGCTTGCGCGTCTACCGGGTCAGCATCGGCGAGGCCGAGCGATTTCCGATGCTGGCACGCGAATATTACGAGGCAGGTCAGGCCCAGCTGCGTCGGCAATTGGTCCAATACTTCGAGCGCTGCGTTGCGCGCGGCGAGCTAAAGATTTCGGACTTCGAATTGGCAGCCGATCAGCTGGTTGATCTGTCCAGCGCATCGATCAGGGATTGCGCCACGCTTTTGGGGCGCGATTCCGTCACGCCTGAAAGAATGCGCCGCGTCAATCGCGGCGCGGTCGAGATGTTTTTGTCCCATTACGGGGTCGCGGATCTGGCGCGCACTCCGGCCTGAAAGCCCGCGTCTGTTGCGCAGTTCTGCGCCTATACGGTCACAAGTTCAGGCCATTGATCGGGGCTAACTCATTGCGGGTTCTCAGGGCGCGGCGGGGCATCTATAAGCTTTGCAAGTTACCAGATCCCGGGATGGATAAGCGAAGAATGAACAAGTTTCTGATTGCCCTTATGCTCGTTGCACCCTTGGCAGCTTGCGCACCGGCGCCGCAGCCTGAACCTGTGATGCCCGCGCCTGCGCCACTTGCGCCGGTCGCCGGAATCAGCGGCCTGCAAACCCGCGAGCCCGATGCCTGCCATGCCAACACCTACACCCATGCATTGGGCCAGCCGGGCACCGTTATCCCCAGCCTCGGCGTCACCCGTGACTTCCGCGTTGTGGAATATCGCGGCATCGAACCACAAGAATATGATCCGCTGCGCATCGTGTTCCGCCTTGATCAAGCCGGGAATATCTACAACATCGACTGTGGTTGATTTGGAGGACTTTCGATGAAACGTCTGCTGATGCTTGCTCCGGTTTTGATGGTTGCGGCCTGTGTCGAGACCCAGCCCCCGGCAACGATCGAACCTGCGCCAGACGCGTGTAAAGCGTCCAGCTTTCAAGGGCTTATCGGTCAGCCCGCAGCTGCGGTCGAGAAGATGAAGTTTCCCGAAGGGACGCGCATCCTGCGTCCGAATATGGCCGTGACGGCTGATTACCGTGTCGATCGTCTCAACGTCGAGATTGGCAACAGTGGCAAGGTCGAAAAGGTCTCTTGCTACTGATCAGGGCCTGATTTCAATCTGGTTAAGGGCGGCCTTTGGTCGCCCTTTTTCGTTGAAAACTTGGCAAGGCCCTGTCACCATTCCGTCATGTCGGTCGTGCAAACCTCTTTTCCTACAGACCCGGAACGTGTGGTCTTTGACCGCCGCGAGCTGGGGGTTATTCTCTCGGTCTATGGACGCATGGTCGCCGCTGGCGAGTGGCGCGATTACGCGATGTCGTTTCTGCGCGATGTTGCGATTTTTTCGGTCTTTCGCCGCGCCACCGAACATCCGCTATATCGGATCGAAAAGCGCCCAAGGCTTCGATCGGCGCAGGGCGCCTATGCGGTCATTGCGATGGATGGCCGTGTGCTTAAGCGTGGCCACGACCTGAAAACCGTGCTGCAGGTGCTCGAGCGCAAGTTGATCCGCGCGGTCGAATAAGCGGGTGTATGCGGCTCTTTGGCCGTAAACCTCTCAGCCCCCGGTGATCCAGTGAATGACCAGGGGGATGGTGATGATGCTGACCCCGGTCGAGATCAGGATCGCGGTCGAGACCCGCTGCACTGCCACACCGAAATATTGCGCCAGAATATAGACATTCCCCGCCACAGGCAGCGCCGATGCGGCAATCATGACCCCCGCGGCAAAGGGCTCGACCCGAAAGACCATCAGCGCCAAAAGCCCCACGGCCAGCGGGTGCAAGATCAGTTTGGCAAAGCTTAACCAGATCGCGGGGCCAAGCCGCTCGGCTGATTTTCCTGCCAGGCTGGCGCCGATGGCAAAAAGCGCACCCGGCGTCGCGGCCGCCCCAAGCAAGGCAGGAACTCATCCAGGGGCTGCCATAAGGGCAGGGCAAGCGCTGACCAGATGACCCCAGCGATCATGGCGGCAATCATGGGGTTGCTGATGATCCCGCGCAGTAGCTGGGGCAGGAATGCCAGCGTCAGGCGGCCCTGTCGGGCGGCACTGATCATCAGCGTAACCAGCGACGAGAAAAAGATCAGATCGATGACCAGCAGCAGCATGATCGGCCCGATGGCGCGCTCGCCCAAAAGCACCGCCAGCATCGGCACGCCCAAAAAGCCCGTGTTCCCGGTCATGCCGGTATGGGCCTCCATCGCGCATTCCGCCGTCGGCAGGCCGCGCAGGCGCGCGACGCAAAACCCGATCGCCCAGACTGCCAATGAGCCAATCAGATAGGCCAGCACGAAGCGCAGATCAAAAAGCTGGCGAATGTCCAGCGAGCCGGCAAATCGAAACAACATCGCAGGCAGCGCAAAGTAAAAGACAAATTTGGTCAGCCAGGCCGTCGCATCCTGTGGGAAAAAACGGATGCGGCCAGCAAACCAACCCAAACCGATCAGCGCGAAAAAGGGCAGGGTCTTTAAAAAAATTGCCAGCATCAGCTGTCCTGATTATCCGCTAGATCGGTTGTGGGGCTTTGGTCGCCGCCAAGGGGGCCGCGCGCGACCACATAGGCCGTGGCACCATCGGCTTGGGGCTGCATGCGGATCAGGCGGTGTCCGCCTTGCTGACAAAAATGAGGCACATCGATCACCGCCGCAGGATCGGTCGCGATCAGGCAGATCTGAGCATCTTCCTCAAGCGCCAGCAGGCGTTTGCGCAGCCTTAAAACCGGCAAGGGGCACAGCAGCCCACGCGCATCGATTTCGGGAATGGGCGTTTGCGGCCCGTCATTTTGGCCGTGACTGGCGCTGCTCATCGGGTGAGCGCTCATCGGACGGGGCAGTCGTGGGGCATTGTCATGCCGATGCGGATGCCACGGGGGCGTTCAGCGCGGCCAGGCACCATGCCGCCGCGCCCTCATCCGCGACCGGCTGGGCCAGATCTCCTGCGAATTCGTTGAAGGCGGCCTCGTAACCGACCGGGACATAGGTCAGCACGGGAATGCCCCGCGCCAATGCATTGGCAATGACATCGCGAAAACCACGGCCATAGGCCTCTTGCTTGGCGAATTTGTTCAAGATGACCAGCTCGGCGCCCTGATCCAGCACTGCCTGGACCCGTGCAACGGCCATCTCTAGCGCGCCTGCATCCAAGCGGCATCCTTCGGAACCCGGGCCAAGCGATTGCGAGATGCGGATTTCCGGCCCCAAATCACCCAGCACCCGCAGGTCCATATCACAGCTGCAATCTGCGCCTTGATCGGTGTTGGATTGCACTGCACCTGCCAGGCGAAACCCTTGGGCAGCAAGTGCATTGGCAAGCTCTGATAGCAGCAGGTCCGCTGCTCCCGGCGCGCCCTTCATCGAGATATAGCCCAGCATGATCGGCCCTTCGCAGATAGAGTGGCTAAAGAATAACCTTCAGCGGGCCAAAGGCAACCGCAAGGCGGGATCAGGCAGATCTGCCAGCGGGCCATAGAAAATCAGCGACGGATGCGGGCTTGGCCCTTCGGTCTTTAGCACATGCGCCAGCTCACTAAGCGTCATTCGCAAGATGCGCTGATGGGGATGGCCGACCGCCTCGGCCAGCATTGCAGGGGTCTGTGGCGACATGCCATGCGCGACCAGCTTTTCCGCCATGGCTGGAAAGTTGCGCTGTCCCATAAAGACCACGGTCGTCGCATGAGGGTCGGTCAGCGCGGCCCAATTCTGATCTTGGGGCAGGCCCCCCGTCACATCCGCGCCCGTGACAAATTGCAGCCGGCGCGCGGTCAGCCGTCGCGTCAGGGGCAGGCCCGCCGCTGCGGCTGCGGCCACGGCCGAGGGTACGCCCGGCACGATTTCAAAGGGGATCTGCGCCAGCAAAAGCGCCGCGATTTCCTCTTCGAGGCGGCCGAAAATTCCGGCGTCGCCCGATTTCAGCCTTACGACGCGCCGCCCCTGCAAGGCATGTTCCACCAGCAGGGCATTGACCTCTTCTTGCCGCGCCGAGGGGCGACCGGCGCGCTTGCCGACGCTGATCAACTGGGCGTCGGCGCCTGCCAGCTCTAGGATCGGCCCCGCCGCCAGCGCGTCGTAAAGCACGACCTCTGCATCGGCCAACCTCTTGGTGGCGCGCATGGTCAACAGCTCGGGGTCGCCGGGACCGGACGAGACAAAGGAAACGAAACCGGGAGTTTGGGTCAAATCGCTCATGGCAAATCCGTGATCGAAATATTGCAGTGATGCAAGGGCCAAGCGTGCAGGGCGTCTTGCCCGTCGGGGCGGCATTTGCGATAGAGAAATGAACCGCACCGAGGGATCACCATCATGTTTCGCGCCCGCCATCTTCTGGGGATCGAACCTCTCGCCCCGGCCGAGATCACCACGCTTCTGGATCTTGCCGAGACTTATGTCGAGCTGAACCGCCGCACCGTCAAACGATCGGATGCATTGGCGGGGATGACGCAAATCAACCTGTTTTTCGAGAATTCGACCCGCACCCAATCCAGTTTCGAGCTGGCCGGAAAGCGCCTTGGTGCCGATGTCATGAATATGGACGTCGCCCATTCCAGCGTGAAAAAGGGCGAGACGCTGATTGATACCGCATTGACGCTGAATGCGATGCATCCCGACCTGCTGGTTGTGCGCCATCCTCAATCGGGTGCCGTCGATCTGCTGGCGCAAAAGGTGAATTGCGCGGTTCTGAACGCGGGCGACGGTCGGCACGAACATCCGACGCAGGCTTTGCTGGATGCTTTGACCATCCGGCGCAAAAAGGGTCGGCTTCACCGCCTGACCATCGCGATCTGCGGTGATATCGCCCATAGTCGGGTCGCGCGATCAAACCTGATTTTGCTGGGTAAAATGGAAAACAGGCTGCGTCTGGTCGGCCCTGCGACCCTGATGCCATCAGGTGCGCGCGAGCTTGGCTGCGAAGTCTATGAAGACATGAGCGAGGGGCTGAAAGGCGCCGACGTCGTGATGATGCTGCGCCTTCAAAAAGAGCGCATGGATGGCGGTTTCATCCCCTCTGAGCGCGAATATTATCACCGCTGGGGGCTGGACGCTGAAAAGCTGGCGCTGGCTGCGCCCGATGCCATTGTCATGCACCCCGGTCCGATGAACCGTGGTGTGGAAATCGACGGCACCATTGCGGATGACATTAACCATTCTGTGATCCGCGATCAGGTCGAAATGGGCGTGGCAGTGCGCATGGCCGCAATGGATCTGCTGGCACGCAATCTGCGTGCCGAGCGTGGCCGCGTCGCCTCGGGCGAGGTCGGCGGGGTCATGGTGTGACCCAGACCGCTGGCGCAGATCCGGCTTGGTTGCCCAAGCTTGCCAAGGGCGAAAAGCTGCTTTGGCATGGGCAGAGCGTCCCCGGATATGCGTTTCGTCTGTCAGATCTGATTCAGATCCCGATGGCTTTGGTCTTTATCATCCTGAGCGTGCCTCAGGTTCTGGGGCCTGTGCTTTCTGGGCCTTGGGCGGGCACGCTTAACTGGCTTTTTCTGGTGATCGGCATTTACAAATTGCTGGATGTGCTGGTCCTGCGCTCTCTTGCCCTGCGCAAGACCCGCTATGGCTTGACCAATCTGGGCGCCCTTATTGCGCACCCCGTCTTTGGGCGGATGGTGGTCGACAGCTATCCCCTCACCACCATGCCCGAGATCCGCTATAATGGCGCCGAGCCGGGCACGATCTGGTTCGCCGAACGCCATAGCTGGAGCACAAGCCTGCCGCTGCAAAGCATCGGATTTCAGCGCATTGCCAATGCAAGTGCGGTCTATCAGCTGATGATGCGCCTGCATGCAGGTAAATCCCCTGATCACAGCGAGGACAGCTAGATGGTCACCCCAACCGAGGCCCCCGGCTGGCAGGGCATCCTTGATGAGGGTGAGGCGATCTTGTGGCAGGGACGCCCTTCAAGTCGGGTGAACTGGCTGGGCGGGGATCTGCGCAGCGCCATGCTGGGCCTATTCATGATCGCCTTTGCGCTGTTCTGGATGTATCAGGCCGCGCGCTCGGGGACGATGATGTGGATCTTTGGTTCGCTGTTTCTGGTGGTGGGGCTGCGCACAGCTTTGTCTGAAAACCTGCTGCCTGCCTATATTCGCTCGCGCAGCTGGTACACGCTGACCGACCGCCGCGCCATCGTGGCGACCGATATGCCGATCCGTGGGCGCAGGCTGTTCTTTTACCCGATCACCCCTGCAACGCCCGTAACGCTCGTGCCCGGAGACCCCAGTTCGATTTATTTTGCCCCGGTTGCCAAGGCCGAAACACGCGCCGAGGGTTTTTTGCAAATACCAGATGCCGAGGGGGTCATGCGGATCATTCGCAAGATCCAAACCGGCGAGATGACGAAAGATGCGCCATGATCCAGCATTTTGAAAATGCCCGCCTGATCGATCCTGAAACCCAAAGCGAGGATCTGGGCAGCCTGACCATCGCGGATGGTGTGATTGTCGCGCGCGACGATCAAGCCCCCGAAGATGCTTTGATCATCGATGCGGGCGGCAAATGTCTGGCCCCGGGATTGATCGATTGGGGCGTCAAAATCGGCGAGCCCGGCGAGCGCCACAAGGAAAGCTTCCGCTCGGCAGGGCTGGCAGCCGCAGCAGGTGGTGTCACCACGATCATCGCGCGCCCCGACACGCTGCCCCCGATCGATGATCCGGAAGCCTTGGAATTCGCCACTCGGCGCGCAGCCGATGCCCCGGTCAATATTCGCCACATGGCGGCACTGACCCGTGGCCGGGATGGCCGCGAAATGGTCGAGATGGGCTTTTTGCAGGATGCGGGCGCGGTCGCCTTTACCGATGGTGTGCGCGTGGTCCCCGAATCGCGGCTGTTGTCGCGTTGCATGACCTATGCGCGCGGACTGAATGCGCTCATCATCGGCCACCCGCAGGACCCAAGCCTGTCCAAAGGCGCGGTGGCCACCTCGGGCAAATTCGCCTCGCTTTATGGGCTCGCATCCGTTTCGCCCCAGGCCGAGGTGATGGGCCTTGACCGTGACCTTAGCCTTGTACGCATGACCGGATGCCGCTGGCATGCCGATCAGATCACAGTGGCCGACAGCCTGCCCGCGCTTCGCCGCGCAAAAGACGAGGGCTTGGATGTCACGGCCGGTATTTCCATCCATCACCTGACGCTCAATGAATATGACATTGGCGGCTACCGCTCGTTTTTCCGCTTCACGCCGCCCTTGCGCTCCGAAGAGGACCGCCAGGCCATGATCGATGCCGTGGCCGAAGGGCTGATCGATGTGATCGCCAGCTTCCATACTCCGCAGGATGAGGAATCCAAGCGACTACCCTTTGGCGAGGCCGCGCCCGGGGCCGTCGGCCTGCAAACCCTGCTGCCCGCAGCCATGCGCCTTTACCATCAAGGCGGGCTCAGCTTGGCGCAGCTGTGGCGCGCGATGTCGCTGAACCCGGCCAAGCGCTTGGGCCTTGCGGCAGGGCGCCTTGGTGTGGGGGCGCCTGCCGATCTGATCCTCTTTGACCCCGACGCGCCCTTCATTCTCGACCGCTTCAAACTTTTGTCCAAATCGAAAAACACCCCCTTTGACGGTGCGCGAATGGAAGGCAAAGTGCTGGGAACTTGGGTCGGCGGCACGCGCGTCTTTGGAGGAAACACATGATCGCAATGATCTGGGCCCTGATCGGCTATCTGCTCGGTTCGATCCCCTTTGGCATCGTAATCACGCGGGCTCTGGGCCTTGGCGATCTGCGCCAGATCGGTTCGGGAAATATCGGTGCAACGAATGTGCTGCGCACCGGCAACAAAGGGGCAGCCCTCGCAACCCTGCTCCTCGATTCGGGCAAGGGGGCAATTGCCGTTCTTCTGGCACGCGCCATTGCGGGTGAAGATGCAGCCCTGATCGCTGGTGGCGCAGCTTTCCTTGGCCACCTTTTCCCGATCTGGCTGGGTTTCAAGGGCGGCAAAGGGGTTGCCACTTTCCTTGGTACGCTGCTTGCTCTCGACTGGCGCCTGGGTCTGGCCGCTTGTGCCATCTGGCTGGTCATGGCGCTGGTGTTTCGAATTTCCTCACTCGCAGCACTGGTCGCAGCCGCGCTTGCACCTTTTCTGGCCTTGGCAGTTGATGGCTGGCCTTTGGCACTGACGACGGGCTTCATGGCCGTGCTGATCTATATCCGCCACCACGCCAATATTACCCGCATCATCGCGGGGACCGAGCCCAGGATCGGCAAAAAGGGCTGATTTCTTCATCATCCAAATACCCAAAAAGCGCGCCGAAGGCGCGTTTTTCTTTTTCCTTCGTCAAACCCGCTCTGCAAAAGCGCGTGGCTCTGATTGCGCCTGCAGCATAATGAGGCAGCCGGCCGCACGCCGCGCGATTTGGCAGGGTGATGTTTAGCGGGTGGGAACAGGGTGTTCGCCGGAATAGTCGTAAAATCCGCGCCCGGTCTTACGTCCCAGCCAGCCTGCCTCGACATATTTCGTCAGCAGCGGGCAAGGGCGGTATTTTGTATCTGCCAGCCCCTCATGCAGCACATTCATAATCGCAAGACAGGTATCAAGGCCGATGAAATCAGCAAGCTCGAGGGGGCCCATCGGGTGATTGGCACCCAGCTTCATCGATTCATCGATCGACTTGACCGAGCCGACACCTTCGTAAAGCGTATAGACCGCTTCATTGATCATCGGCATCAGGATGCGGTTGACGATGAAAGCGGGAAAGTCCTCGGCGCTGGCAGCAGTCTTTCCGATCTTTTCGACCACCTCCAGAAGCTGACGATAGGTATCTTCATCCGTCGCAATCCCGCGGATCAGCTCGACCAATTGCATGATCGGCACCGGATTCATGAAGTGAAAACCCATGAACTTGCCAGGGCGGTCGGTGCGGCTGGCCAGGCGCGTGATCGAGATCGACGACGTGTTCGAGGTCAGGATGGTTTCCGGCTTCAGATGCGGAACCAGATCCTCGAAGATCGCCTGTTTCACGGTCTCGCGTTCGGTCGCGGCTTCGATCACCAGATCGCATTGACCCAGATCCGACAGCTGCATCGTGGTTGAGATCCGAGCCATCGCGGCTTCTTTGGCTGCGGGGGTGATCTTGTCGCGGCTGACCTGGCGATCCAGGTTGCGGCCAATCAAGACGATGGCCTGATCCAGGGATTCGCGCGAGATATCCGTCATCAGGACATCATAGCCTGCCAGCGCAAAGACATGGGCAATGCCATTGCCCATCTGGCCAGCGCCGATCACGCCTACTGATTGAATCGCCATGTCGTCATCCTTTCGTCGCTCAGCGGCGACGATAGGCGCAAGCGCCTTGCAACATCAATGAGAAAACCGCCTGCAAAGTCTGCAGGCGGTTTGGCGATGGGTCGGGGGCTCTGCCCCTCGGCGCTTTGCGCCTCACCCCGGGGTATTTCTGTAATGAAGAAAGGCCGGGGTGGGGCTTTTTCAGAGCTTTTCGGTCAGCTCGGGAACGATCTGGAAGAGATCGCCGACGAGGCCGTAATCTGCGATCTGGAAGATCG
>NZ_DALZMB010000089.1:0-15345 GCF_032007265.1 Paracoccus sp. (in: a-proteobacteria) | reverse complement strand
CCGCTGGCCAATGGCGCCACCACTGTCATGTTCGAGGGCGTGCCGAACTTTCCCGACGCGGGACGTTTCTGGGCCGTTTGCGAAAAGCACAAGGTCAATCAATTCTATACCGCCCCGACCGCGATCCGCTCGCTGATGGGTCAGGGGCCGGAATGGGTCGACAAATACGATCTGTCTTCCCTGCGGGTTCTGGGGACTGTGGGCGAGCCGATCAACCCCGAGGCTTGGGTCTGGTATGACAAGCATGTGGGCAAGGGACGCTGCCCGATCGTCGACACATTCTGGCAGACCGAGACGGGCGGCCATATGATCACCTCGCTTCCCGGGGCGATCGACACCAAGCCCGGTTCGGCAACGCTGCCCTTCTTTGGGGTCAAGCCGGTGGTGCTGGATGCATCGACCGCGGCCGTCCAAGAGGGCAATGGGGTCGAGGGGGTCTTGTGCTTCTCGGACAGCTGGCCGGGCCAGATGCGCACGATCTGGGGCGATCACCAGCGCTTCATGGAGACCTATTTCCAGCAATATCCAGGCACCTATTTCACAGGTGACGGCTGCCGTCGTGACGAGGATGGCTATTACTGGATCACGGGCCGCGTTGATGATGTGATCAACGTATCGGGCCACCGCATGGGTACGGCCGAGGTGGAATCGGCGCTGGTTGCCCATGAAAAAGTCGCCGAGGCTGCGGTTGTTGGCTATCCCCACCAGCTGAAAGGGCAGGGTATTTACGCCTATGTCACGCTGATGAACGGGATCGAGCCCTCGGATGAGTTGCGCAAAGAACTCGAGACATGGGTACGCACCGAGATCGGCCCGATTGCCAAGCCCGATCTGATCCAATGGGCGCCGGGCCTGCCTAAGACCCGCTCGGGCAAGATCATGCGGCGCATTTTGCGCAAGATCGCGGAAAATGACTTTGGGGCCTTGGGTGATATTTCCACGCTGGCCGATCCCAGCGTCGTCGAGGATCTGATCGAGAACCGTCAAAACCACGCCTGATCTTTCAGGCGAAGGCGCAGACAAAAAGACCCGCCACATATCTGTGGCGGGTTTTTCTTTGGCTTTGTCGGGTGCTGCCAGCTGCCAGCTGCCAGTTGCCAGCTGCCCGCCGGATGTCGGTTACAGTTCGATTTGAGGGCCAGCCGGGGGAATGGTGTCCTCGGGCAGGTTTTCATCAGGCCTTAACTGTTCGGGCGTGCCGCCCAGAGGCGGGTTGATGCGCGGGTCATTTTCCGGCGCGGGTTTGGTCAGATCCTGAAACTTTTCGCTGACAACCGGCGGTGGCGGCGCGCCGGGCTTGCGACGGATCAGAATATCGCCATTCGCCAGACGTTCGGGCGCTTGATAATTCTTGATGTCATCCATCAAATTTCCCAGATCGTCAAAAACCGGGCCAAGCGCGGTGACGCGGCTGCCCAATTCTCGACCGATCGCATTCATCTGAGGTTCGATGTCGCGCAGCAGGTCCTTGAAGAAGGACTCGGCCCCATCTTCGATCAAAGAGCCTAGATCGCCGGGTTCTGTCGTATCGCTGCTCGAATCCCGTGGTGCTTCTGATGCAGAGGGTGGTTCGTAATCTTGCGCCGCAGCAGCGAGGGGCAGAGACAGGAAAAGAGCAATCAGCGCATGTTTCATCCGGGCGGCCTTTGTCGGTTCGCGTCGAAATAAACCCATCGGAAGGGGCATCGGTTCCCCAGCCTGCGTGGGACCAAGCTGGGGCGGCAGGCATTGGGCGCCAAGACCACAGGCACCGTGCAGGAAGTCGGGGCAGCAGGGCCGCACCGTTGGACGTCGTGACACTTGGGGCCGGTGGATGTGGGTCAGGCGGGTTGCAGCGCGCTATGGGCTTTGCGGTATTGATCCCAAGCCTCATTCAGCGCGCGTGTGCGCGTTTCCGCCAGCCGCACCGCTTCGGGCGGAAGGCCGCGGGCCAGCGCCCGATCCGGGTGGGATTGCAAGATCAGCTCGCGCCAGCGCTTGCGCGCCTCGGGCAGGGGCGTGTCCATTGAAATACCCAGAACCTCGCAGGGCAGGCAACGGCGGTCGGGGTCGTGGCGCAGGCGCAAAGCGGTGACCTGTTCCGGCGTGACCCCCAGAATGCGCGCGACCTCGTCGATAAAGATGATCTCGGCTTCGTGCAGTTCGCCATCGGCCACGGCGATGATCAACAGCCCCTCGATCAGATCCAGCAAAACCGGATCGCCCGGCTCGAACATGCGCGCAATGCGCCGTGCCCAGCCATCAAACCCCGAGACATCCTGCCGCGCCAGATCAAAGACCCTGGCGGCATTCTTTTCCTCAGAACGGGGAATGACAAAGACCCGACGAAAGGCCGAAACCTCAGAGCGCACGACCGAGCCATCGGCCTTGGCCAGTTTGGCGCCCAGTGCAATCACGGCAATGGTGAAGGCAACGGATCGTTCAGGCGGGGTGCGGGTGCGTCCTGCCCCTACAAGGATCGCGAGCCTATCTGCGATCCTTTGCCAAAAGCTGCGAGGCTTTGGCAGTTCAGGACATTCCATTTGGCGCGTGTGTTCGTTCATCCTATCCAGCGTAACGCGGATCAGTTGCAGGCGCTAGCTCACAATCGCGTGCCTGCCTCAGGCAACCATGGCGCAAGCGCCCCATGGCAAAGCTTACATAGCGGCCATGACGAGGCGGTTTCTTGCGGCATTGGTCGAGCAATCAGGCTGAACGATCTATGGATTTTGCCACAGATCGCGGCCCATCAAAACCAGATCATGCCATTGATCGAACTTGCGGCCGGCCTTGGGCAGATAGCCCCATTGCTCATAGCCCAGTTTGCGGTGAAAGCTGATCGAGGCGCTGTTGCTGGCCGTGATCGCGCCGATCATCAGTTTGGCCCCAGATGATTTCGCATGGGCCTCGAGGTGCAGCATCATCTTGCGGCCCAGCCCGATCCCTTTTTGCAGTGGAGAAAGGTGGATCGTATGTTCCATCGAATGGGCATAGCCGCCCCCGGATCGAAACTGGCTATAGCTGGCAAAGCCGCAAATCCGGCCGGCGATTTCCGCCACGAAAAAGCCGTGGCCCAATGCCTGTCGTGCGGTGATCATGGCGGCGATCTCGTCGCATCCGCGCTCGACCGGCCAAAAGGTAATCACCGTATCGCGGATCGTGGGATTCCAGATCGCGGCGATCTGGTCAGCATCTGCGGGCAGGGCATCGCGGATAACCAGCATTTCCGGCGCTGGGTCTGCCGTGGCAGGCGCCACCCCCGGCGCCGGTTCTGGCTTTAAGGGCAGGCTGTCTGCCCGGAGCGCATCGCTCCGGACAGGGGATTTGATTGGGCCTTGGCTGGGCTCAGCCATGGGCCCCTTTGGCCAGCGAGGCGACAAAGGCCAGCACTTCGGGAACGGGACGACCTTCGCCAATCAGTTTGACGATCGCGCTTCCCACCACGCAGCCATCCGCCACGCTTGAGATTTCATGCGCAGCTTCGGGGGTCGAAATGCCAAAGCCCACAACCACTGGCAAATGGGCTGCCTTGCGAATGCGCGCGACTTCGGGGCCGACCGAGGCGGCATTGGCCGCCGCCGAGCCGGTGATCCCGGTGACGCTGACGTAGTAAACAAATCCGCTGGTATTGTTAAGAACGGCGGGCAGGCGCTTGTCATCGGTCGTCGGCGTTGCCAGACGAATGAAGTTGATCCCGGCTTTTTGCGCGGGGATGCACAGCTCGCTATCCTCTTCGGGTGGCAGATCGACGATGATCAGACCGTCAATGCCCGCCTCGACGGCCTCGGTCAGGAAGCGCTCGACGCTGCCTTCGCGGGCGTAGATCGTGTTGTAATAGCCCATCAGCACAACCGGCGTGTTCGCATCATCCTTGCGGAACGCGCGCACCATATCCAGCGTGCGCGTCAGGCTGCCGCCTGCGGCCAGTGCGCGCTGGCCAGCCAGCTGGATCGTCGGGCCATCTGCCATCGGATCCGTGAAAGGGACACCCAGCTCGATGATATCGACCCCTGCGGCAGGCAGGCCACGCATGATTTCAAGCGATGTGTCGAAATCAGGGTCCGACGCCATCATATAGGCCACGAATGCCTTTTGATCGCGTTCCTTGAGCTGTGCAAAACACCTGTCGATTCTGGTCATCTGTAACCCTTCCGTCCGTTGCCACAAGGGTTAGCCTGCCCAGAGGGGAAAGATCAACGTCTGGCAGCTTTCCAGCGACTTTCTGCTGTCTGCTTGGCGAGCTTTACGGTCTTTTATCAGTGTGCTGGGTCGTCATGACCATCCAGCTGGTACCGAAGCGGTCCTTGGCCATGCCAAATCCGGCCGAGAAAAACGTCTCGCCAAAGGGCATGGTTACGGTGCCGTCCTTGGCCAGGCGCTCGAATATATCGCGCGCTTGGGCGATTTCATCGAATGACAGCGCCGCCGAGACGCCCGCTTGGGCCTCGCCGCCGTATTGGGCAGGCATATCCGCGCCCATCAGCATATTGCCATCGGGCAGGGTGATTTCGCCATGCATCACCCAGTCTTGCTGTTCGGGGGGCAGCTCTGGCATGCCGGGCTGCCCGGCCATGGACGAAAAGCGCAGAAATTGCGGGGTGGCGCCAAAGATCTCGGCGTAATGGGCCATGGCCTGTGCACACTGGCCCTGAAACGACAGATAGGGAGTGAATTTCATCGCATCCTCCTGTGACTCAGCACAAGATCGCGCGATTTGCACCTTCGCTCAATACTGGACTTGCGCTGTGGCTGCCCCTAGATAGCGACAACGCTATTTGAAGGAATAAGACATGGGCTTTCGCATGGGGATCGTTGGTCTGCCGAATGTGGGCAAATCGACGCTGTTCAACGCGCTGACGCGTACTGCGGCGGCTCAGGCCGCCAACTTTCCGTTCTGCACCATCGAGCCGAATGTCGGCGAGGTTGCCGTGCCCGATCCGCGGCTGGACAAGCTGGCCGAAATCGCAGGCTCCAAGCAGATCATTCCGACGCGGATCACCTTCGTCGATATTGCTGGTCTTGTGAAAGGCGCCAGCAAGGGCGAGGGCTTGGGCAACCAGTTTCTGGCCAATATCCGCGAAGTCGATGCCATCGCCCATGTGCTGCGCTGCTTTGAAGATGGCGACATCACCCATGTCGAAGGCCGAATCGATCCGGTGGCCGATGCCGAGACCATCGAAACCGAATTGATGATCGCGGATCTTGAATCGATCGAGCGCCGCCTTGCCAACCTGAGCCGTAAGGTGAAGGGGGGCGATAAAGAGGCCGCCGAGCAAGAGGTGCTGCTCAAGCGCGCCCAGACCGCTTTGAACGAAGGCCGCCCGGCGCGTACGGTTGATGTTGCCGAGGATGAGCAGAAATCCTGGAACATGCTGCAGCTGTTGACGGCCAAGCCTGTGCTTTATGTCTGCAACGTCGAAGAAGACAAAGCAGCCGTCGGCAACAGCCAATCTGCGCGCGTCGCCGAAATGGCGGCCAAGCAAGGTGCGGGTTGCGTCGTGATCTCGGCCCGGATCGAAGAAGAGATCAGCCAGCTGGCAGCCGATGAAGCCGCAATGTTCCTGGAAGAGCTGGGTCTGCATGAGGCGGGGCTAGATCGCCTGATCCGTGCGGGCTATGAGCTGCTGGGCCTGCAGACCTATTTCACCGTCGGCCCCAAAGAGGCGCGCGCCTGGACCATCCGTCAGGGCACATCCGCCCCTCAGGCCGCTGGCGTGATCCATGGCGATTTCGAGCGTGGCTTCATCCGCGCCGAAACCATCGCATATGACGATTACGTTGCCGGCAATGGCGAAGCAGGCGCCCGTGAGGCTGGAAAATTCCGCGTCGAGGGCAAAAGCTATATCGTCAAAGACGGCGATGTGCTGCACTTCTTGTTCAACGCCTGATCGGCTGAGAAGCCCGATTGCGACAGATATGATCAAGGGCGGGTCCAGGCGACCCGCCCTTTTTATATGTCCGGGCTGATATGATCCGCAGCCAGCAGATCCGGCCCGATTAACCTGCCCGATTGACCGGCATAGGTTAGGGGATCATGGCCGTCAGGCAGGGTGGCTCGCAAGGGGCATCGGTGTGACCGGGCCGCGCGCGGTCAGGCTTAATCCCGGTTCATTCTATCCTTTGGGGATGGGGACGAAACCGTATCCTCTTGCTCCAGCAACTCGGCCATCCTCGCGATGATCTGATCGATCAGCGGAATACGGCGGCTGCCCGCTGGGCGGGTCGCATAATATGAGACATCGATTGCGGGAAGGAATGGACGGGCGCAAAGATCGGTTCCCGCCGCGCGCAGCGTGATGCAATCGACGATGGCCACGCCCATGCCAGCTGCCGCGAAATGACAGCAATTCAGCATCGAGCTTTCCAGCGTGCTGACCGGGGCTTGGTCGGTTACCGAAAAGGCTCGGTCCAGCCCTTGACGCAGCGGCGAGTTGCGCCCGGCAGTCAGCACCCGATAGCCTGTCAGATCGGCAGGGGTAATCACATCCAGCGCGGCCAGCGGGTGATCCAAAGGCATGGCTGCAACCGCGTTTGAGCTGTGCAGATGCACACAAGGCAGATCACCGCCCCGCGCTGGGCCAAAGACAAAGCCAAGATCGTAGTGACTGTTTTCAACCATATCCCAGATATGACGGCTGTTCTCGACATCAATGACCAAGGGCAGATCGATGCGATTGCCGACCAGCTCGATCAGGGCCTGATGCAGATAGGGGCGCACCAATGAGGTGACACTGGCCAACCGCAGCACGATGTTCTTATGTTCGCGGATATCGCTGGCTGCCCGCGAGATCTGGTCGATGCCGATGTAAAGACGCTCGACCTCATGCAGCAGCAACACAGCCTCGGGGGTGGGTGACAGCCTAGCACCTTGTCGCGTGAACAGCGTCAGGCTGACCGCCAGTTCCAGGTCTCGGATCAGGCGGCTGACCGCAGGCTGGGTGATGTTCATCGCATCCGCAGCAGCCGTCACCCCGCCCGAGATCATGACGTTGCGAAAGGCTTCCAACTGGCGAGGCTTCAGGCGCATCGTTGCATCAACTATAATATTTAGGCATGAACTCAGGCATAAATGCAATTTTTCATACTGGATAGGAACCCCTATTCTTTGTGGCCAGACCGCGCCGGACCCGGCGCATCCCGATATGTTTCGGAGGGGGTGATCAGGAATGAAGTTTTTTGCAACGGCAACGCTTGCGCTTTCAGTGGCGGTTTTGCCGCTTATGGGATCTGCCAAGGATCTGACCATCGGGCTTTCGGCCTCGACAACCTCGATGGACCCGCAATTTTACGTGGTTGGACCCAATAGCGCGATGGCGCGCAACATTTTCGACGGCCTGGTCAATCAGGATGCTCATCAGCAAATCCAGCCCGCCCTGGCGGAAAGCTGGCAGCGCATCGATGACACCACCTGGGAATTCAAGCTGCGCAGCGGCGTCAAGTTCCACGACGGCAGCGATCTGGATGCACAAGACGTCGTGGCCAGCATCAAGCGTGTGCCTTTGGCTGCCACCAACAGCCCCAGCTCCTTCGCCCCATATGTGAAGTCGATCGTCGATGTGGTCGCGGTTGATCCCCAGACGGTGCGCATCACCACAGACGGGCCGACGCCGCTATTGCTTAACAACCTCAGCCGCGTGGCCATCTTGCCGTCCGAGCAGGGCGCTACCACCACCGAGCAGATGAACAAGGGCCAGGGCGTGATCGGCACGGGGCCGTTCAGCTTTGTGTCTTGGACGCCTGACGACAATATCGTCTTGGCGCGCAACGATGCCTATTGGGGTGAAAAGCCCGAATGGGACAAGGTGACCTTCCGGATCTTCAAAAACAACAGCGCGCGTGTGGCTGCGATGCTGGCGGGTGATGTCGATATGATCGAAAACATCCCCACCGCCGATACGCGCCGCCTTGAAGGTACCGAGGGTCTGAATGTGGTGAAATCCACAGGCAACCGCCTGATGTATCTGCATATGGATCAGGCGCGCGAGCAATCGCCCTTTGCCAAGGGCCCCGATGGCAAGAACCCGCTGCAAAATGCTCAGGTCCGCCGCGCCTTGTCGCTGTCGCTCAATCGCGACGCCATTGTCGAGCGCATCATGGACGGGCAGGGCACGCCCACCGGTCAGGTCGTTCCCCAGGGCTATTTCGGCTATGATCCCAAGCTGACGGTCGATGCCTATGATGTCGATGGCGCCAAGAAGCTTTTGGCTGAGGCGGGCTATCCCAATGGCTTTGATCTGACCTTCCACGCCTCGAACGACCGCTATCCCAACGATTCCAAAGTGGCGCAGGCCATTGGCCAGTTCTTCAGCCGCGCCGGTGTCAAAACCGCGGTCGAGACCCTGCCGGGCAGCGTTTATTTCACCCGCGCATCGGCTCAGGAGTTCAGCCTGATCATGGGGGGCGCCGCAGTAGAAACCGGCGAGGCCTCGGGCGTGCTTGGCCCGCTGCTTGAAACCTACGGCGAAAAGGCCGGGCAGGGGAACCGTGGCCGCTATTCCAACCCGGAATTCGACGCGACCCTGAACGAAGCGCGCCATACCTTGGATGATGCGCAACGCGAGGCACTTTTGCAAAAGGCGACGGAAATTGCGGTTGGCGATCTGGGGATCATTCCGCTGTTTTTCCTTGATAACACCTGGGCCATGAAAAAAGGGCTGGTTTATGAGGGGCGCTCGGACGGCTATACCCTGCCCGAACTTGTAAAGTCCGAGTAATCGCACAGCAAAAAGGGGCGCAGCCATGTCGTTTCACGGAGTATTTCCCTATCTGGTCACGCCAACTCATGACGATGGCCGGGTGAATACCCAGGTATTGGGCGATCTGGTCGATCATCTGGTCGCGCAAAATGTCCATGGACTGACCCCTTTGGGCAGCACGGGCGAATTTGCCTATCTGTCCAACGACCAACGCCTCGAGGTGGTGCGCGCCACATTGGCGGCCAACCGCGGTCGCGTACCGGTGATCGCGGGCGTGGCCTCGACCTCGATCCGTGACGCCGTGGCTCAGACCGAGGCGATGGTCGATGCGGGCGCTGACGGCATCCTTGCCGTCCTTGAGGCCTACTTCCCCATCAATGACGACGGGGTCGAGGCCTATTTCACCGCAATCGCTGCCGCCGCCAAAGGTCGTCCGGTTGTGATCTATACCAATCCGAACTTTCAGCGTTCGGATTTGACCCTGCCGGTGATCGAGCGCCTCTCCCATGTTGAAAATATCCGATATATCAAGGATGCCTCGACCAATACCGGGCGTCTTTTATCGATCATCGAACGCACGCGCGGGCGTTTGGATGTCTTTGCGGCCTCGGCCCATATTCCGGCCTGCGTTCTGATGATTGGCGGGGTCGGCTGGATGGCTGGCCCGGCCTGTATCGTCGCACCGCAAAGCCTTGCCCTTTACGAGGCGGCGCGTTCGGGCGACTGGGGCAAGGCAATGGAGCTTCAGCGTCCGCTTTGGCGCGTGAACGAAATCTTCGCGAAATATTCCATCGCGGGCTGTATCAAGGCCGCCCTGCAGATGCAGGGCTTCGCGGTGGGCGATCCGATTGCCCCTCAGCAGCCCCTGACCGAGATCGCGCGCGCCGAAATCGCCGAGGTTTTGCGCAGCGTCGGCGCGCTTTGACGCGGAATATGTGACCCATCAGACCGGGCCGGTTCCGCCTTTTTCGCCTTGGCCCGAGCCGGTCAGGCGCGTGAAACCCTAACCACCAGGGCCAGACTGGCCCCGGTCGTCCATACCATCCCGCATCCCCATCGTCAGATCGGGGCCGTCCTTGCTATTGTCTGCGACCATCACGAAAGTCCTGCCATGACCGTCACCCCGATCATCATCGATTGCGATCCCGGTATCGATGATGCCATCGCGTTATTGACCGCCTTTGTCTCTCCGGAACTCGATATTCTGGGCATCACGCCAGTCGCGGGCAACCAACCGCTAGAGCGGACCTTACGCAATGCGTTGCAGATTTGCGAATTGGGTGGAAGGGGCGACATCCCTGTCTATCCCGGCAGTCACCGCCCCCTTCTGCGCGAGCCAATCTATGGCCAGTTTCACGGCGAGAATGGGCTTGGAAACACCCATCTGCCCCCACCGGAAAAGACCCCCGAGGCGACCGGCGCCGTTGATTTTCTGATCGAGACGCTAAGGCAGGCCGCAGCGACCGGCAATCCGGTTACGCTGTGCTGCCTTGGGCCTTTGACCAATATTGCCCTGGCCCTGCGCATCGCCCCCGAGATTGCGCGCGGCATTGCCCGCATCGTGATGATGGGCGGCGCTTATCGCGAGCCGGGGAACCGGACCATGACCTCGGAATTCAACATGCTGGTCGATCCCCATGCGGCGCATGTGGTCTTTTCCTCCGAGGTGCCCATTGTGGCGCTGTCGCTGGACGCGACCCATCAGGTCATTCTCAAACCCGAACATGTCGCGGAATTTGCCGCAGTCAGCGGGCGCATTGCCGGGACATTGGCCGATCTCATGGCCTTCTGGGACCGCAATCAGGTTGCGCGCTATGGCTCTCGTGGGGGGCCGCTGCATGATCCTTTGGTCATTGCCTGGCTTTTGGCGCCGCAGCTGTTCGAGACGACACCGGCACGGATCTTTATCGAAAGCGAATCCGAGCTGTGCATGGGGCAGACGGTGGCCGATTGGTACGGCAAAAGCGGACTGGCGCCGAATGCGCAGATCGTCACGCGCGTTGATGCGCCCGGCGTGATTGCCTTCTTTCTTGATCGCCTGTCGCGCTATCGTGACGGAGCACTGGCATGAGCCGCAGCCGCATCATTATCGATACAGATCCGGGCGTGGATGACGCCGCCGCAATCTGGCTTGCGCTGGCCTCGCCCGAGATCGAGGTTCTGGGCATCAGCGTCGTTGCGGGAAATGTTGGGCTGGATGCCAGCGTTACCAATGCACTCAAGGTGGTTGCTTTGGCAGGCCGCGATAAGATCGGCGTTTACGCGGGCGCGGCCCAACCGCTGATCCGCGAGCAGGTTTTGGGAAAATACGCGCATATCGGCGCCTTTCCCGATGCGCTTGTCCCCCCCACAGATCTGCAACCGCAAAATCAATCAGCCGTCAGCTTTATCGCGCAAACTGCGCGTGCCGCAGCGCAGGCGAAGGAAAAAATCACGATCTGCGCCCTTGGTCCTTTGACCAATCTGGCACTGGCATTGCGGCTGCACCCTGAGGTCGCACAGGGGATCGACCGTATCATTGCCATGGGTGGTGCCTTTGCCGAGATGGGGCATCGCACCCCCTGGTCGGAATATAACGTCCATGCCGATCCTCATGCTGCGCAGATTGTCTGGAATTCGGATGTGCCCTTGGTGCTTGCGCCGCTCGATGTCACGATGCAGGCCCTGTTTGCACAAGATGATTTGTCCGCGCTTGAGGCGCATGGCCACGCGCCGGGTTCTGCACTGGCGGGGCTTTTGCGTTGTTATGATCGTGGCGATCTGGCGCGCTATGGCCGCGAGGGCGGACCGATCCATGATGCCATGACCATTGCCTATCTGATCAATCCCAAGCTGTTCTCGGGGCGAGACATGGCGGTGGGGGTCACCACCTGCGGCCCGACTGCGGGTCAAACCTGGGCTGATTTTCACGCCAGGTCATCATTGCCCGCCCAGGCTTTGGTGCTTAACCACGTCGACGAGGCCGCATATCGCCAGCTGCTGACCTCGCGTATCGCCGCCCTTGAGGCGGGATCGAATTCCCATCCCGAACCTACGGAGATCACGCCATGAGCAGCTATCTTCTCAGCCGCTTTTTACAGGCGATCATGACGCTGATCGTCATGTCGGTGCTGGTTTTTATTGGCCTTTATATGGTCGGCAACCCAGTTGACGTCTTGCTAAGCGCATCCGCCACGCCCGCAGAGCGCCTTGAAATCATCCGCTCTTTCGGCCTTGATCGGCCCGTATGGGAGCAATATTTCACATTTGTTTCCAAGGCACTGCACGGTGATCTTGGAAATTCCTTCGTCTTTAACCAGCCCGCGCTTGATCTGATTTTCCAGCGCATGCCCGCGACCTTAGAGCTGGCCTTTACCGCATTGATCATGGCTTTGATCATCGGGATCCCCCTGGGCATCCGCGCAGGGCTAAAGCCCGAAGGCTGGGTCTCGAAAACCATCATGACCTTTTCGATCCTTGGCTTCAGCCTGCCCAGCTTCTGGATCGGGCTGATGATGATCATGGTCTTTAGCGTGCAGCTGGGCTGGTTGCCGGCATCGGGACGTGGCGATACGGTCAATCTGTTCGGCGTTCCGGTCAGCTTTCTGACGCTTGATGGGCTGTCGCATCTGATCCTGCCCGCGTTCAACCTTGCGCTGTTCAAGATCTCGCTGGTGATCCGCCTGACACGCGCGGGCGTGATGGAGGTGATGCAGCTGGATTACGTGCGCTTTGCCCGGGCCAAGGGCTTGACGGAAAAGCGTATTCTTCGGGTCCATGTGCTGAAGAACACCTTGATCCCTCTGATCACCGTGATCGGGCTTGAGCTGGGCGCGCTGATTGCCTTTGCCGTCGTGACCGAAACCATTTTTGCCTGGCCGGGAATGGGCAAGCTGATCATCGACGCTATCGGTGTGCTCGATCGCCCGGTCATTCTGGCCTATCTGATGATTACCGTCTTGATGTTCAGCGTGATCAACCTGTTGGTCGATGTCCTTTATTCGATCGTCGATCCGCGCATCCGGCTGGAAGGAGGTTCGAAATGAGCCAGAACGCGAATTCTGTCCATACGGCGCCGGGCGCTTCTGGCGCGACCAGTGCACCCAACGCTTCCTCGCCGTTCTGGCGCACGATCCGCGCGCTGTTGCGCGATCGGCTGGCGCTGACCGGGCTGATCATCACGGGCCTTTTGGTGCTGGCCGCAGTCTTTGCGCCGCTTTTGGCGATGCAGAACCCCTATGATCTGGCGCAGCTCGACATCATGGATGGGCGACTTGCACCCGGATCGCAAAGCATGTCGGGCATGACCTATCTTTTGGGCACCGACGATCAGGGTCGCGATCTCTTCAGCGCAATTCTATACGGGCTGCGCACCTCGATCCTGGTCGGGTTGCTGAGCGCGGCCATCGCCTTGGTGATCGGGGCCAGCATCGGCCTGATTTCAGCCTATGCGGGGGGCCGGGTCGATGCTGTGCTGATGCGCATCGTCGATATTCAGCTGAGCTTTCCCACCATTCTGATTGCACTGATTTTTCTGGCCGTTCTGGGGCAGGGGATCGACAAGATCATCATCGCCTTGGTGGTGACGCAATGGGCCTATTATGCGCGAACGGTACGCGGCTCGGCGCTGATTGAAAGCAAGCGCGCCTATATTGATGCCGCGCGGGCGATGGCTTTGCCTGATCGGCGCATCATCTTTCGCCATATCCTGCCCAACTGCCTGCCACCGCTGATCGTCGTGGCCACCATGCGAGTGGCATATGCCATCATGCTAGAGGCGACCTTGTCCTTTTTGGGCATCGGTTTGCCCGTGACCGAGCCGTCGCTTGGGCTGCTGATCTCGAACGGCTTTGAATATATGATGTCGGGCGATTACTGGATCAGCGTTTTTCCCGGCATCACATTGCTGTTGCTGATCGTTGGGATCAACCTGATCGGTGATGCCCTGCGCGATATCCTTAATCCCCGCCGCGAGGGCTGAACAATGTCGACACCGATCCTTTCGATTTCGGACCTGAGCACCTCGTTCAAGGTTGCAGGCACCTGGCGCGATGTGGTGCGCAATATCAGCTTTGACATCGGCCCCCGCGAAACCGTTGCGGTGGTGGGTGAATCGGGCTCGGGCAAAAGCGTGACCGCCATGTCGGTGATGCGGCTTTTGGGCAAGAATGCCCGCGTCAGCGGCAGCATCACCTTTGAGGGCCGCGAGCTGTTGCAACTGCCCGATGATGAGATGCAAAAGATCCGGGGCAACCGCATCGGCATGATCTTTCAAGAGCCGATGACCTCGTTGAACCCGGTGCTTAAGATCGGCGATCAGATCACCGAGGTCTTGATGCAGCATCGCGGCATGGACCATGCCGCCGCATGTGCCGAGGCTGCGCGGCTGCTTGACCGGGTCCGCATCCCATCGGCCCAGACGCGGCTGAATGAATATCCGATGAATTTCTCGGGCGGGATGCGCCAGCGTGTCGTGATCGCGATCGCGCTTGCCTGCGCACCCAAGCTGCTGATCGCCGATGAGCCGACGACGGCACTGGATGTGACGATCCAGGCCCAGATCCTTGAGCTGATCAAGACCCTTCAGGAAGAAGAGGGCATGTCGGTCCTTTTCATCACCCATGATATGGGGGTCGTGGCCGAGATCTCGGATCGAACCGTGGTGATGTATCGCGGCGATCTGGTCGAGACGGACACCACTGCGAAGCTGTTTAAGGGCGCGGCCCATCCCTATACCCGCGCGCTGTTGTCTGCGGTGCCGCAATTGGGATCGATGACAGGGCAGGCGCGCCCCTTGCGCTTTCCGGTGGTCGATATGGCCAGCGGCCGCATTTCCGAAGTCAAACCGACGGCACAGACCGTGCGCAATGATCTGGAACCCGTCTTGCGCGTGCAGAACCTTGTCACGCGGTTCCCGGTGAAAAAGGGCATCTTGCGGCGCACGATCGGACGCATTCACGCGGTCGAGGATATTTCCTTTGATCTGCACGCGGGCGAAACCTTGGCGCTGGTGGGCGAATCTGGCTGCGGCAAGTCGACAACCGGTCGGTCCGTCATTCGCCTGACGGAAATGACCTCGGGGACGGTCCAGATCGAGGGGCGCGATGTCGGCGCGGCCAGCAAACAAAAGCTGGCCGATATTCGGCGCGATGCTCAGATGATCTTTCAAGATCCCTATGAAAGCCTGAACCCGCGCATGCGCATCGGCGCAGCCATTGCCGAGCCGATGATTGCCCATGGTCTGGCAACCCCGGATCAGGCTCATAAGCGCGTGGGCGAGCTGCTGGAAAAGGTTGGGCTGTCAGCGCAGATGGCGGATCGTTTCGCCCATGAATTCTCGGGCGGGCAACGCCAGCGCGTCTGCATTGCGCGCGCCTTGGCGCTGAACCCCAAGTTGATCGTGGCTGATGAAAGCGTCTCGGCGCTGGATGTCTCGATCAAGGCTCAGGTCATCAATCTGATGCTGGATCTGCAAGAGGATCTTGGACTTGGCTATCTGTTCATCAGCCATGATATGGCCGTGGTGGAACGCATCAGTCACCGCGTCGCGGTGATGTATCTGGGCCAGATCGTCGAGATCGGCTCGCGGGCGGCGGTGTTTGAAAATCCCCAACATCCCTATACCCGCAAGCTGATGTCGGCCGTTCCCATTGCCGATCCAAGTCGCCGGCAGCGCCGTCTGATTTCGAAT
>NZ_DALZMB010000088.1:0-15457 GCF_032007265.1 Paracoccus sp. (in: a-proteobacteria) | reverse complement strand
ACGCCCAACCCGGATCGTCCACGCCAAGACTATGACCCGGCCCCCGCCCCCCCCGCGCGGCCGCCAGCAACCAGCAGCGCCACTAGCCACCAGCCCGACCGCGACAGGCCAAATGCCCAGCGCCCTTTCGCCTGCTCTCGCAACTGTGAGCGCAGTAGTCATCCTCGTTTACTTGCCATTGGGTATGCCCGTAGAAGGTTCAAACGGACTACGCACCCGCTGAGACGAGGAACGACGCCGCATGCTCTGCTGCAAGACAAGTCGGTGGCCTTTGGCCGCCGCGATGATTTCCCTGCTAATTGCCACGCCCATCTTTGGTCAAGGCGCACCAGGGGGCGCAGGCAAAAGAGGGCCGCAGGGCCCGCGTGACGTTGGCGTCATGGCCGTCGCTGAAGAAAGCGTTCCCTATGTCGTGACCCTGCCCGGTCGCGCGGTGGCCTATCAGGAAACAGCAATTCGCCCGCAGGTCGGCGGCGAGGTGCGCGAAATCGTTTATGAGCCGGGACAACCCGTCAAAATCGGGGATACATTGTTCCGCCTTGACCCGGAAACTTTGGCAGCGGCCCTTGCCGCCGCCGAGGCAAGCGTGGCGGGCGCGCAGGCCAGCCTGACCTCGGCCGAGGCAACCGTGGCGCGATACCGCAAGCTAGAACGCTCAAGCGTCAGCTCGGTTGATCTGTCCAATGCCGAAGTTGCGCTGGCCCAGGCCAAAGCCAATGTCAAATCCGCCGAAGCCGCGCGCGATACTGCACAGCTCTCGTTGCGCCGGACCACGATCATCAGCCCCATCGATGGCGTGCCCGATGTGGCGGCGGTATCTGTAGGCGATCTGGTGACGGCCAATCAGGCAGATGCGCTGACCACGATCACCCAGCTTAATCCGGTCTATGTGGATGTCAGCGAATCCAGCGCCCGCATTCTGCGCAACCGCGAGCGCATGCAGGCTGGTAGCCTGTCCTCGAATGGCGATGCCGCCACGACGCTGGTGCTGGAAACCGGCGAGACCTATTCCGGCAAGGGCCGCCTGGTCAGCCCAGGGATTACCGTCTCCCCGACCACCGGAACCGTGCCGATCCGGCTGCAATTCGATAACCCCGATGCGCTGATCCTGCCCGGCCAGTTCCTGCGCGTGCAGATGACGCTTGGCACAACCCGTGCCGTGCTGATCCCCCAGCGCGCGACGCGACGTGCCTCGGATGGGACGCTGACGGCCTTTGTCGCCCGCGATGGCTTGGCCCAACAGGTCACACTGACCGAAAGCGGCTCGTATAAGAACTCATGGATCGTGACCCAAGGCATCAGCGAGGGCGAGCAAGTCATTCTTGACGGGCTTGAGAACCTGCGCGTGGGCGCCGAGGTCAAGCCTGTTCCAGTCACCATCGATGCCAATGGCGTGGTCCGCGACAGCACCGACCCGACCACCAGCACAACAGCTGTTGAGGTGACAGGCAAGGCCACGGACGAGGCAAGCGCAGAGCCCATACAGGGCAACGCGCCAAACGCAAGTGAGGCGGCCGGGGCAGCAACCACCCCTGACGCGCCCGCAGCCCCCCAGACGCCATCCGGCGAGACAACCTCCCAGACTGCCGCTGATGCGCCTGCCGCCCCGGCAGATCAAGTCAATGCAACAGATCAAGCCAGCCGGTCGGGTCAAGCGAACAAGGCGGACTAATCAGGCATGGCACATTTCTTTATCCACCGGCCGGTCTTTGCCTGGGTCTTGGCAATCGTCACCATGCTGGCGGGCGCCTTCTCGATCTTCTCGCTGCCCGTGTCGCAATATCCCGACATCGCACCAACGACAGTCCGGATTTCAGCCAGCTATTCGGGCGCAACCGCCGCGGCAGTCCAGAACTCGGTCACCACCCCGATCGAGGATGCGCTGACAGGGCTGGACGGGCTGCTTTATACGGTGTCCTCATCCTCGACGGGGCGTGCAACGATTACCCTGACATTCGACGACAGCGTCGATCCGGTTGACGCATTGAATGAGGTGCAATCCAAGGTCCGCTCGGTCGAAAGCAGGCTGCCCACGCCAGTGCAGACCTCGGGCGTATCCGTATCACGATCAACCTCGTCTATCCTGATGGTGGGGGCGCTGGTCTCGACCGGGAACAAACACAGCCGCATCGAATTGGGCAACCTTTTGGAAGAGGTCGTCGAAGGCCCGGTCAAACGTGTCGAAGGCGTCGGGGGCGTGAACATCTTTGGGTCGGGCTATGCCATGCGTGTCTGGCTGGACCCGCTGAAACTGGCGCAGTTTCAACTGACACCCGCCGATATCACCTCGGCGGTGGCGGCCCAGAACATGACCGTATCCGTGGGCAGCCTTGGCACCCAGCCCGTCGTGACGGGTCAGCAGTTCACCGCCACGATCACCGCGCAAAGCCAGCTGACCTCGGCGGATGACTTTCGCAATATCTTGCTGCGAACGGGCTCGGACGGGGCCAGCGTGCGGTTGGGAGATGTCGCGGAAATCGAAATCGGACAAGAGCGTTATGGCTCGGATTCACGCTTTGACCGCATGAACGCCTCGGGGTTCGGGGTGAACCTTGCGACAGGGGCGAATGCGGTGGAAACGGCCGCAGGCGTCAAGGCTGCGCTTGAGAACCTGAAAAGCGCGCTTCCCGAAGGCGTAGAGGTCCGTACCGCCTATGACACCGCCCCCTTTGTCGAACTGTCGATCGAAAAGGTCTATCACACGCTGATCGAGGCCATCGTTCTGGTCTTTCTGGTCATCCTGATTTTCCTGCAAAACTGGCGCGCCACGCTGATCCCGATCATTGCTGTGCCCGTGGTTTTGCTAGGCACCTTTGGCATGCTGGCCGCGCTTGGCTATTCCATCAACACGCTGACGATGTTTGCGATGGTGTTGGCAATTGGCCTGTTGGTCGATGACGCCATCGTCGTTGTCGAAAACGTCGAGCGCGTCATGGAGGAAGACAAATCCGACCCGGTCGAGGCCACCGAGAAAAGCATGAGCCAGATCTCGGGGGCGCTGGTGGGGATCGCGCTGGTGCTGTCTGCGGTCTTCTTGCCAATGGGTTTCATGGCGGGATCGACGGGCGTGGTTTATCGCCAGTTCTCGGTGACGATCATCACCGCCATGGTGCTGTCGCTGTTTGTCGCGCTGATCCTGACACCCGCGATGTGCGCCAGCATGCTAAAGCCCAACCACGGCCCGACCCGCTTTGCCCCGGCACGCTGGTTCAACGCGGGCTTTGATCGGCTGACCAATGGCTATAGCGCCACCGTTCGGCGCACCCTGCGCCGCCCGATGCTGGTCATGGTGGTGCTGGCATTGATCGGCTTTGGCGTCACCGATCTTTTCGGGCGCATGACCTCGACCTTTATTCCGACCGAGGATCAGGGCGTGCTTCAGGCCCAGATCAGCCTGTCCGAGGGCACGACCTCGCAACAGACTTCGGCCGTGGTCGAAGAGATCGAGAACTTTTTGCTCAACGATGAAAAAGACACGGTGGAATCGGTCTTTACGGCGCTGGGTTTCGGGTTTTCGGGCACCTCGCAGGCGCGTGCGATGCTTTTCATCAAGCTCAAGGATTTCGATCAGCGCAATACTTCTGCGCAATCTGCCAAGGCGCTGGCCGCGCGCGCGAATGCGAAATTCGGCTCTCATCGCGCCGGGCGCATCACCTTTATGCAGCCGCCCGCCATTCCAGGACTGGGAAACTCCTCGGGGTTCAGCATGTATCTGCTTGACCAGTCCAGCTCGGGCTCGGATGCACTGGGCCAAGCCTCGGACGCGCTTGAGGAACTGGCCGCCGCCGACAGCCGCCTGCAAAACGTCGAGGGCCGCGGCACCGATGACGAGGCGGCCTTGCGCATCGATATCGATCAGCAAAAGGCCGAAAGCTTTGGGCTGAAAGTGTCCGAGGTGAACTCGATGCTTTCGACGATTTTTGCGGGAACCGAGGTCAATGACTTTGCCCTTGGCGCCCAGCTGCGCCCCGTCATCGTGCAAGGCGGCGCGCAAAACCGCATGCAGCCCGAAGATGTCGAAAAATGGTATGCGCGCAATTCGGGCGGCGAGATGGTGCCCTTTACCGCCTTCATGTCCACCCGTTGGGAGCCAGTCGAGCCCAGCCTTGCCCGCTTTGACGGCGTCAATGCGATCGAGATTTCAGGTCAGGAAAGCGACAGCGCCAGCTCGGGGACGGCCATGGCCGCGATGGAGGAACTGGTCCAGCAGATCCCGGGGGGATATGGCTCTGCCTGGACCGGACTATCTTATCAAGAGCGCCAGTCTGGCAATCAGGCCCCCTTCCTTTACGCCTTGTCGGTGCTGGTCGTGTTCCTGTCCTTGGCCGCACTTTACGAAAGCTGGTCAATCCCCTTCTCCGTGATGCTGGCCGTGCCCGTCGGCGTATTGGGCGCGGTGGTCGCGGCGCTGGCCTTTGGGCAGGCCAATGACGTCTATTTCAAGGTGGGCATCCTGACGACAATCGGCTTGGCCGCGAAAAACGCCATTCTCATCGTCGAATTCGCGCGCGAACTTGAGGATAAGGGCAAATCCACGGTCGAAGCGGCCATCGAATCCGCGAAACTGCGTCTGCGCCCAATCCTGATGACCTCGCTTGCATTCATTCTGGGCGTCTTGCCGCTGGCCATCGCAACCGGAGCGGGGGCGGCTGCGCAAAATTCGATCGGAATCGGGGTCATGGGCGGGATGATCGCCGCAACCTTCCTTGGCATTTTCATGGTTCCGGGCTTTTATGTCGTTATCCGCCGCCTGACGACGCGGCGCAAAGACAAGGATCCGATTGCATGACCGACGTTTCCCCCCGACTGACCTCTCTGGCGCATGGCGGCGGATGCGGCTGCAAACTGGCCCCTTCGGTTCTGCGCGATTTGCTTTCTGATCAGCCGATTGCGCAGATGTTCCCGCAACTTCTGGTGGGGACCGAAACCGCAGATGATGCGGCGGTATGGCAGATCGACGACAACACCTGCGTGATCGCGACCACCGATTTTTTCATGCCGATGGTCGATGATCCGCGCGATTTTGGCCGTATTGCCGCGACCAATGCGATTTCGGATGTCTATGCCATGGGCGGGCGACCGATCATGGCACTGGCCATTCTGGGCATGCCCATCGACAAGATGGACCCCGCCGATATTCGTCAGATTTTGGCCGGAGGCCGCGAGATTTGCGCCGAAGCGGGCATTCCCGTTGCAGGCGGTCACTCGATTGACGCGCCCGAACCGATCTATGGCCTTGCCGTGATCGGATTGTGCCACCCCTCGCAGCTGCGGCGCAACGCCAGCGCGAAAGCGGGCGACAAGCTGATCCTGACCAAGGGGCTTGGTGTGGGCATCTATTCCGCCGCGATCAAAAAAGGCGTTTTGGATGAGGCCGGGCAAAAAGAAATGGTCGCCACCACCACGCTGCTGAACAAGGTTGGCACCGAGCTGGCCCAAAACCCCGATGTTCACGCCATCACCGATGTGACAGGATTTGGCATTCTTGGTCACGGGCTAGAGCTGGCACGCGGCGCGGGGCTGCATCTTGACCTGAAACTGGCCGATCTGCCGCTTTTGGCTCAGGCCTCTGCCTTGGCGGAAAGCGGGCTTTTGACCGGCGCCTCGACCCGCAACTGGGCAGCCTATGGCCATGAGGTCACCCTGCCTGCGGATCTGCCCCTGTGGCAGCGAAACCTTTTGACCGATCCGCAAACCTCGGGCGGGCTTTTGGTGTCTGTCGCCGCCGATGCCGCCGCGCAAACGCTGTCGATGATCCGTCAGGCGGGCTATCCTTTGGCCGCCATTATCGGCGAGGCGCGCGAGGGCACAGCCGGAATTACCGTCGCCTGACCCCGCGGTCAAAGCCCATGGCATGCCCCTGAAAAGGGCCGTGCCCTTGTTTTTTTCAACTACCGGAGAGCGATGTTCAGCTTTCAATCCGTCCTAGGCAAAGGTGAAAAGCTTCTGTGGCAGGGGCAACCACCGAGCGGCATTCTCTTGAATAAAAGCGATGCCCTGCTTGTCCCCTTTTCGCTGTTATGGGCAGGTTTTGCGGTTTTCTGGAATGTCGGCGTCTGGGCCACGGATGCGCCTGTTTACTTTCGGGCCTTTGGGCTGCCGTTTCTTTTGGTCGGCGCCTATATCACCATCGGCAGGTTTCTTGTCGACGGGTACCGGCGCAAGCGCACGCGCTATGGCGTCACCAATCAGCGCATCCTGATCGCGACAGGAATGGGGCAATCGGTGAAAAGCCTTGATATCGGCAATCTTCCGGCTTTGATCCTGGACGAAAGCCTAGACGGTTCCGGCACGATCAGCTTTACCTATCCGCTTGGCGACAACCTTCGCCCGAATTTTCCCTTGGATGTCAGCTCGGCGCCGCAATTTCGCAGGATCGAAAAGGCCCGCTCGGTCTATGAGATCATTCGCAAGGCCCAAAACACGCCCCAGCCCTTTGACCAAGGGGCCACGGGCTTAGCGCCCATGGATGCGGATTATTCAGGTTTTCAGGCGCAAGATCAGCGCTAAGGGGGCGGGGATTAGCGCGTAACTGATCCACGCCCCATAGCGACTTGAGACTTGTTCCGGTCTGGCGCCTTACCGCCCGATCGAGCGGTCCAGATGGGTGTAGCCGCCATCGGGGAAAATCCACTGACCGGTGGTGTGGCTGGCACGATCCGACAACAAAAAGGCGCAGCTGTCGGCGATCTCTCGCGCGGTGGTCATGCGCTGGCCCATCGGAATACGGCGCGTGATCTCGGCCAGGGCGCCTGCGGGATCGGGCATCGTATTCAGCCAGCGGCGATAAAGCGGCGTCATCACCTCGGCCACGACGATGGCATTGACCCGCACGCCATCGGGCAGGAACTCGACCGCCCATTCCCGCGTCAAACCCAGTTCGGCCGCCTTGGCCGCGACATAGGCCGAGGTGCCGCCCTGCCCCGTGACCGCGGTTTTCGAGCTGATATTGACAATCGCGCCCTTGCTTGCGCGCAGATCATCGGCCAGCAGATGCACCATCGTGTAATAATGAACCAGATTCTGGTTCAGGCTGGCGCGAAACGCATCCGGCCCCGCATCCAGGCCAACTCCGTCATTCGCCCCGGCATTGTTGACCAGGCCATGCACCGCGATATGGCGGTCGCGGACTGTGGCGACGGCGCGGCGGCAGGCCTCGTCATTGCTCAGCTCGACCTGAATGAAATCTGCCCCCGTTCGTGCCAGCCATTCAGCATCCGGCGGCGTGCGGCCAAAGATCACGGGCACCGCCCCCTCTTCGGCCAGAACCTCGACGATCCCTGCCCCGATCCCCGAGCCGCCGCCCGTGACCACGATCACCTTATCCGTCAGATGCAGATCCATCACTTGCCCCGAAAACGATAGGTTTCAAGGCTTTCCGGCTTCATCTGGATCGAGAAGCCGGGGGCTGATGGCGGCATATAAGCCGCATTCTCGATCACGCAGGGATGCAGAAAATGCTCGTGCAGATGGTCGACGAATTCGATGACCCGACCCTCGCGCGTCCCCGCGATGCAGATGTAATCGATCATGCTCAGATGTTGGACATATTCGCACAGCCCCACGCCACCCGCATGAGGGCAAACCTTAAGACCGTATTTGGCAGCCATAAGCATCACGGCCAGAATTTCGTTCACACCACCCAGACGGCAGCTGTCGATCTGAACGACATCAATCGCGCCCTCCATGATGAACTGCTTGAACATGATGCGGTTCTGGCACATCTCGCCGGTCGCAACCTGAATAGGCGCCACCCCCTCGCGGATCTTGCGATGCCCCGCAATATCGTCGGGCGAGGTGGGCTCTTCGATGAACCACGGCTTGGCAAAGGCCAGCTTCTTGACCCAGTCGATGGCCTGATCCACCTCCCAGACCTGATTGGCATCGATCATCAGATTGACGTCGGGGCCAACTTCGTCGCGCGCAATCGTCAGGCGGCGGATGTCATCATCCAGATCGCGGCCGACCTTCATTTTGATATGGTTAAAGCCAGCATCAACCGCCTCGCGGCACAAGCGGCGCAATTTGGCATCGTCGTAACCCAACCAACCCGCCGAGGTCGTATAGCAGGGATAGCCCTCGCGTTTCAGTGTCGCGATGCGATCTGCCTTGCCCTTGGCCTGTTGGGTCAGGAATTCCAGCGCCCATTCGGGCGTGATGCAATCAGTGATGTAACGGAAATCGATGCATCGCACCAATTCCTCGGGTGACATATCCGCCACCAATTGCCACACCGGCTTGCCCGCGATTTTGGCGTAAAGATCCCAGACCGCATTGACGACCGCGCCCGTCGCCAGATGGATCGCGCCCTTATCGGGGCCGATCCAGCGCAATTGGCTGTCGCCGGTGATATAGTGCCAAAACCGCCCCATATCCTCGGCAACCCACGCCATATCCAGCCCGACGACCAGCGGGCGCAAGGCCTCGATCGCGGTGATGCAGATTTCATTGCCGCGGCCGATGGTAAAGGTCAGGCCATGGCCTTCATGCGGGCCATCGGTTTCAAGGATGACATAGGCCGCCGAATAATCGGGGTCTGGGTTCATCGCATCCGAACCATCAAGCGCCTTCGAGGTCGGGAAACGCACATCGACAGTGCGCAGGCCGGTAATACGGGTGGTCATGGGGGGCTCCGCAGGAAAAGCGGGCCAGAGCGTGACACGCTCCGGCCCCGATTGGATCAATCGTAAAGAACAGCCGCGATTTCCGGGCTGTCGATGTTGGTTTTGTCGTACCAGAAGAAGCCGGTATCGATGTTCTTCTCGACCGTCTCGCCTTTGGCCGCGGCCAAAGCGGCCTTGACGGTTTCATAGCCGATGCCGACCGGGTTTTGCGTAATCGCCCCCGCCATCAGCCCGTCGCGAATCGCCTGTTTCTGCGCCGCGCCCGAATCGTAGCCGACGATCACGACCTTCGAGCCCATCTCGCGCACGCCGTTGACGACACCAATGGCCGAGCCTTCGTTGGCGCCGAAAATCCCTTTGAGATCGGGGTTCGCCTGCAAGATTGCCTTGGTGATCTCGGTCGATTTCAGCTGGTCACCATCACCGTATTCGGTGGCGACAATCTCGATTTCGGGGTGCTTTTCCTTCATCTGGTTCAGGAAACCGTCGCGGCGGTCGATGCCGGTACGCGAGGTCTGGTCGTGAACCACCAGCGCGACCTTGCCCGAGCCGCCGATCAGCTCGGCCATCTTGTCAGCGGCCAGGGCCGATGCGGCAAGGTTATCGGTCGAAGCGGTCGCAACGGGAATGTCGCTATCCACACCCGAGTCGAAGGCCACGACCGGAATATTGGCCGCTTGCGCCTGTTTCAGCAGCGGAATCGCGGCCTGACTGTCCAGCGCGGCAAAGCCGATGGCGGTGGGCTTTTTGGCCAGCGCGGCCGCCAGCATATCGATCTGGCGATCGACCTGAGTTTCGTTATCCGGCCCCTCAAAAGTGACGGTCGCCCCGAATTCCGCACCAGCTTTGTCGGCCCCGGCCTTCACGGCCTGCCAGAACTGATGCTGAAAGCCCTTCGAGATCAACGCGACATAGGGCTTGTCCTGTGCCGCACCAAAGCCTGTCGACAGCATCAAAGCCGCAGCGGCCCCCATCAGTATACGCCTTGTGAACATCATTGCCTCCCTAGCTGGTTCACTTGATTTTGCCGCGCCGCAGTTGATCTGCGTAAACGGCGATAATGATGATCGCGCCCGTCACAATGGTCTGCCATTCAGGCGCGACCGACAGGATGCGCAGACCGTTGGTCAGAACCGACATGATCAGCGCACCGATCAGCGTGCCCAAAATCGTGCCGCGCCCGCCCGCAAGCGAGGTTCCACCGATGACAACGGCGGCAATCGCATCCAGCTCGTATCCCTGCCCCAAGGCGGGCTGGGCCGAGTTCAGACGACTGGCGATCAGCAGTCCTGCAATGCCGCAGATCGCGCCCGCCAATGCATAGATCGCCATCTTCCACGCATCGGTATTCACACCCGACAGCCGCACCGCCTCTTCGTTCGAGCCAAGGGCAAAGGCGTAGCGACCCAAAAGCGTGCGCGACAAGATCCATGCGGCAAGCGCCGCCACCACGAACAGGATCAGCACGCCGTTGGGCACGGGCAATCCGGGAATGATCCAACCGATCAACGAGCCCTGCGAGATTTGCGTAAAGCCGGGCGTGTCATTGAAATAGATCGGCTTGGTCCCTGAAATGACCAGCGACAGACCTTTCAGGATCAGCATCATGCCCAATGTTGCGATAAAGGGCGGGATCTTCATCTTGGCGACAAAGGTCCCCGAGCAGAGCCCGCAAAAGGCCCCTGTCGCAATCGCGGCCAAAACGCCAAACGGCAAGGGCATCCCAAGCCAGGTCAGCACCACGCCGGTCATCACCGCACAAAAGGTCATCAGCGTGCCGACCGACAAATCGATGCCGCCGGTGATGATCACCAATGTCGCCGCAACCGCCAGCACCCCGTTCACCGAAGTCGCCTGCAGGATCGACATGATATTTGTCACCTGCAAGAACTGCGGCGAGGCAATGCTGAACACGATCAGCAAAACGATCAGACTGGCAAAGGCCAAAAGCTTTTGCTGAGCGCCGCCTTTCAGAAAAGAGGGTTGTGTACTCATGCGGCATCCTCTGTGGTCATGCTGTCGCGGCGGGTCGCAAGTTCCATGATGGCCTCTTGCGAGGAATGGGCGGGCAGAAAGCCCGTCAGGCGGCCCTCGCACATCACGGCGATGCGGTGCGACAGGCGCAAAACCTCGGGCAATTCGCTAGAGATCACGATGATCGCCTTGCCCTGTGCCGCCAGCCCGTTCAGCAAAGCATAGATCTCTGATTTCGCACCGATATCGATGCCTCGGGTCGGCTCATCGAAGATCAGAATATCGCAGTCGCGCAGCAGCCATTTCGCAATGACCACTTTTTGCTGATTGCCCCCGGACAGCAACCGCACCTCTTGGCGGTCACTTGGGGTTCGAATGCCAAGGCGCTTGATGAAATCCTTGGCAATATCGGCCAGTTTGCGCTCTTCGATGCGCCCCATCCGGTCGGAATATCCGGGCAGGCTGGCCATGGCGATATTGGCGCGCACATCCATCGGCAGGGCCAATCCGAAATGCTTGCGGTCCTCGGACAGGTAGCCGATACCCGCCCGCACCGCATCGCGAGGAGAGCGGATATTGACGGGCTGGCCCTTGACCAGAATCTGCCCGGCCTCTAGGCGGTCCGCGCCAAAAATAGCGCGCGCCACTTCGGTTCGGCCCGCGCCCATCAGGCCGGCAAAGCCCAGAATCTCGCCCGCGCGCAGATCAAATGACACGTCGCGAATGTCGCGCCCACGGGTAAGCCCGCGCACGGAAAGCATGATATTATTGCCTGACGTATCAGGGAATTGTGCGATTTCGTTGCCCAGCTCGCGCCCAACCATCATCGAGATGATCGTCGAAATCGGCGTATCTGCCGCCTGAACCGTGCCGACATATTTGCCATCGCGCATCACCGTCACCCGATCCGAGATCTGTTTGATCTCATCCATTTTGTGACTGATGTAGACGATGCCCACACCTTCGGCGCGCAATTGGCGAATGATGGTGAACAGCTCGGCAATCTCTGCATCGTTCAGCGCTGCCGTCGGCTCGTCCATGATCAGAATGCGGGAATTCAGGTTCAGCGCCTTGGCGATCTCGATCATCTGCTGGCGCGCAATCGTCAGCCCGCCAACCCGTGCCTTGGGATCGATGTCGATATTCATGCGCGCGAACAGTTGCGCCGCGCGCTGGTTCAGCGCCTTTTCATCGATACGGCCAAAAGATTGGCGCGGCTCTTGGCCAATCAGAATATTTTGTGCTGCGGTCAGATCATTCATCAGCGCCAATTCCTGATGAATGATCCCGATGCCCAAAGCCTGCGCGGCCCGTGGCCCGTCGATGGTCGCCGCCGCGCCATTCACCTGAATTTGCCCGCCGTCAGGGGTATAGACCCCCGAGAGGATTTTCATCAGCGTGGATTTCCCTGCGCCGTTTTCGCCCATCAGCGCGTGAACTTCGCCGCTGCGCAGATCAAAATTGACCGCATCTAGTGCTTTGACACCGGGAAAAGTCTTGGTGATGGCACTCATGCGGACAAGTTCGCTCATATCGCAACCCCGTAGAACCGAGCGGCCGAGCCGCTCATGATGTCATCACGCTCGTCCTGAGACAGATCCGCCAAAAGCGCCTGGGTCAAAGACCGCCAATGATCATAGTCGCTGGCCAGATTCAGGACGGGCCAATCGCTGCCCCAGATCAGCCGAGAGGGGCCGAACCAATCCAAAAGCTGCGCCACGACCGGGCGCAGGACAGCCAAGGGATCGGCCAATTGCTGCGGCGAAAGTTCGGTCAAAAGTCCCGACAATTTGCAGTGAATGCGCGGATCATCTGCCAATCGCGCCATGCCCGCACGCCACTCTTCATCGGTCTGCCCCAGGGCAAGCCGCGGCTTGGCAGCATGGTCGATGACAATGGCAAGGTCAGGATTGGCCGCGGCGAATTGTGCCAGAACATCCAGATGGCGGGGCGTGACCAAGGCGTCAAAGGTCAGGTTCATGCGCGACAGCGTGGCCAAGGCATCGGCGCGGGGCGCAGTCAGCAGCCAATCGGTCTGGGGGATATCTTGCAGCATCGGGCGAATGCCGCGAAAGCGCGGATTGTCTGCACGATCGGCAATATGCCCGCTTACACAATCAGAGCTTAGATCCACCCAGCCCACGACACCGGCCAAACGCGGATGGTTCAGGGATAGCAGAAAGTCCGTCTCGGCGGTGGTGGGGGCGGCCTGAACCGCGATGACGGGCGCGGTTCCGGGCATATCGTCGGGGCTAAAGTCGCGCCGGATCGGCGCAAGAGGGCCACCTTCGCCCTCAAGCCAGCCGTAATCGCCTCGGGCGAGGCTCCAGAAATGGCAATGCGCGTCGATCTCGGTCATGTCTGCGGCCCTCCCGATCCGCGTGCAGCCTGTATCGCGTCAGTGGTCCGGCCTAGATGGTCACGCCTCCGTCCACCGACAGCGCCTGCCCCGAGATAAATCGGCTTTCGTCAGACAGCAGATAAACCACCATCGGGGCAATATCGTCGACCGTAGCCAGACGACCCATGGGTTGGCGCGCGATAAAGTCCTTTTCGGCCTGAACCGGATCGGGCGAAGATGCGATGCGGCCGCGAAGGCTGGGCGTATCGACCGTGCCGGGGCAAAGCGCGTTGCAGCGCAGGCCTTGCTTCACGAAATCCGCCGCGATCGCCTTGGTCAGACCGATCACCGCTGCTTTGCTTGCGCCATAAGCCGTGCGGTTGGCAAAGCCTTTGATCGACGAGGCCATCGAGGCCATGTTCACGATCGATACCGTGCCGCCATCGCCCGCCTTGGCAAGCATTGCCGGCAAAAGCGCGCGGATCGTGCGCATCATTGCCTTGACGTTCAGGTCAAAGGCAAAGTCCCAATCCTTATCGGCAATATCCAGAACCGTGCCGTTGTGGACCACGCCTGCACAGTTGAACAACCCATCCAGCGCGCCCACTTCGGCGGCCAGCTTCTCGATCGCCTCGGTGCTGGTGACGTCAAAGACACGGGTTTCCATGCCCTCAAGCCCCTCAAGCAGGCTGGGATTCACATCAGTGGCGATAACCTGCGCACCTTCGGCGGCACAAGCGATGGCTGCGGCTCGACCAATCCCCTGCCCTGCAGCAGTGATCAAAATCCGTTTTCCGGCGAGCCTTCCCGTCTGAGCCATCTGTCCCTCCCTTGACGTGCGGTTCATATATGGACAGTCTATTCACATATGAATTTGTCTGGCAAGAAAAGTTTTCGCCGTGATGAAAGCCAAGGATCAGACCACCAAATCTGTCAAAGACCGCCCCCCGGCGCCGATATCCGATGCCGAATCCGCATCCGAGCGCTATCGCGCGCCCGCATTGGATAAGGGACTGGACATCATCGAACTGCTGGCCCGCCAGCCCGACGGCCTGACCCGAGCCGAAATCCAGCGCGATATGGGTCGCAGCCCGTCCGAGATTTACCGTATGCTCGAACGACTGATCGCGCGTGGATATGTTGTAAGGCTGGCATCGGGAGACCGCTATATGTTGTCGCTCAAGTTGTTTGTGCTGGCAAATGCCCATCCGCCGATGCGCCGTCTGGTTCAGCAGGCGCTGCCGCTGATGGATCGATTCGCGCTTGAAACCCGGCAATCGCTGCATTTGGTCATGCCCGATCACGGGGGCGCGGTCGTCGCTGCCCAGTCCAGTCCGGGCACCACTTGGGAGTTTCGTGTCCGCGTCGGTGCTAGGCTTGATTTGCTTGATACCGGCTCGGGGATCACCTTGCTGGCCTTTCGCGACGATGAATCCCTGTCCGCCATCCGTGCCCTGTGGAACGATTCGTCTTGCGATGCGCGGCTGCATGCGCTTGGCCCCGAGCTTGCACAGATCCGCGCGCAAGGGCACCGCATCGATGCCTCGCGCCAACTGGTGGGCGTTCAGGATATCTCGGTCCCGGTACTGAGCCATACCAACGAAGCAATCGCCGTCATCACCTGCGCCTATATCGCCCATCCAGATGGGGGCGCCGATGATGGGGTCACGCCCTGCATGCGCAAATTGCGCGCCCTGGCCGCCGAACTGGCTGTGGGCTGACGCATAGCTTGCACGTCAGCCACTGCGCGCGGTCAAAATCTGCGGGCATTAGCCTGCAATAATGCCCTTCTTCAGAATGACATTGCCATAAATCCGCGTCTCTTGGGTCTGCAGGATGGCAAAGGCATCACGCGCACGGGCGTAAAAATCAAAGCGCTCTAGCGAGCCCATACCCACCCCTTCGGCAGTGATCAGCGGGGTGATTTCCGCCACGGTCTGGGGAATGGCATCGGGCTGGTCCACCACCTGCATGCTGAGGCCCGCCTGAGGTACGAAGCTGTCTAGCGGCAAAAGCGTCAGGACCGCGCGGACCGCCTGCGTCAGATCCGAGCCGATGGTCAAAACCTGCCCGTAAACCGTATGCTGCGCGACGGAATGGGCTGGGAAGTTCGTATCAACGATCGCCAATTCATCACCATGCCCCATCATGGCAAGGACATGCAAAAGATCGGGTGAAATCAACGAAGAAATCTGTTTGAGCATGTCGTCCTTGAGAAAATCGGGCGCGCGGCAAGCCGGGCGCAGTGTGATGGGTTCAGTCTGATGGGCTAGATCATTTCCAGCGGCCGCGCCCGATCAGGCGCAGGAAAGATCCGGTCAAGTTGCAGCAAGACATCCTCATGGGTGACCAGATCAACTTGGGCCGCAACATGATTGGCAAGCACATGCGCGCGGCTGCCGGCTTTTGGAATGGCGATGGTCCCCGGACGGTTCAGCACCCAAGCCAGCGCCAGCTGCGCCGCAGTCAGCCCCAGATCGCCCGCAAGCGCCGCCAATCCGGTATGAGAGGCAAGGCG
>NZ_DALZMB010000087.1:0-15493 GCF_032007265.1 Paracoccus sp. (in: a-proteobacteria) | reverse complement strand
CGCTGACGGTCTCGTCGACGGCCTCCAGCACTTCGGCCACGCGGATGGTTTCGGCCGTGCGCGCCAGCCGATATCCGCCGCCCGGGCCGCGAACCGATTCGACCAGCCCCGCGCGACGCAGACGGACGAACAATTGCTCAAGATAGGGCAGCGAGATGTCCTGACGTGCCGAGATTTCAGCAAGCGAGGTCAGATCATCGGATTTGGCGATTGCCAGATCGACGAGCGCAACCATCGCATAGCGCCCTTTAGTAGACAGTTTCATCTCGCATCCTCATGCCTGATTGGCCGAGCGCATTGACGTGACGACCGGCTTCGGGCTAATCCGACCGCTGCCGACCTTGCTTATTCTTGTCATTCACGCACTGGCTTTCCACATACAGGTCTAAAGCCCGGCCGCAAGAGCGTCAAGAAACCCGAATTTTGAAGGAAGCCCATGCCCGAACTCATTTTCCCCGGTCCCGAAGGTCGTCTCGAGGCGCGCTATCATCCGCAAGCCCAACGCGACGCCCCGATTGCGATCGTCCTTCATCCGCATCCGCAGTTTGGCGGAACGATGAACAACCGTGTTGTCTACAACCTGCATTACGCCTTCCATAAGATGGGCTTCACCGTCCTGCGCTTTAACTTTCGTGGCGTTGGCCGCAGCCAGGGCGAATTCGATCAGGGCATCGGCGAACTGTCGGATGCGGCATCCGCTTTGGATTACCTGCAGGCGATGAACCCCAACTCCAAGCATTGCTGGGTTGCGGGCTTTAGCTTTGGCGCCTGGATCGGCATGCAGCTGTTGATGCGCCGCCCGGAAATCACCGGTTTCGTCTCGGTCGCGCCGCCAGCAAATATGTATGATTTCAGCTTCCTGGCGCCTTGCCCGGCCTCGGGGTTGATCATCAATGGAACGGCTGACCGCGTGGCCCCGCCCAAGGATACCAACACCCTTGTCGGCAAGCTGCGCGAGCAAAAAGGCATCACCATCACCCACGAGGAAATCGAGGGCGCGGATCACTTCTTCCGTGATGATGAGGTCCATATGAAGCCGATGATCGACAATGTTCAAAGCTATGTCCGTCGCCGCCTGACCGAGACGTCGCGGTGATCTTGACAGTTTTACGAGCGCTCTGGATGTCCAGCGCGCTCGTAGCAGGCTTTGCCGCAGCCGTGCTACATGAAATGGCACGGTTGCGGTTGGTTTACTGCGCCTCATCAGGGGGTGCACAGATACCCGCGAACCTGAATGAATTCCGCCATCTGATCCCGGGATTGTCGATGACCGGGCATCTGACCGGTACATTGATTTTTGTTCCGGTGATGGCGCTTGCCCTTTTTGCCAAGGGCCGCCAGCTTTGGCTGTCCGTTGCGCTGGCGATCGGCTGGATTGCGGCGGTTCTGGTGCATCTTGGCCTGCAAATCCCCACAACCTGCCCGCAAATCCCCCAACCGCCTGAGGCATTGAGCTTTTACGTCTGGCCGGCAATGCTGGGCGCGATGGTTCTGTTTCGCATCAATGCCAGCCGTGCCCATCGGGCCGGCAAGGGCGGACAACCCGCAGGAGCGGCCAGATCATGACCGACATTGCCCCGATTTTCGCTTTCCTCGCCGAAGCCGACCGGCTGAAGACTGTCGATCGGGCCAATGTGGTGATGGACAATTCACGGGCCGAAAATTCAGCCGAACACAGCTGGCATGTCGCGCTTTATGCGATGGTCTTTGCCGAGCCTGACATTGATTTGGACCGCGCACTTGCGATGATCTTGATCCATGATCTGGTCGAGATCGATTGCGGCGATCATCCGATCCATCTGCAGCATGATCAAAGCGCATTGGCCCGTGCAGAAAGCGCGGCGGCTGACCGCCTGTTTGCGCTTTTGCCTCAGGGTGCGGCGCTGCGTGATCTGTGGCACGAATTCGAGGCAGCCCAAACCCCCGAGGCCCGTTTTGCCAAGCGTATGGATCATATCCAGCCGCTGTTTCAGGTCCTTCTCTCGCCCCATCCGCGCCCCGATCATATCCAGATCGTGCAGGACAATCTGACCTTTGGCCGTGCCGCGCGGTTCGAGCAGGAATGGCCAGAAGCTATGGGCCACATCCGGGCGCTGCTTGCAGGGCAGGCCATGCCCCCCGACGATTTTGCGCGCCGCCTTGCGTTTCTGGCCAATGCCGACCGGCTGAAAAACGTGATGCGGGCAGGGATCCTTTGTGACGGGTCACGCCGCGAAAATACGGCCGAACACAGCTGGCATCTGGCGCTTTATGCGCTGGTGCTGGGTGATCTTGCCGCGCCGGATGTGAATGTTTCACGTGTGATCAAAATGCTGATTTTGCATGACATCATCGAGACCGACACCGGCGACGTCCCGATCCATTCCCAAGGCGGTGCCGCCCATGCCTCGGAGGCGCAGATCGACAAAGAGCGCCGTGCGGCCGATCGTATCTATGGGCTGCTTCCGCCCCAACAGGGCGCAGAGTTTCGCGCGCTATGGGACGAGTTCGAGGCTGCGGCCACTGCGGATGCGATCTTTGCCAAAGGGCTGGACCGTGCGCAGCCGGTGGCGTTGAATATTGCTTGTGGTGGCGGGACGTGGGACGAATATAACGTCACCTATGACCAGCTCTTTGATCGGGTCGGCGTCAAGATCGCCCGGGCCAGCCCCGAGCTGTGGGAATATCTTCGCGCTCGGGCACTGCCGCTTTTGTCGCAACCCTCTGGCAACTAGGGCGCGACATCGGCCCGCGAAAGGGGGCGCTTGGGATTAACCAGCTGGGATGAATTCGGTATGCAATCGCATACATCCCTTTCCTTTCGCATGAAACACCGCTATAGCCGCAGCAACCGCATTCCATACCCGAGGGAGCACCATGTCGAAGATCAAGGTAGAGAACCCGGTCGTCGAGCTTGACGGCGACGAAATGACCCGGATCATCTGGGATTTCATCAAACAGAAACTGATCCTGCCCTATCTTGATGTCGATCTGAAATATTACGATCTGGGCATCGAAGAGCGTGATCGCACCAACGACCAGATCACCATCGATGCGGCCAATGCGATCAAGCAATATGGCGTTGGCGTCAAATGCGCGACCATCACCCCCGACGAACAGCGCGTCGAGGAATTCGGCCTCAAGAAGATGTGGAAATCGCCCAACGGCACCATCCGCAACATCCTTGGCGGCGTGATCTTCCGTGAGCCGATCATCTGCAAGAACGTGCCGCGTCTGGTCCCCCATTGGACCCAGCCCGTCATCGTCGGCCGTCACGCCTTTGGCGATCAGTACAAAGCCACCGATTTCCGCTTCCCCGGCAAGGGCAAGCTGACGATCAAATTCGTCGGCGAAGACGGCGAGACGATCGAGCATGAAGTCTTTGACGCGCCGTCCTCGGGCGTGGCCATGGCGATGTACAACCTTGACGATTCGATCCGCGATTTCGCCCGCGCCTCGATGAACTATGGCCTGAACCGCGGCTATCCGGTCTATCTGTCGACCAAGAACACCATCCTGAAAGCCTATGACGGCCGCTTCAAGGATCTGTTCCAAGAGGTTTACGAGGCCGAGTTCGAGGACAAGTTCAAAAAAGCCGGCATCCATTACGAGCATCGTCTGATCGACGATATGGTCGCCTCGAACCTGAAATGGTCGGGTGGCTATGTCTGGGCTTGCAAAAACTATGACGGCGACGTGCAATCGGACACGGTGGCCCAAGGCTTTGGCTCGCTGGGGCTGATGACCTCGGTGCTGATGACGCCCGATGGGAAGACCGTCGAGGCAGAGGCCGCACACGGCACCGTGACGCGCCACTACCGCGAGCATCAGAAGGGCAACCAGACCTCGACCAACTCGATCGCGTCGATTTTTGCCTGGACCGGTGGTCTGAAGCATCGCGCGAAGCTGGACAACAATACGGCGCTGTTGAACTTTGCCCAAACCCTGGAAAAAGTCACCGTTCAGGCCGTCGAGGATGGTTTCATGACCAAAGACCTCGCTTTGCTGGTCGGTCCGGACCAGAAGTGGCTGTCGACCATGGGCTACCTTGAAAAGGTTGATGCCTATCTGGGGGCCGCGCTGAAGGGCTAAGCCTTCACGTGAATCATCTTTGATCAGCAAATAGCGGCCGGGCCTTGTCCCGGCCGTTTTCTTTCGATCGTGGCCGGCAGTGTTGTCGCCGATGATTGCCACCTCAGATATCGCACAAGCTTTCGCCTTTGCAGATTTGGGCAAACAGCGCTAAACGGAGGCGAACTTCAGCGGAGTCCCGATATGAAAGCTGCCGTCATCACCTTTCCCGGCTCGAATTGCGACCGCGATCTGACCGTTGCGCTGACCCGCGCCGGGGCCGAGGTCACCAAGGTTTGGCACAAAGATGACAGCCTGCCTGCCGGAACCGATCTGGTGGCCGTGCCGGGTGGTTTCAGCTTTGGCGATTACCTGCGCTGCGGCGCGATTGCCGCCCATTCGCCGATTGCAAAAGCGGTTCGCGACCATGCGTCGCGCGGGGGCTTTGTGCTTGGCATCTGCAACGGCTTTCAGGTTCTGACCGAACTGAACCTGCTGCCCGGCGCGCTGATGCGCAATGCTGGTTTGAAATTCATCTGCCGCGAAGTCGGCCTGCGCGTCGCCTCGACCGACAGCGCCTATACTTCGGGCTTTGCGCTTGGCGAAGAGATCCGCCTGCCGGTCGCCCATCATGACGGCAATTACCAGATTGACGCCGAGGGTCTGGCCACGCTCAAGGATCAGGGCCGCATTGCGCTGACTTACGCGCCCGCCATCAACGGCTCGGCTGCCGATATTGCCGGGGTTTTGTCCGAAAACCGCCGCGTTCTGGGCATGATGCCGCACCCCGAGCGTGCCTGTGAGGCCAGCCATGGCAATACGGACGGCGCCCGGATTTTCGCAGCCCTCGTCGGAGGACTTGTCTCTGCCTGAAACCGGGCAGAGTGAGGCTGCGGCAAAGGCTTCGGCTCGACCGCGGGTGAAGGCGGGCCGCGAGGTGCCAAACCTGCGCCCGCTTGACGCTATTGCGGCCAGTCGCTGGAGCATGCGCGGCGCGATCGCGCTGCTTTTGATTCTTGCCGCGGTCACGATTTGGTTCACGAATGCCTGGCTGACCGCGCGCTTTTCCGAGAACACCAAGGTTCGCACGGAACTGCGCTCGGCGCTTTATACCGGAAACCTTCTGTCCGAGCTGCAGCGCACGGCGGTCGTGCCCTTGCTGCTGGCGCGTGATCCGGCGCTGATCAACGCTTTGCAGACGGGGGATTTCTCGACCACCTCGGCACGGCTGATCACCGCCCAGAAAGAAATCGGCGCGGCATCGATAACGCTTCTGGATGCCTCGGGCCGTACGGTCGGCGCGACCGATCGCAATCTTTTGGGCGCCAATTACGTCCAAGAGCCGTTCTACGTCGAGCCGTTACGGTCGCGCGATACCGTCTTTACCGTCTCGCCTTCGCGCCGTGGCGGTTATGAATTCGCCTATTCCCGCGCCATGATCGCCGATGGGCGCACGGTCGGCGTGATCGTCGTCGGTGCGGATCTGTCGCGGATCGTCCGGTCCTGGGCGGGCATTTCCGATGCCGTTGCCGTGACCGACAGCAGCGGTGCAATCATCCTGGCGACCGAGCCGCGCTGGCGCGGTCTGACCTTGCCCGAGGCGCTCGAGGTACGCTCGGCGCCCTCGGCGATTGCCCGCGCCTTTCAGGTGACGGCGGATTGGACGGCGGTTCCCCCTGATGCCTATGTTCAGGGCAAGGCCGTGATGCAGTCGGAAATCCGCATCCCCTTCAGGGGCTGGAAGATGATCTCATTCACCACCTATGATTCGGTGCGCGAGCGGGTGAATGCCGTTCTTGCCCTTGAAATCATGGGTTTCGCGATCCTGCTGGCGGCGCTCTTTTTCCTGCTGTCGCGCCGCGCAAGGGTCGAAAGCCGCGCCTATATGCGCGAATCTGCGGATCTGCGCGCGCTGAACCAACGCCTGACGCTGGAAATTGCAGAACGCGAGCGCGTTCAAAAAGAACTGCGCGTGGCCGAGCAATCGGTGCAGCAAAGCTCGAAACTGGCAGCTTTGGGCGAAATGTCCGCGGGCGTCAGCCACGAGTTGAACCAACCGCTGGCTGCGATGAAAACCTATCTGGCGGGCGCGCGCGTTCTGCTGCAGCGCGGCCGCTCGGAAGAGGCACTGTCGTCATTCCAGCGCATCGACGACCTGCTGGACCGAATGGGATCGATCACCCGCCAGCTGAAATCCTATGCCCGCAAAGGCGGCGAGGCCTTTGAGGCCGTTGACCTGCGCGCGGCGCTGTCAAGTGCGCTGGCGATGATGGAGCCGCAGCTGCGCAGCCGGACCATTCGCCTGATGCGCAACGTGCCGCGTTATCCGGTCATGGTCTATTGTGACCGCATCCGGCTTGAACAGGTGATCATCAACCTCTTGCGCAACGCCATTGACGCCACCAAATCCGTCAAAGAGCCTTTGATAGAAATTAAGGTCAGTGCCGGTGCTCATGCCTATCTGTCGGTGCGCGACAACGGGCCGGGGGTTTCGGATATGGAAAAGCTGTTTGAGCCGTTTTTCACAACAAAAAAGCCCGGAGAGGGAACCGGTTTGGGTTTGGCGATTTCTTCCGGGATCGTATCGGATTTTGGCGGCAGGCTGACTGCCCATAATTTGTCCGGGGATGATGGTACCGGCGCGGTGTTCGAGATGGAACTGCCGCTGCATCAGCCCGGTGGTGAAGCACGCAAGCCAATGGCTGCGGCAGAGTAAAGATGAAAGGTGACCGGCGATGAGGCGCACAATGAAGATTGCGGTTGTAGATGACGAACCGGATATGCGCGAATCGATCAGTCAATGGTTGGTTCTATCAGGTTTCGAAACAGAGGTTTTCCCCAGTGCCGAAGAGGCATTGAAGGTCATCGGGGCCGATTGGCCTGGGGCTGTGATCTCGGATATCCGCATGCCGGGCATGGATGGGATGACATTCCTGAAAAAGCTGATGGGCGTTGATTCCGGTCTGCCCGTCGTGATGATCACAGGGCATGGCGATGTGCCAATGGCGGTCGAGGCGATGCGTCTGGGCGCCATGGATTTCATGGAAAAGCCCTTTAACCCGGATCGGCTGACCGAACTGGCCAAGCGCGCGACCCAGGCACGCCGCATGACCTTGGATAACCGCGCACTGCGCCGGGATCTGTCCGAGGGACAGCAGGTCATGTCCAAGCTGGTCGGCGCAAGCCCGGTGATGGAACGGCTGCGCGAAGATATTCTGGATCTTGGCCAAGCCGATGGTCACGTCCTGATCGACGGCGAAACCGGCACTGGCAAAACCCTGGTCGCCCATGCCCTGCACGCCGTCGGCCCGCGTGCCACCAAGAAGTTCGTGCCGATTTCCTGCGCGGCCTATACCGATGATCTGCTGTCGGCCAAGCTTTTCGGTCCGGTGGAATCCGGTCTGCCGGCCGTCGAAGAGGCACGTGGCGGCACGCTGTGCCTTGAAGATATCGAAATGCTGTCCGAGGCATTGCAGGCGCGTTTGCTGGCCTTTATCGCCGAGCAGGGCATTCCTGCCGAAACCCGCATCATCGCCATTTCCAACGCGCGCGCCGAAGGCCGCAAGGTCGAGGATTCTCTGCGCCCCGATCTGTTCTATCGGCTGTCGGCGCTCAAGATCACATTGCCGCCGCTGCGCTCGCGCGGCGAGGATATTCTGGCGCTCTTTACCCGGATGACCGAGCAGTTCTCCGAGGAATACGGCTGCGAGCCGCCTCAGGTCACAGCCCAAGAGGCCGCACAGCTGCTGCAGGCACCCTGGCCGGGCAATGTGCGTCAGCTGATCAATGTGGCCGAGCGGGCGGTTTTGCAAAACCGGCGTGGCACGGGCTCGATCACCTCGCTGTTGCTGGCGGATGGCGAGGATACGCAGGAAGCGACCACCACCGAGGGCAAGCCGCTTAAGGAATATGTCGAAAGCTTCGAAAAGATGCTGATCGACAATACGATGCGGCGCCACAAAGGCAGCATCTCGGCCGTGATGGACGAGCTGTGCCTGCCGCGGCGCACGCTGAACGAGAAAATGGCGAAATACGGCCTGAGCCGCGCTGACTATCTCTGATCATGCTTAATGGGCCGCCTGCGGCGAAAGGTCTGCCCGGACCTTGCTTGGCGGCGCGGCCCATTCGATGCTCAGGCACGCAAACATGAGCAATAGCCCCGCCTGCGCAGATTTTTTCCGCGCTTGCGGGGTTTTATCGTAACTGCCGCGCAGCCGCGACCCCGCAACGGCGGTGCAGTTTTGGCGCGCCAGAATATTATCCTTTTAAAAAACTCATTGTGTCGGTGACCCGTTCACCGCTATTCTTGAAAGTTGCAGGGGCCTCTTTCAGCGCAAAGCTGGCTTGCCCCTCCACCAGTTTCGCAGCGCGAGCGTTGGCCGGACGGCCGAATAGGGCAGGCGGCGTGTCGCGCGGAAAAATAAGTGCCCATGCCCCAAGGGGCCTCTGGGCAATCTTGTCGCTGCCCGTCATCGCATTCGCGGACCGGGCCCAAAAAGGTAACAGACGCGATGGATCGCGCAATGGAACGAGATTTGAATCAGGGGCTGCGCTTTGCTGCGGCCGCTGCTTTTGCCGTTCTCGATGCGCCGAGCACGTGTCAGACATGCCGCAGCCTTCCTCCGACCGCGCCAGAAAGCGCGCGAGGGCGGCTGCGCGGAAATCGGATATATGTCAAAGAAAATGCTGATCGACGCCACACATCCCGAGGAAACTCGGGTGGTTGTGGTCGACGGAACACGGGTCGAAGAATTTGACTTTGAGACCATCAACAAACGCCAGCTGGCCGGGAATATCTATCTCGCCAAAGTAACGCGGGTCGAACCCTCGCTTCAGGCGGCCTTTGTGGATTACGGTGGAAACCGCCACGGCTTCTTGGCCTTTGCGGAAATTCACCCGGATTATTACCAGATCCCGCTGGCCGACCGTCAGGCCCTGATGGAAGAAGAGCGCGCGGCCGCAGCTGCCGCCGAGGCCGAAGAAAACTCTGAGCGCCGTCAGCGCCGCCGCCGCGGCCCCAAGCCCGAACGGATGGTGGCCGACGAGGTCGTGAAATCCGATCAGATCGCATCTTCGGACGCGACCGGCGATTTCTCTGTCACGGAAATACCCGGAATGGAGATTTCCGAGCCGCAAGCCGAAGGCGAGCCGCAGCTTGTCTCGGTGGTCGAAACCGCGACGGCAGCTCAGCCCTGTGATGATGATGGCCTGTCGTCGAATGGCGATGATGCGGGCGATGACCGCTCGGATTCCGAGAACGGGGACGATCACGACGATGGAATCGAATCCATTGCCGATGAGGACGTCACCGAGGAAGTGACCCATCACCACAAGAAACCGCGCCAGCGCCGCTACAAGATCCAGGAAGTGATCAAGGTTCGCCAGATCATGCTGGTGCAGGTTGTCAAGGAAGAGCGCGGCAACAAAGGCGCGGCGCTGACGACCTATCTGTCACTGGCAGGGCGCTACTGCGTCTTGATGCCCAATACGGCACGCGGCGGCGGCATCAGCCGCAAGATCACCAATGCGGTCGATCGCAAGAAACTGAAAGAAATCGCCTCGGAGCTGTCGGTTCCGCAGGGCGCGGGTCTGATCATCCGCACCGCGGGCAGCCAGCGCACGCGCAGCGAAATTCGCCGCGACTATGAATATCTGATGCGCCTTTGGGAGCAGATCCGCGAATTGACCTTCCGTTCGACCGCGCCCGCACCGGTCTATGAGGAAGGCGATCTGATCAAGCGCACCATCCGCGACATCTATTCCAAAGAAATCGACGAGGTTCTGGTCGAGGGCGAGCGTGGCTATCGCACCGCCAAGGACTTCATGAAAATGATCATGCCGTCCCACGCCAAGAACGTGAAGCATTACACCGATGCGATGCCGCTTTATGCGCGCTTCCAGGTGGAAAGCTATTTGACGGGCATGTTCAACCCGACGGTTCAGCTGAAATCGGGCGGATATATCGTCATTGGCGTGACCGAAGCTTTGGTTGCCATCGATGTGAACTCGGGCCGCGCCACCAAGGAAGGCTCGATCGAGGATACCGCCTATAAGACCAACTGCGAGGCCGCTGACGAGATCGCGCGCCAGTTGCGTCTGCGCGACCTTGCCGGGCTGATCGTTGTCGACTTCATCGACATGGAAGAGCGCAAGAACAATGCCTCGGTCGAGAAGCGCTTCAAGGACAAGCTGAAAACCGACCGTGCTCGTATTCAGGTTGGTCGCATTTCGGGCTTTGGCCTTCTGGAAATGTCGCGCCAACGCCTGCGTCCGGGGATGCTGGAATCCACCACCCAGCCTTGCGCCCACTGCCACGGCACCGGCCTGATCCGCAGCGATGACAGCCTGGCACTGACCATTCTGCGCGCCATCGAGGAAGAGGGCACGCGCAAGCGCTCGCGCGAGGTTCTGGTCAAGGCACCCATCGCGGTCGCGAACTTCCTGATGAATGCCAAACGTGAACATATCGCAGGCATCGAAGCGCGCTATGGCATGGCTGTGCGTGTCGAGGCTGACCCCAGCCTGATTTCGCCCGATTTCACGCTTGAAAAATTCAAGACGGCGACGCGCTTTGTGCCCGAGGTCGTCTCGCCTGTGGTTTCCGTCGATGCCCGTCTGATGGCCCAGATCGATGGCGAGGATGAGCCCGAGATCGAGGATGAGGACGAAGCGGCCAACACTGCTGCTGATTCGCAAGCCTTGGCGACGGGTTCATCGGATGAGACGAGCCCCGAAGATGGGGATGGCAACGGCAAGTCCAAGCGCCGTCGCCGCCGTCGTCGTCGTGGCGGCCGCAATGGCGATGCCACCAGCGAGAATGGCTCGGATGACAACGGTTCGGACGAGAATGATTCGGACGATGGCGATTCCGATTCAACCGGCGCCGAGGCAGAAGTTGCCGTAGCTGTCGCAGTCGCGGCTTCTCAGGATGCAGTCATCGCATCCGAGGCTTCGGTTTCGCACGACAGTGCCGAGGGCGCTGATGCGGATGAAGGGAAGGGCGCCAGAAAGCCGCGCCGCGCCCCGCGCAGCCGTCGCAAGCCCGCATCTGCCGAGGCCGCTGCAACGGATACGCCCGCTGAGCCCGCAGTCACCGAAGCTGCTGTAACCGAAGCTGGCGTCGCTGAAGCTGCTGGCGCCAAAGGCGCTGTCGCCGAAGCCAGGGCCGAAACCGCCGAGACCAAGGCTGATGTTGCGGCCCCCGCAGTGGCGCAGCCCCAAGAATCGGCTGTCGCGCCCGTGGCCGCAGACGAAGCACCGGCGCCTGCGCAGGTGTCCTCTGATGTGACCCCGGTTGTTTCGGACCCGTCGCAAGCCGTCGCAGCACCTGTGATCGAAACCGCGCCCGAGGCTGCGGTTGAGGCTGCCGCAAAGCCTGCGGTTGCGCCTGCCGCAAGCAGCGATGAGACGCCCAGCAGCCAAGCCGCACCCAAGCCGGAATTGGCCGAAGTCAGCGAGACTGCCGCCGCGCCCGCCGCTCCGCAGCCCAAGCGCCGGGGCTGGTGGTCGGCTTAATCGCTAAACCCACGGAAGAGTGAGAGGCGCGGGGCTTCCCCGCGCCTTTTTCATGGGCCATGGTGGCGCCATGTTTGGAATTGAACTTGTTGATGCCGCATTCTTTCCTGCCGCTGCCGTCGCGCTGCTTGCGGGGATTTTGTCATTCCTGTCGCCTTGTGTGCTGCCGATTGTGCCGCCCTATCTGGCCTATATGACCGGGATCGGGGTCGGAGGGCTGAAATCAGGCGAGCGTAGCGCCGTGGTACCGGCGCTTTTCTTTGTCCTTGGCCTGTCGACCGTCTTTATCATGATGGGGATTGCGGCCTCGACCTTTGGCCGGATGCTGCTGCAATATCAGGATCTGCTGTCGCGCGGCTCGGGGTTGGTGATCATCGTGCTGGGTCTGCATTTCCTGCACGTCATCCGCATTCCCATTCTGGACAGCGAGGCCCGGCTGGATGTCGGCGATAAAGGCGGTAGCGCTTTTGGTGCCTATATTCTGGGTCTTGCCTTTGCCTTTGGCTGGACGCCCTGCATCGGGCCGCAGCTGGGCATGATCCTGTCCTTGGCCGCATCGGGCGCCGAGGCGCAGCGCGGCATGGCACTTTTGGCAATCTATGCCTTGGGACTGGGCATCCCCTTTCTGCTTTCGGCGATTTTCATCAATCGGGCGATGGGGCTGATGAACCGGATCAAGCCGCATCTGCGCATGATCGAGCGCGTAATGGGCTTGCTTTTGGTCGCGGTGGGTCTTGCGCTGCTGACCGGGGCCTTCACTGCCTTTGCCTATTGGCTGCTCGAAAATATCCCTGCCTTGGCCTATCTGGGATAGGCCAGCGCGCAGGTCGTGACTAAGCCAAGCGATGCGTCACGCCCAATTGGGCGGGCGCTTTTCAAGAAAGGCCTGCAGGCCTTCGTCGGTTTCCTCTAGCATCAGATTGTCGCAGATGACCTTGCTCATCTGGTCATAGGCCTCTTGCAGCGTAAGGCCCTGCTGGGCACGAAAGGCCGCCTTGCCGATGCGCACCGCCGCAGGCAACTTGGCCGCGATTGTTTCCGCCATCGTCATCGTCGCCCGGCTTAGATCATCGGCTGGGGTCACGTGATTGATCAAGCCGATCTCGCGCGCGCGCTCGGCGCTGATGAAACTGCCGCAGGTCAGCATCTCGAAAGCGGCCTTGGGCGGCACGGCACGGGTCAAAGCAACCATCGGCGTCGCGCAGAAAAGGCCAATATTCACGCCATTCACCCCGAATTTGACGCCATCTGCTGCAAGCGCCAGATCGCAGCTTGCCACCAGCTGACAGCCCGCAGCGGTCGCAATGCCTTGAACCTCGGCGATGACAGGCTGCGGCAGTTCGGCAATCTGCATCATCAAGGCACTGCAATCGGCAAAAAGGGCTTGAAAGGCCGCGCGGCCTCCGTCGCTGTCTTGGCGTGACTGCTGCATCTGCCGAATGTCATGACCCGCACAAAAGGCCTTGCCCTCGGCCGCAATGACCACGACGCGGATGCTGTCATCGCGCGCGATCTGCACCAGGGCTGCCCGCAAGGCGGCGATCATCTCGCAAGACAATGCGTTGAAGTTTGCAGGGCTGTTCAGGACAAGGCGCACGATCGCACCATAATCGTCGCGTCGGATCGGATTCATCGCCTTGCCTCTTGGGATCGGATCCGGCCAGTCTAGGTCCCAGATGCAAGCAGCGTAAAGGGGACCACTTCGCATGACCATCGTGATGGATCGCGCCGCCTTGACCCAGTTTCTGGCTCAGGAATTTCCGCAGGTTGCGGATGATCTGATCGTGGACAAGGTCGATGCTCAGGTGCTGACCCTGAGGCTGAAGGTGCAAGACACCCATCTGCGCCCCGGTGGCACGGTCTCGGGGCCAACGATGTTTGCTCTGGCCGATGTTGGCATCTATCTGCGGATCCTGTCCTTTATCGGGCCGGTGGCTTTGGCGGTCACGACCAATGCGACGATCGATTTCATGCGCAAACCCCAAGCGGGCAGGGATCTTTTGGCGGATTGCCGTCTGCTGAAGCTGGGCCGCAGCCTGGCCGTCGCCGAGACCTTGATCCACAGCGAAGGCGTCGAGGCCCCGGTTGCCCGCTGCTCAATGACCTATGCGATTCCTCCTGATGCGTCGGTGCCGCGTCCCAGCCTGTAGCGCGTCCCGGCGAAGGGTAAAAACCGCATGATTCCGGGTAAAAATGCATATAAATATGAGGTATATAAATACCTATTTTGCAAGCGCATGAAATTGCTTGAAAATTTGGCAATTTCGACACTTGACCGGATCGTGGCGACGGTTGATATACCGTCATCTCGAATTCAATACCCTCAAAGGGCAGCAAGATGAAAACCTATACCGCAAAACCGGCGGAGATCGAGAAGAAGTGGATCCTGGTCGACGCCGAGGGCGTTGTTCTGGGCCGCCTTGCTACGATCGTCGCCAGCCGCCTGCGCGGCAAGCACAAGCCGACCTTCACGCCGCACATGGATATGGGTGACAACGTCATCATCATCAATGCGGACAAGATCCAGATGACCGGCGACAAGCGTGACCAGAAGAAATACTACTGGCACACCGGCCACCCGGGCGGCATCAAGCACCGCACCGCACGTCAGGTTCTCGAAGGCGCACACCCCGAGCGCGTTGTGACCAAAGCGGTCGAGCGCATGATCTCGCGCAATATCCTGGGCAAGCAGCAGATGTCGAATCTGCGCGTTTATGCCGGTGCCGAGCACCCGCATGAAGCTCAGCAGCCTGAAGTGCTGGACGTTAAGTCCATGAACGCCAAGAATACCCGGAGCGCGTAAGAATGGCTGAAGATATCAAGTCTCTCGACGAATTGAAAACGGCTGTCGCCGCCGCTCCGGCAGTTGCAACCGAAGCCGTTGCTCGCGAAGCACAGCGCGACTCGCTTGGCCGCAGCTATGCGACCGGCAAGCGTAAAGACGCTGTGGCTCGCGTTTGGGTCAAACCGGGCACCGGCAAAGTTGTCGTCAACGGTAAAGACATCAACGTCTATTTCGCACGCCCGGTTCTGCAGATGATCCTGCGCCAGCCGTTCGAAGTTGCTGGCGTTACCGGCCAGTACGACGTTTACGCGACCGTTGCTGGTGGTGGTCTTTCGGGTCAAGCTGGTGCGGTCAAGCACGGCATCTCGAAAGCGCTGCAACTGCACGAGCCGGCTCTGCGCCCCGCGCTGAAAGCAGCAGGCTTCCTGACCCGCGACTCGCGCGTCGTTGAACGTAAGAAATACGGTAAAGCCAAAGCTCGCCGTTCGTTCCAGTTCTCGAAGCGCTAATCCGCTTTATCAAGATACAGTTTGGAAACGCGCCCTTCTGGGGCGCGTTTTCTTTTGGCCGATCCCTTTCGGCAAATGCCAGCTTTTCTCCTGCACATTATATGCGCCGCCGACCTATCGCGGCATGTCAGCGCTATGTGATAGCAGCGGGCAGCGCAAAGCCGCGCTTCGGTGGCAGGCATTTCGGTGTCAGGCATACCGATCCCTTATAAGTGGGTGTGGCGCCTGAAACCCCGTACCCCGAAACCGATTAGCTGCGACCGATGGGCGTGCAGCATCCTGCACGACAAAGTTAGGCTTACCCCTTGCAGTGAGGTGCCAACGGCGACGCAAAGCAGGGCAGGGGGCATTGGTCAGGGCATAAGCGCCTGGCATTGCCCGTCTTGCCCCATGGGTTGTCGTCTTGGGTTGGTCGATCGGGGGGCAGAATCGCCACGATTCGACTAAACTGTCATGATTTCGTCGTCAGATTCGATAATCATCGTATTGGTCTGCTGGCCGACAGCACGTCACTGCACCGATTTCATTTTAAAAACATAATACAAAACAGCGTCTTAGTGATAATCTTCGCGAAAGTCGGTTTTTTCATCTTGCGGGTTTATTTTGTTGGGCCTAAACACCGCTCTACCGAACG
>NZ_DALZMB010000086.1:2359-15585 GCF_032007265.1 Paracoccus sp. (in: a-proteobacteria) | reverse complement strand
GGCCTCGAAACTGTTCTGCGCTCTCGGCTGGCCTATGACGGCACGATCACGGCGGTGACGCCCGCGCCCTTTGCCAAGCTGAATGCATATGGCAACTGGGATGCTGGTGAGCGCAACAAGGTGATGTCGGGCCTCAAGGCGCAGCGCGATGCCTGGACAAATACCACGCCAGCATCGCGCAAGCGCAAGCGGCGCAAGGTGGGCTTTTTCGTGCCGCGCTCAGATAGCCGATTGCCCGCTGGGGTGTGGATGCGTGAGAGCGATGGCACAATCTATCAGATCCTGCGTTTCACGCGCGCCGTTCCGCAATATCAGCCGCGGCTTGGTTTTTACGATGGGGCCGAAGATGCCTTCGCACTTCGTTTGCCCAACCATCTTCGGCGCGAGATCGAGGTGCGGGCCGCAAAGCTGAGCGGATATCGCTAAGCGCGCCCAGCAGCGGGCAGGCCGGCCGCGATCAGTCTGCGGCCTGCGGTTCGCGGGTCCTTCCCGGCCAAGGGCCGCACGGGGGTAATTCGCACCCCGTTAAATTCGTCTCAGTAATTTCAACGGCTTATTGCTGTTGCGGTTGCTGTTGTTCTTCATGAGGTTGTTATGTCGGAAGTCATCACGCTGTCTGACGGGAGCATGCTCGATGTCGCGCGCTATCCGCTGCCGGACGGGGTGGAGGATGACGGCACGCCCTTGAACCGGGCGCAGCTGGCCGCCGCATTCAGCGTTTCGGTCAATGCGGTCACGGATTGGGTCAATAAGGGCATGCCTGTCATGTCCACAGGCCAGAACGGTGTGGCTTATGAGTTCCGCCTCTCCCATTGCTGGGCTTGGCGGCAGGATCGTGATGATCGCGCACGCGCCGCCAAGCTGCGTGGTGACCAGCTGGCTTCGCAAGCAGCGCTGGCGTTTCGAAACCTCGATGACGATCAGGCAGAGGTCGAGGCCGAGCTGACCGCAGATGATCTGCGCAAATGGTCAGAGGCGGAATATCACCGCAACCGAGTTGCGGAGCAGCGTGGGGATCTGGTTCGCTCTGATCGCATGCGGGCGCTGATCGAGGACATCTTTGTCACCTTCGGGGCTGAGATGGACACGCTGCCGGACTTTGCCGAGATGCAGTTCGGCCTTTCCGCCCTCCAGGTCGCGCAGCTGCAGGAGCGCTGCGATCAGATGCGCCAAGAGGTGCGGCGCCTGATCGAAGATCGCCTTGGCCGCGGCGGAGCAGTGATTGCTCTGTCCGGTCGGCAGGCGGAAATGGAAATCTGATGGTGGAAATGATTGATCGCGGGATTGGCCAGCTTAGCCGGATCCCGCCTTTGCCCCCGTTCACCACGCCTGAGGAGCTGGTGGCAGACGCACTGCCCCTGCTCGATGCACCGAGCCGGATCACCGTCACGGATGCTGCTGAGCGGGCATTGCGCGTCCCGATTGCTGGCAAGTGGAGCGCTTACGATCGCAATGTCGCGCCCTATACGATCGAGCCGCAGGACGTATCACAGTCGCGCCGCTTTAAAGGTGTGATTTTTGTCGGCCCCTCGCAGAGCGGCAAAAGCCAGATGCTGCTGTCAGTTTCAGCCCATGCCATCACTTGCGCACCGGGGCCGGTCCAGCTGATTCACATGACCAAAACCGATGCGGATGCTTGGGTCGAGGAAAAGCTTGATCCCGCTATCATGAACAGCCCTCTTCTGATCGAACGGCTGGGAAAGGCACGCGAGGACAGCACGTTCAGCCGTAAGCGCTTCAAAGGGATGCGGCTTGGCATTGGGTATCCCGTGGCCAACCAATTGTCGTCGCGGTCGCAGCGCATGGTTCTGTTGACCGATTATGATCACATGCCGCAGCGCTTGGGGCCGAAGGATGCACCCGAGGCCTCGCCTTGGGGGATGGCCTTGCAGCGGATCCGCACGTTTCTAAGCCGGGGATGCGTCTTTGCCGAAAGCACGCCGGCATTCCCGGTCGATGAGGACAAGGCACGAGCGGCCAACCCGCTTGAGCCGCACCTGATGCCCGCCACCACCGGCGGGATTGTTAACCTCTATAATGAGGGCACGCGCGGGCGCTGGTTCTGGGAATGCCTCGATTGCATGGAGTATTTTGAGCCGACCTATGAGCGGCTTGACTATAATCGCGATCTCGACCCCGGCGAGGCGGGTGATCAGGCGCATATGGTCTGCCCACATTGCGGCAGCGTCATCCATCACCGTCAAAAGCCGGAGATGAACCGGCGCGCGGCGCAAGGCCACGGTGGCTGGCTCCATGAAAGCCGAGAGATCGATGAGGCAACTGGCCATCGCAAGCTTGTTCGGATCGATGATTCTGCCATTCGCAATACGCCATTTGCGAGCTACGCGCTCAATGGTGCGGCAGCGGCTTTCGCATCATGGTCCGGGCTGGTCGAGCGCTATGAGACGGCCAGACGCCGCGCGGAAACTGATGGCGATGATCTCGATTTTGCTGGGGTCCACTATACCGAAATTGGCGTACCTTACCGCCGCGCCAAGGAAGATGATCAAGAAGCCCTTACGCTCGAGGATCTGCGGCGTCATCCGGTGCAGATTGCCAGGGGAATCGCGCCGGAATGGACCCGCTTTGTCACGGTCATGGTCGATGTGCAGGGCAACCGCTTTGAGGTCATGGCCATGGCTTGGGGTGCAGAGGGGCAGCGGGTGGCAATCGATCGTTTCGCCATCCACCAGCCGCCGGATGATGCTCCGCGGGCCAAAGGCGATGACGGCAAATATCGCGCCGTCGATCCCGGCCGCTATGCCGAGGATGCAGGCGTGATCGCCGAGTTGGCGGATCGCGTTTTCCCGGTTCATGACCAAAACTGGGGGCTTCGGCCTGTTGCTGTGGTGATCGACTTCAACGGCCCTGCGGGCTGGTCGGACAATGCCGAGAAGTTCTGGCGCAAGCAGGCCCGCGAGGGCAGAGGCGGGCGCTTTTACCTCTCGATCGGTCGCGGCGGCTTCAACCAGCGCGATCGCGTCTGGCATGAAGCCCCCGAGCGGGCTTCGGGTGGCGGCAAGGGCCGGGGAATCAAGCTGCTGAATATGGCAGTCGATCGCTTGAAGGATTCGGTGGTGGCCGCGCTTGGCCGCTCCGATACCCCGATCAATGCCCAGCAGGTCCCGGCTTGGATGGAGAGCGAGCATCTTGCCGAGCACCTCGCAGAAAAGCGCGGTGAAAAGGGCTGGGAGCTCAAGAAGGGGCTGCTGCGCAACGAAAGCCTTGACCATTCGGTGCAGGGGCTCGCGCTTTCCGAGCATCTCGGCCTCAATCGCGTGAACTGGGAAGCGCCGCCCGAGTGGTGTGTGGCGGGGCTTCTCAATTCCAATGCGGTTCAGCTTGCTCTGCCCAATCAGGCAGAGGGGGCGAGCGAGCCGCTTGAACCGGCGCGTCCGCGCCAGATCAACTTCCTCAGGAGGCGATAAGCCCATGCCCTATACACAGGCTGACGCCGACCGGCTGCGGGCGGCGATCGCGAAAGGTGCGTCGAAAATCGAGCTGAACGGCGAAAAGGTCGAGTTCCGCTCGCTCGCAGACATGCGCGAGACGTTGAACATGATCGAAAGCGAACTGGCCGGCGGTCAAAGGTCAGCCTTCCGCATCAGCTATCCCCGTGCAAGTCGGGGGCTCTGATGAATGTGATCGATCGCGTCGTCGGTTTCTTTAACCCGGAAGCCGGATTGCGCCGCAGCCTGGCGCGCGTCCAAACGCATGAGGTGATGAACTATGATGCGGCCACGCGGGGGCGACGGGCCTATGGCTGGAAGGCCCCGGCCAGCGCGGCTGATGCCTCTGCCTATGGCTCGCGCGCCCGGCTGCGCCAGCTCAGCCGCGACATGATCCGCAACCGCGCTTATGCAGCGCGGGCCAAAGATGTGGTCGTGGCCAACGTGGTGGGCGAGGGGGTCGCGCCTTCGGTGCGCAGCGATGATGCCGATACGAAGGGCAAGGTGGAGGATCTGATCCGGCGCCATCTGCTGAGCAATGATCTGGATACGCTCGGGGAATATGATCTCTTCGAAATGCAGCAGATCTGCATGACCTCGGTCTTTTCTGATGGCGAGGTCTTGCTGCGTCGGCGCTTGCGCAACACGCAATATGACCGACATTTGGCTTTGCCGTTCCAGATCGAGCTGGTGGAGGTCGATTGTCTCGACACCACGATCCAGTCCTGGGGCGACAATCTTGTGGTCGAAGGCATCGAATACGGGCCGACCGGCGCGATCGAGGCTTATCATCTTTACAATGAGCATCCGGGGGCGGTGCGTCACCGCAAGGCGCTTCAATCCACGCGGGTGCATTGGTCGGATATCATCCATATCCGTCGCTTCGACCGACCAGGGCAGTTGCGGGGGGTGCCCTGGCTTGCGCCGGTGATGATGACCTTGGGCGAGATCTCGGATTATCAGGAATCCCAGATCCTCAAGCAACGCATGTCCTCGCTGATGGCGATCGTGCTCAAATATACCACCGGGGCAACCCGCCCGACCAAAGCCGGTGCAGGGCTCGAAGAGTTGGCACCTGGCGCCGTCGTCGAACTGCCCGAAGGCGCGGAGCCGGTGGTGGTGCAGCCTCCCACGGTGGAGGGCTATGACGAGTTCATGACCGTCGCGTTGCGCACAATCGCAGTCGGGGTCGGCATCACCCATGAGGCACTGACCGGCAACTTGCGGCAGGTCAACTTCTCCTCGGCGCGGATGGGTCGCAGCGAGATGGATCGGCTTGTCCGAATGTGGCAGCGCGGACTGATCATCGCCCAGATGGGCGTTGGGATCGAGCGCTGGCTGCGCGACGGCATCCGCATGTTGCGCCTGAACCGTGATTTGGATTTCCGGCTCGACTGGACCCCGCCGCGCCGGATCATGGTCGATCCGACGCGGGAAATCCCCTCGATGATCGAAGAGGTGGAGGCGGGTTTGAACAGTCGTCAGGGCGTTCAGCGAGAGCTGGGCCGCGACCCTGAGAGGATCCGCGAGGAGCGCAAGCAGGACATGGTGGCCGATCAGGCTGCTGGCCTGCCGCCTCTCGACCAAAGCTCTGCCATCACAACCGCGCCCCGGCCACCAGTTACCGGCCCGCATGTAGATGAAAAGGAAGAGACAGATGAAAACGGGACGTGATCTGATCGCCAATGGCGAACTGATCCTGAGCGGCGATGTCATCGATGACAGCTGGCTCGGCTGGATGTGGGAAGAGGATATCGTCTTTAGCCCGACGATGGTGCGCAGCGCCCTGGTCGAACTGGGCGAGGGCCGTGTGACTGTCCGCCTCAATTCGAATGGGGGACACGTGAACGCGGGCGAGCAGATCCGGGCCATGTTGGCGAGTCATCCGGGAGGCTGTCGGATCATCGTCGAGGGTATCGCCGCATCGGCTGCCTCGCTGATCTTTATGGCGGGAGATGAGCGGCTTATGTCGGCTGGCTCGCATCTGATGATCCATGACCCCTCGGGGGCGATCTGGGGGAATGAGGATGATGCGCGCCGCCAAGCCGATCAGCTCGCTCTGATCGCCGATACCTATGCGGCGGTCTATGCGGCAGCCTCGGGCAAGAGCGCCGCAGAGTGCCGCGCCATCATGAAGGCCAATGGAGGCCAGGGCAGCTGGTTTGGCCCGGAGGCAGCGATTGTCGAAGGGTTTGCCGATGCCGTGGTCTCTGAGGGGCAGGCGGTTGCTGCCCCGTCTGAGCTTGCCGCCGTGCAGGCCAATTACATGAGTGCCCGTGATCAGCTGCGGATGCGGTTGGCCGGGCCCAAGAATTCGGACCGGGCAGCAGTTCCGGGCCGCGAACCTGCCGCTTACCGCGGTGTCACCCGAAAGGAGGCCGGAATGGCCAATCAGAATACGAATACCGCTCCGAGCCCGGATCCTGCGGTCACTCCGGCCCCGGTCGCGGCGCCTGATCTGGCCGTCATGCAAGGGCAACAGGTCGCCGCAGCTGTCGAGGCTGATCGCGCTCGCGCCCGCGATATCCGCGCCATGGCGGGACCGTTTGTTGCATCGGGCCGCTTGATGCAGGCCGATGTCGATGCCCTGATCGACGCCGGCACTTCGGCCAGCGATGCCAGCCAGCGCCTCATGACGATGATGGCTGCGGCGGAACCTGCGGGCCGCAGCGCGTCACCGCGCAGCACGATGATCCGCGATGAGGGGGAGACCCGCAGCGAGGGCATGATCGGGGCGATGATGGGCCAGACCGAAGGGCCTGCGCAGCAGTTTCGCGGCATGCGTTTGCGCCATCTCGCCATGGAGCTCTCGGGCCGGTCGCGCGGTTACGACGACACGGATGCGATCCGTCGCGGCATGCGTGCCACCACGATGATGGGCGGTGCCTACGGTGTCAGCGATTTTGCCCATATCACCACCGAGGTGATGAACCGCAGCCTGCAGGCGGCCTATGCCCGCCGCGCGGCGACCTGGCAGCTGGTGACCGGCACGGCCCTGACCGCGACTGATTTCCGGGAGCTGCACTCGGTTCGTTTCGGCGGTGACTTTGCCCTGAAGAAGGTGAAGGAAAACGGCGAATATGAATCGGCCACTCTGGCTGATGAGGCTGAAGGCCTGAAGGTCGAGCGTCGTGGTCGCACGATCAAGCTGACCTTTGAGGCCGTGGTCAATGATGACATGGGAGCTTTCCAGCGCATTCCGACCGAATTCGCGATGGCTGCTCGGACTATGGAAAACTCGATGGTCTGGGATCTGATCCGCAAGAATGCACGGCTCAAATCCGATGGCAAAGCTTTGTTCCACGCCGATCATGGCAACCTCGGGACAGCGGGCGCGATTTCGGCGCAAACCGTTGCTGCTGCGCGCAAGGCGATGTGGGAACAACGTGCCTTTGGGTCGAAGGACAGCGACGACTTCCTGCAGATCGAGCCGGACCGCCTGATTGTCCCGCCCGCTCTGGAACTGGTGGCCCTGCAGTTCGCTCAGTCCACGACCCCGGCGGAGGATGGCAAGGTCAACCCGTTCAAATCGAGCCTGCAGCCGAGCGTTGTGCCCAACCTCGGCGCGGCCGCCGGCGGCTCGGATACGGCATGGTATCTGGTCTCGAGCGATCTGCCTCCGATCGCGCATGCCTATCTCGAGGGATATAACGCTCCCACCGTCCAGACGATCGAGGGCATGAACCCCGATGCGGTGGTCATGAACGCCCGCCACATCTTCGGGGCGGCGGCGGTCGAGCACAAAGGGATTTATCGCACGCCGGGGGCGTGAGCAAAACGCACAGGACCTGACGAAAGGGCGGCATCGGGCCGCCCTTCGTCGTTTTGAACCCTCTCTCGAAAGGATGCGAGATGAAGAATTACATTCAAGCCGGTGACAATCTCACTGTGACCGTTGCGACGGCTGTGACCGGCGGTGCCGGTGTGCTGGTCGGCGCCATCTTTGGCGTGGCCCAGGGCGATGCGGCGGCCGGCGAAGATGTCGTGCTGGTGCGGCGCGGTGTTTTCGAGCTGGACAAGGCGGTGGCCGAAGTCTGGACCGCTGGGGAAAAAGTCTATTGGGATGCTGACACCAATGCGCTGACCACCACCGCTGTCGACAATCTTTTGGTGGGCGCAACAGTTCTTCCTGCTGCCAACCCTTCAGGCACCGGGGTTGTATTGCTGGATGGCGTCATTCGCTGATGACCAGCATCTTTGACGGGGTGGCGGGCATTCTTGCGGATGTGGTCGGAGACCTCGTTGCTTATCAGCCCCAGTCCGGTGTCTCGCGCGATATCCAGTCGATCTTTCGCGAGGCTCCGATCGAGGTCGAGGGGGCGGATGGGCATGAGGTGCTGATCACAGCCCCGAGCTGGCGCGTGTCGCGTGATCTGGCACCTGAAGTCCGGCGCGGTGACCGCATCAGCGTTCCCGGCGGGCGCGCTTTCAAAATCATGAACGTTCATCCGACCGGATCGCCCGCCCGCGATGCTTTCGTTGTCTGCGAACTCCAGCTGGTCGAGGGATGATCTGATGGCGCATTACCGTTCCGATTATCGGGCACAGGCCATGGCAGCCCTGACTGGGAATGCCCGGTTTTCCGCTTTTACCGCCCCCAAGGTGTGGTCGGGCTCGGTCGATGTGGACAGCCTGCCGGTGCTCGGGGTGTTGACCCCGCAAGAAGGGTTTCGAATGGAAAGCTTCACCACCTCCGAGCGCAAGACCTTGATGCAGATCGCGATCCGTCGCGCTGGCGGTGATGATGTCGAGGATATCCTTGATGAGGATAGTGCCTTTGTTGAGGCGCTGGTGACCGGTGCTTTGCGCCAAACCAACCAGTTTTGCTTTCTGCGCGAGACCTCGATCGTCAGCAATGCGGATGGTGCCAAAAACATCGGCACCTTGGTCATGGGCTTCGAGATCACCAGCCTGCGCCCGCCGGCCGCGCTGCCCGAGACCCCCTGATAATTTGCCGCGCGGATCTCGCGCGGTTCCTATTTTTTTAGATTGGAGGGCAGAATATGCCGGAGACCAAGGCACAGATCGGGCTTGGCGCCAAATTTGGCATCGGGACTGTTGCGGGTGGCCCCTATGCTGGAGCGGCAGAAGTCACGCGCGTCACCCCGGCGGGCTGGACCCGCAATACCGTCGATGCAACGCATCTCGAAAGCCCGGATGCTTATGCGGAATTCATCGCCGGCCTTAAAACGGGCTCGGATTGCACCTTTGATGTGAACTGGGTGCCGGATGCCGCAGATCCGCTCTTGGCGGCCTTTGAGGCGGGTTCGGGCTATTTCCAGCTGACGTTTCCAAGTGGCACGGTCGCCCTTCAGTTCAAGGGTATTGTCACCGCATTCGCTCCTGGTGAGATCTCGCCCGAGGGCAAGCTCAGCGCCTCGGTGACGATCAAGCCCTCAGGCAAGCCGGTCATCGTCGCCGTCCCGTAAGCATAAGGAACTGCCATGAATATTCGCGGGAATATGAACCTGCAGCACGCGGGCAAGGAATATGCCCTGGCCATCGACATGTCAGCGCTGTGCACCTTTGAGGAAGTGACCGGCAAGAATGGCTTCGCCATGCTGACCTTGCTGCAGAACGGGGGCATCCAGAAGGGCTTGGTCGGCGCACGCGATATGCGCGCGCTGATCTATGGTGGGCTGAAGGGGCATAACCCCGAGGTCACGCTGGAATTGGCCGGCCAGATCCTTGACAGCAATGCATCGGCTCTGGTCGGAGCGGTTCAGGCGGCGGTACCGCAAGATGGTGATCTGCCCACCTCGGAGGCGAAACCGGGAAACCGGCGGCGCCCGCGCAAACGGCGGGCGAAATAGAGCTCTCTTCGCTCTTCCGAGAGCATGTTGCTGCGGGCTTCGCTCCGGATGCGTTCTGGTCGCTGACCCCGCGCCTTTTTGCGCTTCAGATGCAGGCGGTCCGGGATCGCCTGCGCCTCGATGTTGCAATGCGCAACCGCAGCGCCTGGACAACGGCGGCGCTGACCGGCGCGGCCTTCGTCGGCAAGCTGCGCAAATATGATGAGTATTTTGGCGCAAACAGGACCGTGGGGCAGGGTGGCGAGGCTCAGACTGCCGCCCAGCAGGAAACGGCTCTGCGCCTCTTGGCGCAGGCTTGGGGCGCAAAAGAGAATGGATCCTAAATGGCGAGCAATGTTGGCGAGCTAAAGGCGCGCCTCAGCCTTGATGCATCGGGCTTTTCGACCGGTGTAGGTAAGGCCAAGGCTGATGTGGCTGGCCTGAAAAAAACAGCTGATGATGCTGCTCGCGGTATGCGATCAGCAGCAGGTGCCAATGCCAACCTTGTGTCGCAGTTCAATGACATCGGGGTGATGCTGGCGGCTGGACAGAATCCGTTGCAGCTGGCTTTGCAGCAGGGCACTCAGATCAGCCAGGTACTTACGCAAATGGGCGGTGGGGTCGGCGCGCTGCGGGCATTGGGCGGGGCCTTTGTCGGCATGCTCAATCCGATCTCGCTGGCAACCATTGGCGTGATCGGCTTTGGCGCGGCGGCTGTCCAATGGCTCATGCCGGCCAAGGATGAGGCAAAAAAAACCGAGGACGCCTTTAAAACGCTTAAAGAAAGTATGTCCGGCTATAATGACGCTTTCGGCGTGTCACTGCTTTACACGGGCCAAGCTGAAAAGCTTTATGGCGAAGAGGCGCAGCGGGGGGCTGCGATTGCCCGCAAGATCATGGTGATGGAGGCGCAGCGCACGCGCACCACCGTCGCGGGTATCATTGGCAAGGCCTATAGCGATTTCGGCTTTGACGCTTATGGCGAGCGCGGGATCGATGGCGCGGGGCGGATCGAAAGCGCCAACCTTGCCCGGGCAGCCGGGAAGCTCGGTTTCAAATCAGACAGCTGGGGTGAATCGCTTTGGGGCTTTGGTAGACTTGATCGTGAAAAGCTGGCGATTGCCGAGAGGTTCGGCAACACCATGCGCGACATCTATGCCTATCTTGGGAAGCCTGTGCCGGAAGGTGGCCTCGACGCTTATCTGATTGGGTTGCGCGAAAAGCTTGAGGCGTTTGACACCCAATTGAAAGCCGCTCGGGAAGCAGGGGCCGATAGCGCGACATTGGCGACTATCGATGAGCAGATGATCCCTCTGCAGCGCGCTCTTCTGGAGGGCGAAAAACAGCGTGCCGATATCCGGGCAGCTGACGCGGCCAAGGCCGAAGAGATGCTGGCAACCTATGCGCATGAGGCCGAGATCAAGGCGCTGACGCTTGAATACGGCAAGGAATCGCGGGAGGTCACCGAATATCAGGCGCAGGCCGAACGCGAAAAGCAGTATCTGCTGATCGATTCGATGAACATCACCGATGAGATGAAGCAAAAGCTGTGGGATGCGGCAGACGCTTCTTTTGATGCGACCATGCAGACTTGGGATTGGCAGGCCGCTATGGCAGCGGTCAATGCTGAGCTGGCCGGGGCGGCATCGCTCATCTCGTCAATCGGTGGTGGCATGGTTCAGCGCGCCGGATTCAGTGCTGCAAATGCGGTTCTGGATGCCGGGGGTACAGCAATCTCAGCTGAAAAAGCGCGCCGCCGCGCCGAAGAGCGTCAGGGCTTTATCAACCAAGCCAACACGGCTGATGGCTATATGTCCTCTGCTATGATCGATGCCCAGTTGTCTGAAATGGAAAGACAGTGGGCTGCTCAGGATGCGTATGAGGCGCGTCTGGATGCCGTCCGAAAAGGCGAACGAGCTGCCTCTAAAAAGGCGGGAGGTTCCGGAAGGAAAGGCGGCAAGGCGAGAGGCGGACGCGGGCGGGCATCGCCCGGAGAAAAGTGGGGCGATGATGTTGAAAAATACCAACGCGAAACAGACGCCTTTCTCGCCCAGGCTGACGCCCTCGCCAAAGTCACCGCCGCCGGCGGCGATTGGGAACGGGCGCTGGCCAAGGTCGAGGAAGAGCAAGGCCTCCTCAATGCCGCGCAAAAGGCGGGAATTGAAATCACGCCCGAAGTTAAGGCCAGGATCTCCGAGCTGGCCCAAGCGCATGTCGATGCCGAGGAAAAGCTGGAGAACCTGCGCACCGCGACCGAAAGAGGTGAAGATGCGTTCAAGGATCTCTTTGGCAGCATTCTCGAAGGGGCTGACAGCGCGAAAGAAGCTATCGCGAACCTGATCGCTGAGATTGCCAAGGTGCAGTTTACCAAAGCGGCCATGGGCCTGCTTGGACAAACCTCATGGGGATCAGGTCTGATGCAGAGTGTCGGCAGTCTGCTTTCTTTCGACGGAGGCGGCCATACCGGCCCCGGCGCGCGCTCCGGCGGTCTCGATGGCAAGGGTGGCTTCTTGGGGATCTTGCACCCAGATGAGACGGTCTATGATCACACTAAAGGTCAGACGGCGGGCGGCGGTGGTGGCGGCACCATGATCGTCCGGGCGTCCCATGATCCCGGCATCATTCTTGAGGTGATCGATAGCCGGATTGGGGCAGCCGCACCCAGCATCCAGCGCGGCGCCGTCCAGCAGACCATGCAGGCAAACCGCAAGTCAAAATCCATGTTCAGGTAGGGCCATGCCGATCAATGTCTTTCCATGGCCCCCAGTTGGGGTGGTCGCGGCTGAATGGACCGAGGATGCGCCGGTTGCGCGCATCCGCTCGATGCTGACCGGGCGCGAGCAGATCCAAGGGTCGCAGCGCAAGCGCCGTATCGCCTCGCTGCAAGTGTCCGCTTTGGCCAATGGTCGCATGGGTGCGGGCTATTGCGAGATGCTCAAGCAACTGCTGGACGGCGGCATTCACGCCGTCCGGCTCAAATCGTCGCCGATCAACTGGCACCTTGACGAGATCCAGCGGCAGGGGGCGGGGCTGAATTCCCATCCTCTCCTGTGGCGAACGGGAAGCAACCCACTGGCGTGGCAGGCAGGCAGTGGGCCAAACCCGCTGTCGTGGTTTACCGGCACCATTGCGATCGCGGGTGCTGTCACCGCAACCGGCCTTGCCTGGTTCATGCCTGTGACCGGCCTGCCACCGAATACACTGGTCGCACGGCCTGGCGATCACGTGCGGATCTATCACATTGCCGATGCGGCGGTTTCCGAGGTTGTCCGCGTGCTGCGGCCCGCCACCACCAACGCGGCAGGGGTGGTGACACTCAAGATTGACCGCCAGCCCGCCATTTCTGGCGGCCGCGTAAACATGGCCGGGCAGGATGAGGCAGTTTTCCGGGTCGACGGCGCTCTGCCGCGTTCAATCCAGACGGTCGGCGCCGATTGGACCTATCAGTGGAATTTCCGCGAGGTTTTTGCCGATGAGGTCGGCGGATTTACAGAAAGGGCCGGAATATGGACCTGATCCGCAACACACCTGCCCCATTGATTGCGGCCCTGTCGGGGCCGTTTTTTTATCCCGTCGTCTTGGTCGATCTCGATTGGCCCGGCGCCCGTCTGCGGGCGCATAGCAATCAGGGGAATATCCTTTGGAACGGGGAGACGTTCATTGGCGTCGGCAAGTTCGGCGCGATCGATATGCCCGAAGAGGCCGCGTCTGGTATCCCTGAGGAATTCACCATGACCTTGGCGGTCGATATCCCCGAGCTGGCCGCCTATGCCGATACTCCAATCCGGGGCCGGGTCGGGTCGGTGTATCTCGGCGCCACAGCCTCGCGCGGCGGATCTGATCTGATCGGGGCCGTCGATATCATCAGCGGCACCTGCGACGGTATGGCGTTGCGGACAGAGGTGGTCGATGAGAACGGCCAAACCGTCATCGTCTACGCTCTGACGGTGCGGTTCTCGACCGGGCCCTCTTATCGGTCCATGTC
>NZ_DALZMB010000086.1:0-2259 GCF_032007265.1 Paracoccus sp. (in: a-proteobacteria) | reverse complement strand
GCCTCTCTCCTGATCTGTATCGAGCCGGGCTTGTGGGCCGGGAAATCACTGCGCGGTTTCGCCTTGTTGCGATCCGCCCATAAGGGCTGGTGCTTTGCGTAAATTGCTTTTGATCTCGACCGCGCTGATCGGCTTTGTAGCCATGCCGGATCGCACCGAGGCCGCGCCGCTCGGGGGGTGGGTGGCCACAGCCATTTTTGGTGCGGGGGCCGCCGGAACCGCTGCCTTTGCCATCGTCTCCGGCGTCGTGGCTATGGCGGCTTCGATTGGCCTGAGCATGATCGCGCAGGCTCTGTTGGGCAAAAAGCCCAAGAGTGAGGCGGTGCGACAAGAGCTGACCAGGCCGACCTCGCTCCCGGCATACCGCTTTGTCTATGGCAAGACTTGGGCGCCGGGCACGCCGGTTGGCTGGGTGGTGCGCGGGCGTATTCTCTACGTCTGCTATCTGCTGAACAGCCGCCCGAGCGCCGGGCCGTTCACAGTTCTGTTCGACAAGCGCAAGGTCAACAAGACCGGCGATGAATTTGATTTCTCGACGGCGGGCGGCGCGACCGCGACCAATGCGCCGTTTTCAGGCCATACCAAATACTGGATAGGCCGCGGCGAGCAGACGACCTGTCCGGCGCAGATCGTGGCCGAGACGGGGGGCTATTTCATCGCCTCCGATGCCTGGCGCGGGCGCACGGTCCTGTGGGCGCGGCTCAATTGTGGTGATGATGACGATCGGCAGGAACGCTGGCCGACCAGCCCGCCCGAGCTGAATGTTGACGGCAACTGGTCACTGGTCATCGATCCGCGCGACGGGTTGGAAAAGCACAGCCGCAATCAGGGCCTGATCGTTCTGGATGCGCTGCGCAATAACCCGGTCCGGCGCTATGCCAACGCCTATCTGCGCCTCGATACCTTTAGCTGGGCGGCCGATGTGGCCGATCAGGCGGTGGCAATCAAAGAGGGTGGCTATCAGCCCCGCTATCGCTGCGATGGCATCTTGGTCTTTGGTGACGGGGCCGAGCTGGAAGACCAGATCCAGCCGCTGCTCGATGCCGGGGCGTCGCGCCTGACCCGGATCGGCGGAAAGCTGGCTATGGTGCCATGCGCGACACGCCTCAGCGTCAAAACGATCACGGATTTCACGGATGGCCAGCCCCTCGATCTGGTGCGCTGGCGGTCCTCTGATGATCTCTACACGGAAGCCGTTGCGCGTTTTCCGGCCCCGGATCGCGCCTATGAAAGTGCCGAAACCCCGGCTTATGTGGTCGGGGGGGCGCAGGCTGAGGATGGCGGTGCAGCGAAGCGACTGATGCTGGATCTCGACTTTGTCACCGATCACCGTCAGGCGCAGCGCCTCGCCAAGATCGCGGTGCTGCGCTCGCGGATGCAACGGCAGGTTTCGGGGGAAATCTTTCCCGATGGCTTTGATCTGGTCGCAGGCTCGATTTGTCGCCTCAATCTGCCCGCGCCCTATGAGGCCTGGAACCAGAAATATGAGGTCCAGAGCATCGCGCCAGCGGCGGGGATGAACGATGATGAATCGATCACCCTGCGCCTGCCGATCGTTCTGTCGGAAACCTCTGATGCCATCACTGCATGGGATGCGGCCGCCGAGGAACAGGACGTGACGCCGGGCAATTTCGACGGCGGCGCGCAAAAGGTTCTGCCGCCGCCGTCGGTGTCGATTGTCACCGGCAGTCTGGCCGCTCAGGTCTCAGGCGATACTACGGTCCCAGCCATCTTGGCCTATTGGGCGGCATCACCCTCGGCTTCGGCCTATGGCTATGACTGGGAATGGGCGACCTATCGCGAGGTCCAGACTGGTGACGGGGATGGCCCAGTGTCCTGGAAGCTGAACCGGTGGAATGCCGGTGGGCAGGTTGCCGCTGATGCTGCCGATGAGGCCGGTCTTTACTACGCCTTTCTGCCATGGCCATCGATTGGCGGTTCCCCAGTCCGCTACGCCGTCCGCGTCAGGGCGCGGGGTAGTTATGGCGCATCAGCCTGGATCCAGTCGGCCATGATTGAGCCGAGGGGGCCAGTTGAATCCATCCCGGCTCCAGAAGTCGTCAGCGCCAACCCCGCGACCGGCGAAATCGCCGTGACTGCGCTCCAGGTCAACAGCCGCGATGCACGCAGGTTGCTGATCTATGGCAGCGACAGCAACAGCCCGCTGACAGCCACCCTGCTCTGGGATGAAAACGTCGGAGCAAACGTCACCATCACCCGCCGGAACACCGGCCTCGGTAGCGGGATCACCCGCTATTA
>NZ_DALZMB010000085.1:0-15991 GCF_032007265.1 Paracoccus sp. (in: a-proteobacteria) | reverse complement strand
GAAGCCCCTTGGCATCGCGCTTGTCATAAGCCTCTTCCAAACCAAGAATGCCCGCAAAAACCGCCGAGGCCATCATGGCCGGGGCAAAACGAGTGCCCTCTTCGTTGGTCCAGTTGGTCACGATGATCGGGCGGCGGGTTTTCAACCCCAGATCCTTGATCGTGCGGATCACCTCCAGCCCCGCAAGAACCCCCAGCACGCCATCATATTTTCCGCCGGTGGGCTGGGTATCCAGGTGGCTGCCGATATAGACCGGGTCCAGATCCGGCTCGACGCCCTCATGGCGCATGAACATATTGCCCATCTGGTCAACGCTCATGCTCATGCCCGCAGCTTCGCACCAGCGTTGAAAGAGGGCGCGACCCTCGCCATCAGCATCGGTCAGGGTCTGGCGGTTGTTTCCGCCAGCAATGCCGGGACCGATCTTGGCCATATCCATCAGGCTGTCCCAAAGTCGCGCGCCATCGGTGCGCATGTTCGAGGCTGGCCCCTCTGAGGCTGCCTGTCCTGCCGCTAGCTTGGCCGAAGCCACCCCGCTGTCGCTGGTCATGATCTGGTCCTTCCTGTCTTGCCGCCGTTTTCTTGCGAACGGCCGGTTGAATGGGTCTGTTATGATGACCGGCGCGGTGGCCGGGCCTTGGGATCTATTCTAAAGGTCCGTCGCAGCAGCTGGCCCAGAGTTATGGACTTATCCCGATTTCCGGCCCAATTTGTCTTGCCTGATCGCCGCGCGGTGGCGCAGCCCGGCCTCCCCGAACTAGGGGGCACGGCATGTGTCAGGGGGCGAATCGGGCAGGGGGCCATCAAAGCTTTCCTGGGGCGGACCATGTGAATATTGACCATTTGGTCAGGATCAGGCTAGCACGGGCATAGAGTCAGTCAAGCTTTCCTGTGGGTATCACCCATTAGATTGAGCCATCAGACTGAGATTGCATCGGAATTTGGCATGAATGATCGCCCAAAGGCACCCAGCCGCATTCAGCAGAAAAACCGTCAGCGCATTCTTGACGCTGCTTTGCAGGAATTTGCGGCCTCGGGTTTCGCTGGAACCACGATCGACCGCATTGCCGAGGCGGCGCAGCTGTCCAAGCCCAATGTGCTTTATTACTTCGCCTCGAAAGAGGCGATTTATCGCAATTTACTCGAGACCTTGCTGGATCTGTGGTTGACACCGCTGCGGGTCATCGACCCCGAGGGCGAACCCAAGGCACAGATCCTGGCTTACATGCAGCGAAAGCTGGGTCTGTCGCGCGACTTTCCGCAAGAAAGCCGCCTGTTTGCCAATGAGATTTTGCAAGGCGCCCCCCGGTTAGAGCCGATCCTTGTGGGCGGTCTGCGCGGCTTGGTCGAGGAAAAGGCCGTGATCATTGCGGGGTGGATGGATCAAGGGCGCCTTGCCCGTGTCGACCCCTATCATCTGATCATCTCGATCTGGGCTTTGACCCAGCATTACGCGGATTTCGAAAGCCAGATCCGTGCGGTGCTTGGTCCTCAGCGTGATCCTTTTGCCGAAGCCGAGCCCTTTTTGATCCATCTCTACGAACGCCTTCTTGGCGCCTAGCCGCCGGAACCCTTCAAGCCCGCTTGCCGTTTTCAAAGAGCCGTGATTGCTTGCGCGGCATTCGCCCGGCGTTCGGGCCGATGGAAAGTTGGTGCTTGAGCATGGCCGCAGACGAGACACTTGTGGGCAGCGCGCAGGATCCGGACAAGGGCGCGCAAGGCCCGGCTTCCGGCAAAACTGCGCAATCCACATCAGAACAATTGCTTAAGGCCTTGCCTGACCCCGCACAGATCGAGCCAGAACCCCATGCTCATGCCCAGCAAAAGCTGTCGGCGGGGTTGGTCTTGGCCTGCCTTGGCGTGGTTTACGGCGATATCGGCACCTCTCCGCTATATGCATTGCGCGAATCTTTGGTTCACGCCCGCCAAGAGGGGCTGCCCGAGGATGCGGTAATCGGCATCGTCTCGTTGCTGTTTTGGACGGTGATGCTGATCGTGTCGCTGAAATATGTCATTTTGATCATGCGTGCCGACAACCGTGGCGAGGGGGGGACGCTGTCACTGGTGGCCAAGGTTCAGGGCGCGCTGGGGCGGCGGTCATGGCCGATCTACCTTTTGGGCATCATTGGCGTGTCGTTGTTTTTTGGCGATTCGATGATCACGCCTGCGATTTCGGTCCTCTCTGCGGTCGAGGGGCTAGAGCTGATCACCCCGGCTTTCACCCCTTGGGTGGTGCCGCTGACCTGCGCCATCGTCATGGTCTTATTCGCCGTACAACGATCAGGGACCGAGGCTGTCGCGCGTCTGTTTGGACCGATCATGTTGGTGTGGTTTCTGACAATGGCCGTACTGGGCGCGTCCCATATTCTGGACGATTCGCGCATCTTGCGCGCGCTTAATCCGCTGAATGCCGGGAATTTCCTGATCCATAACGGCTTTGGGTCCTTGCCCGTCCTTGGCTCGGTCTTTCTGGCCGTCACCGGGGCCGAGGCCCTTTATGCCGATATGGGGCATTTCGGACGCAAGCCCGTGCGGATTGCTTGGGCGGGGTTGGTTTTGCCTGCCTTGACGCTAAGCTATCTGGGGCAGGGGGCGATGATCCTTGCCCATCCCGAGAATGTCGCCAATCCATTTTTTCTGATGGCGCCCGATTGGTTCCGCCTGCCCTTGGTGCTTTTGGCGACGATGGCGACGGTGATTGCCAGCCAGGCGGTGATTTCGGGGGCGTTTTCAGTCGCGCAGCAGGCAGTTCAGCTGGGGCTGACCCCACGACTAGAGATCCAGCACACTTCGGACAAGCAACTGGGACAGATCTATATGCCGCGGGTCAATTCGATCCTGATGGTCGGGGTCGTGGCCTTGGTGCTTGCCTTTGGCAGCTCGGCCAATCTGGCCAGCGCCTATGGGATCGCGGTGACGGGGGATATGGTGATCACCTCGATCCTGGCGATCATCGTGTTTCGCTATGCTTGGGGGTGGAGCTGGATCTTGGTCTTGGCCATTGTCCTGCCCATCCTCTCGATCGAGGTGATTTTCCTTTATGCCAATCTGATGAAAGTGGTCGATGGCGGCTATATTCCGCTGCTCTTTGCCGGGGTGGTTATCGGCTTGATGCTGATCTGGGTGCGCGGCACCGCGCTGTTGCAGCTCAAATTGACCGCCGAGGCGATCGGGATGCAGTTTCTTGTGAACAAATTGGCAAAGTCCCCCCCGACCGTGGTGCCCGGAACGGCGGTCTTTCTGACGGCCGATCCCAATATCGCCCCCAGTGCCTTGATGCATAACCTTAAACACAACCGCGTCCTTCACGAGCGCAATTTCATCGTCAAGGTCGAGGTGGCCCATACCCCCCGGGTCGAGCCCGAGGATCGCTTGATCGTCACCGAATTGGGGCCGCGCTTCTGGAAGGTGATCTGCCGGTTTGGCTATATGGAACAACCCAATGTTCCCAAGGCATTGGCCCATGCCAAGCGCTATAATCTGAAATTTGACGTGATGAATACAAGCTATTTCCTGAACCGCAGGTCTTTGCGGGTCGGGCGCGCCAATCTGATGCCAAAATGGGCAGCGCGGCTTTATGTGGGGCTGTATCGCTCGGCATCCGAGGCAACCAACTTTTATCGCCTGCCCTCGCACCGGGCGATTGAGCTGGGTCAGCAGATCAATATCTAGGCACGTGCTTGCGGGGCCGCCCTTTTATCGGTCCGGCCCCGCAGCTGTTGTTTAAAAAGCGGTTAGCCGCGCAGTGCGAGCCGCAAACGCGGCAAAGCGACAAAGGCAGCGGCCCAGGCCAGCAGACCGCAAATCGCAATCGACAAGACCATGCCAAGCGTCCCATGCGCGAAAAGCGGGCCACATAATACGATCATCAACGCCCCCGTCAGCATCTGGATCGTGCCGCCTAAGGATGAGGCAAGACCTGCGATCTCGGGGTGGGGGTCCAGCGACATGACCATGGCCGTGGGCATGACTACGCCCAAAAAGGCATTGGCGATGAACAGGCCCGCGATCACCAGCACCAGCGACTGCAATCCGATAGCCAGCAGCAGGCTAAGCACCAGAATAGATGCGATAAACCCGGTCACGCCAAGGGCGATCAGCCTTTCCATGCCCAGCTTCTCGCCCAGAAAGCCTGCAAATTGCGAGGCTGCGAAAAAGCCGATGGCATTGATGGCAAAGACCAGCGAAAACCCGGTTGGCGTCAGGGCGAAATCCTGAGCATAGACAAAGGGTGCGGCCGCCAGATAGACGAAAAAGCTGGCCATCGAAAAGCCGCCGATCATCGACAAGCCCATGAAACGGCGTGACTTTACCAAGACCAGCAAGCCTTGGATCATCGCTTTGGCGCGGATGGGTTGGCGCGCCTGAGGGGGCAGCGTCTCTTGCAGCACAAAGATGATCAGCAAAAGCGCGACCGCGGATGCCGCGGCCAAACAGGCAAAGATCATGGGCCAGCCCGCAAAGGCCAAAACCAAAGAGCCCGCCATGGGCGCCAGCATCGGCGAGACCGAAATCACGATCATGATCGCCGCCATCATGCGCGTCGCATCCGGGCCAGATGACATATCCCGCACGATTGCGCGCGGAACCACCATCAAGGTTGCTGCCCCCAATGCCTGAACGGCGCGGGCAAAGATCAAGCTTTGCATATCGGGTGCAAGGATTGCCCCGATCGATGCGACAAAAAACAGCGAAACGCCGATAATCAGCGGACGTCTGCGACCCAATGCATCTGCCATCGGGCCGTAGATCATTTGCGCAACGCCAAAGACAAGAAAGTAAATCGACAGCGTCTGTTGTGCGACGGCCTGGGTCGAATTCATATCAGCAGCAATCTGCGGCAGCGCCGGCAGATACATGTCGATCGCAAAGGGACCGACGGCGGAAAGAAGGCCCAACAAAAGGGCCATGCGGAACATGGAGCGTTGCATCGGAAGGTTCCGGGACCAGATTTTCAAGGAAGGCTGTGCCAAAGGCACAAGCCTGCACAGATGTTCGGACGGGACGCGGTTTTTATCAGGCGCGCCCCGTGAATGCAATTGCGAAAAAATCTTGGTCTTGACCGGTTGGCTGGCAAAACCTGTCACCAACCCGCCGGGTAAGCGCAGGACGATGCCCTAGTTGCGCGAATAGACATCCTCATAGCGCACAATGTCATCTTCGCCCAGATAGGCGCCGGTCTGGACCTCGATCAACACCATCGGCACTTTGCCGGGGTTTTCCATGCGATGCACGGCGCCAAGCGGTACGTAAATCGACTGGTTTTCCGTCACCAAAGTGACTTGATCGTTGACCGTGACCTTGGCCGTTCCCGAGACGACGATCCAATGCTCTGAGCGGTGGAAATGGCTTTGCAGCGACAATGCCGCGCCCGGCTTGACGACGATACGCTTGACCTGAAAGCGATCGGCAAGGGCAAGGGTCTCGAACCAGCCCCAGGGGCGGTGATCGCGCAGAAAGGTTTCGGCCTGCCGCGCCCCTTTGGATTTCAGCGCAGAGACCGCTTTGCGTACATCTTGCGCGCGGCTCATGTCAGCGACCAGCACCGCATCATTCGTGGCAACGACCATCAGATCGCGCAGGCCGATGCCCACGACTTCGATCCCGTCGTCTTGCGAGCGCAGCAGCACGTTTTCGCAATCGATGGCGGTGGCATGTTTGTCGGTGACAATGCCGCTTGGATCGGGGCGCATCATCAGCTCTTCGCGCCAGATCGCATCCCAGCCGCCCAGATCGGACCAGTGATCCGAGAAGCGCACAACGCTAAGGTTGGCGGCCTTTTCCAGGACTGCATAGTCGATCGACAGATCGGGCAGGCTGTCCCAAGGTTCGGCGGCAAGGCGCAAAAAGCCCAGATCCATCTGGGCCTGCTCTAGTGCGCGGCCAACCGGAGCGATGAATTCGGGGGCATGTTCAGAAAATGCCGCGATCATGGTTTTGGCGGCAAAAAGGAAAATCCCGGCGTTCCAGACAAAATTGCCATTGCTGATCATGCGCGCGGCATTTTCCGCATCGGGCTTTTCGACAAAGCGCTTCAGCGCCACTGGCCCCTCGCCCGGGGCAGAGGTTTCCATATAACCATAGCCGGTTTCGGGCCGGGTCGGGGTGATGCCAAAGGTGACGATCTGGCCGGCTAGGGCTGCGGCTGTGCCCAGATCGACGGCGCGGCCGAAGGCCTCGGCATCTGGGACGACGTGATCTGAGGGGGCAACCAACATCAGCGCATCGGGATCGGTGGCGGCAATGGTCAGGGCTGCGGCCAGAATCGCCGGAGCGGTGTTGCGCCCCGAGGGCTCGATCAGGATTGCCGAGGGTCTTTGACCGATCTGATCCAGCTGTTCTGCGACGATAAAGCGGAAATCGGCATTGGTCATCACCACCGGTGCGGCAAAGCGATCCCCTGAAAGTCGGCGTGCCGATGCCTGAAACAGTGATTCCTCGCCAACGAGCGGGGCGAATTGTTTGGGAAAAGACTTGCGCGAAACCGGCCAAAGCCGGGTACCAGAGCCGCCCGCCAAAAGGACCGGGGTAATCGTCATGCACGTTCTCCATTGTCGCAAGCGCGCTGCCAACCATATGGCAGGCCTTCGCACGCAAGCTGAATGCCCATTTCAGGCCTTATCCGCCTTTTTGCCAGAAATCTGAATATTTCCAAGCGGAACATCGCAGGAATTCAAGGTAAAGTTTCACAGCATGTCGCAGAATGAATGCCGTGAAGCTTGGGCCATGTTCCTAGTAACCACGATCGCGATCAACCAGATAAAGCAGCGGTTGGTTTGCCATGGCACGGCGCAGGTTTTCGACGGCGACCGGGGCTGCCGTGGCCGGGCGGGTGGCTGCGGCGATATGGGGGGTCACGGTGACGCCGGGGTGATGCCAATAGGGGTGATCGGGACGCAAGGGTTCGTGCACGAACACATCCAGAACCGCGTGACCCGGACGGTTAAGGTCCAGCCCCTCTAGCAAATCTTCCTGGTGGATCAATGTGCCGCGCCCACCGTTGATGATCCACGCACCCTTGGGCAGCATCGCCAAAGTCTGATGGTTCAGCAACTCGCGCGTGGCAGGCGTGTCCGGCAAGAGCGAGACCAGAATTTCTGCCCGAGCCAGCGCCTGGGGCAGGGCTTGGGCGGCCAAACTGTGCACGCCCTCGACCGGGCGACCCGATGTGGACCAGCCCGTGACCTGAAAACCCAATGCTAGAAGCGCGCGGGCCAACTGACGGCCCAGCTCTCCCATGCCCAGAATGGTCACGTTGCGTTCATTCGCCAAGGGCGGGACCTGACCGCCGCGCCAGATCCCATCCTGTGCATAATGGTCCATACCCAGATGCGCGCGCATCACCCAGCCCAGGCAATATTCCATCATCCCTTGCGACAGGCCGGGATCGACCATGCGGCACAGGGGTTGGGTCAGCGTGGCATTGGTGACGATCCGCTCGACCCCGGCCCACAAGCTTTGAACGACGCGGGCACGGGTAAAGGGGGTGAAATCCAGCGTCGAGCCATCCTCGGGATAGCCGGGCGCATAGATCAAAGCGTCAAAACTTGCCGGGTCGCCGTCGCGCTCTAGCGCCATTTCGGGGCAGGCGGCGGTCAGCGCGGGCTGCCATTCGTCCCAATAGCGCGCGGGGGCGGCGAAAAGCACCTTCATCGTCTTATCTGGGGCGGTGGACATGGGCTGACTGAACAATTCCAAATGAGATCAATACGATCATCATGGCGGTTCCACCGTAACTTACAAGTGGCAAGGGCGAGCCCTTGGCGGGCAGCATTCCCATGACCATGCCCATATTGATCGCCATATACAGAAAGAATGTGCCAGCGATGCCAATGGTGGTCAGGCTGGCAAAGCGGTCGCGATTGGTCAGGGCCGAATGAAGGCAAAAGCCCAAAATCAGCGTATAGAGCACCAAAAGCGAGGCGGCACCGACAAAGCCGAATTCTTCGGCCAGCGAAGTAAAGATAAAGTCCGTGTGCTTCTCGGGCAGAAAGTTTAGCCGCGATTGCGAACCCTGCATGAAGCCACGCCCCGACCAGCCGCCCGTACCCAAGGCGATCTGCGCCTGCATGATGTTGTAACCCGCCCCCAAAGGATCAGAGCCGGGGTCAAGGAAGGTGTCGATCCGCTTGAATTGGTAATCATGCAGGATTTGCCAATCAGTGCCACGGCTTTCCATGACCGCCGTTACCATCGCCACCACAACCGCAATGACCGCACCGAAATACCACAGGCTGACACCGGCGGCGAACATGACGATGCCGCCCCCCGCGATCAGCATGACCGATGTTCCCAGATCGGGCTGCATCAGCACCAGCCCCGTCGGCAGCAAGATCAGCAAAACCGGGATCAGAACCCAAAGCGGTCGCGAGACTTTCTCGACGGGCAGCCAGTCGTAATAGACCGCCAGCGTCAGCACAAAGGCCACCTTGGTCAGCTCTGATGGCTGCAGCTTGAATGGGCCAAGATCCAGCCAGCGCTGCGCGCCCATGCCGATATGGCCCATGGTTTCCACCAGGATCAGCAAGATCACGCATAAGACATAAGCCCCGACCGCGATCGAGCGCCAGAACCATGTCGGCACAAAGGCCAAAGTAAACATCATCGCCATACCGATGGCAAATCGCACCATCTGCGGTCCGGCCCAACGATCGATATCGCCGCCCGACACCGAGTAGAGCATCAAGAACCCGATGCAAGAGACTGCCGTGACCAGAAAGACCAAGGGCCAGTTCAGATAAAGGATCTTTTTGATGCCCGTTGGTGTCTGGGCGACTTTGTAATCAAGATAGCTCATGGCTCAGGCCCTTGCCCGTCCGGCTTGTGCGACGGTTGTCGGGGCAAGGTTCATGTTTTTGCGCATTTCCTCGATCCCGCCACGCTGACTTTGGGGATAGGCGCTCAGCGGGGGAAGGCCGCCTGCCAATGCATAAAGCAAGATGTCGCGAGCAATCGGTGCCGCGGCGGTCGAGCCGCCCATACCATGTTCCACCACCACCGACACCGCATAGCGCGGATTGTCATAGGGGGCGTAGCAGACGAAAAGCGCGTGGTCGCGCCGGTTCCACGGCAATTGCTCGTTGCGGATCACGCCGCGCGCACGCTCGGCTGCGGTGATGTTGCGGACCTGCGAGGTGCCCGACTTGCCCGCCATGCGCCATTCCGGCGCGATGATCTTGCTTTTCGCGCCGGTGCCATGGCTGCCGTTGACAACCGCATCCATACCGGCGCGGGCCGTGCGCAAATGAGCCTCGGAGATGCCAAGGCTTTCAAATTCGGGCACGGGTTGGGTCACGCCGTCGATCGAGCGCACCAGTCGGGGTGTGATGGCTTTGCCCGAGGCAATTCGCGCCGTCATCACCGCAAGCTGCAGGGGCGACGCCAGAACATAGCCCTGACCAATGCTTGCGTTGATGGAATCGCCGACCTGCCATTCCTGATTATAGCGCTTGCGTTTCCAGTCGCGGTCAGGGGCGATGCCTTCGGCGACCGCAGACATCGGCAGATCGTGGCGCACCCCCAGACCAAGGCGTCTTGCCATGGCCGACATGCGGTCAATGCCGATTTGCTGTGCCAGCTCATAGTAATAAACGTCGCAGGACCGCTCTAGGCTTTGCACCGCATTGACCGATCCATGGCCGCCCCTGCTCCAACAATGGAAGCGGCGGCCAGAGACCTGCAGGTATCCCGGGCAATAGTAATGCGAATTTGCGTTGATAATGCCCGCGTCCAGCCCTGCAAGCAGCGAGACCATTTTATAGGTCGAGCCGGGCGGATAGACCCCCTGAACGGTTTTATCGGCCAAGGGGCGGTGGTCATGGTTCATCAGCGCGCGGTAGTCCGGCCCGCTGATGCCGCGCACGAACATGTTGGGATCAAAGACCGGCGACGATGAGATGGCGACAATATCGCCATTGGTCACATCGATCACGACCGCGGCGGCGCTTTCCTCGCCCAGGCGTTGGGTTGCAAAGTTTTGCAGCGCGGCATCGATCGTCAGCTGGACTGTCGCGCCCTGTTGGCCCTCTTGACGGCTCAGTTCGCGCATCTCGCGGCCAGCGCTGTTGACCTCGATACGGCGGGCCCCCGCTTTGCCGCGCAATTCCTCTTCGAGTTTGGCCTCGATCCCGACCTTGCCAAGCTGGAATTCGGGCAGGCGCAAAACGGGGTCGGGGTTTTCGATCTTGGACAGATCGTAATCCGACACCGGCCCGACATAGCCGATGACATGGGCAAAGTCCCGCCCGCGCGGATAGCTGCGCGACAGACCCGATTCAGGCGAAACCCCCGGAAGTGCCGGGGCATTGATCGCGATCGAGGCAAACTCGTCCCAGCTTAGCCGATCTGCCACGCTGACGGGGGTAACGGCGCTGCGCCGCTCGATTTCCGACACCAAGGTTGCGGTTTGGCTGTCGGTCATCGGAATGATCTGACGCAGCCGACCGATCACCGCACTGAAATCGCCCGCCTCTTCGCGGGTCAGGGTGACGCGGTAGTTTTGCTCATTGCCCGCCAGAACCAGACCGTTGCGGTCAAGGATCAGCCCGCGCGCGGGGGGCAGCAGGCGGATCTTGATCGAGTTGCCATCCGATAACATGCGGTATTGATCCGCGTGATCAAGCTGCATCGAGCGCAGCCGCATTCCCAGCGTGGCAATGACGCCAAGCTGGACCGTGCCCAGCAAAAGCCCACGCCGCGAAATGCCGCGTTTGCTTTCGACGATCTCCTTAGGAGATTTCCTCATGGCTTAGCGATGCCTCATGATTTCGGCCTCGATATAATCGACCCGCCGCAACCCAAGTGTCCAGCGCGCCAATGCCACGACGATCGGATAAGACATCACTGTTGCGATATATTGCAAAATTACCTGTCCCAAAGACGGAAGCTGGACAAAGAAAATAGCCATGGTGAACCTGTTGGCCAAGACGATCAGCGCGATCAGCAAGGCGACCCGCAGCCATTCGACCATAAACGGCAATTCGCGCCAGCGATGCTCACGATGACGTGCGGCCTCGGTTGCAACGATGACCAATGCCGTCCAAAGCCCGGGTGGGCGCATCATCAGCATATCTTCGATAAAGAAGACGGCGGCGATCAGCAGGACGGGCAATTGCTCGGGGCGGCGCAGGACCCAGACCAGCGTGACCGCAAGCATCAGGTCGGGGCCGGGCCAGGTGATGCTGCCGGGGCTAAGTGGCAGCAGCCGCACGAGCAAGATCACCAGCATGACCAGGGCGTAAAGCACCATGCCGACATAGCGACGGTGGCGGACGCGCTCAATCATTCGGGACGGGCTGCGTTGCATCGCCAAGGCCGAAGGTCGCGGGCATGCGCGGGCCGACGAACTCGGGCGGTGGGGGCGGGATCAGGCGACCAGAATCGGCCAGCTGCTCGGACGGGTGGCTGCGCAGCACTCGCAAAAACTCTAGGCGACCATAATCGGCGGCCATGCGCACGCGCAGCCGGCCATCGGTTGCCATTGCCAGTTGGCCCACCAAAAGACCCGGCGGAAAGACCCCGCCATCGCCAGAACTGACGATGCGGTCACCCGGACGCACGTTCTCGGGGCTTTCGATGAAATCAAGCACGGGAAGGGCGGTATTGTCACCGCCCATCAAGGCACGTTGCCCCGAGGGCTGGATCGTAACGGGAATGCGGGACGAGGGGTCGGTCAGCAGCATGACGCGGCTGGTCGTCTCGCCCACGCCTGAAATGCGCCCGACCAGCCCCAGACCGTCCATCGTGGCCCAGCCATCAACAATACCGTCGCGCGCACCCACGTTCAGCAAGACGGACTGGCGAAAGGCCGTGCCGCTGTCGGTCAGCACAACCCCTGAAACCGAGGTCAGCGCCGGATCGATGCGCACATTGTTTTGCGACAGGAGCTTGGCATTTTCCTGCTCCAGCTGCACGGCGGCCTCTTTCCAGGCGGACATTTTCTGCAACTCGCGCCGCAGTTCCTGGTTTTGCTCATGCAAGCGGGCATAGGACTGAAAGCCCGCGACCATATTGCTGAATTTGGTCACGGGGATCAGTGCCCATTCGAAACCGGGCACAAAGCGGTCAACGAAAGCCGCGCGCATACGTTCTGCGCGCGGGCTGTCGATCTTCCAGAAAAGGAAGGTGGCAAGCAGGACCATGACCAGAACAGAGATCAGGATCCGCCGGACCGGAGACGCGAAATCGGGGCCTTTACGCGCCACTTTGGGGCCTTAGCTGTCGTAGTCGATGACGTGGCGCAGCTGCTTTTCGAACTCGAGCGCTTTGCCAGTTCCCAATGCCACACAGCTCATGGGCTGGTCAGCAAGGGTGATCGACAGTCCGGTCTGCTCGCGCAGCGCCAGATCCAGATCGCCCAGCATGGCACCACCACCGGTCAGCATGACGCCGCGGTCCACGATATCAGCACCCAGATCGGGCGGGGTAGCCTCTAGCGCAACCATGACCGCTTCGCAGATTTGCTGAACCGGCTCTGCCAGCGCCTCGGCGACCATTGCCTGGGTGATCTCCATTTCCTTGGGGATCCCGTTCAGCAGATCGCGCCCACGCACCATCAGCGCAGCGCCACGCCCGTCATCGGGCATGCGGGCAGTGCCGATCTGGGTCTTGACGCGCTCGGCCGTCGATTCACCGATCAGCAGGTTATGGCTGCGGCGGAGATAGTTGATGATCGACTCGTCCATGCGGTCGCCACCGATACGGACCGAGCGCGCGTAAACCACATCGCCAAGCGACAGAACCGCAACCTCGGTGGTGCCGCCGCCGATATCAACCACCATCGAGCCGGTGGGATCGGTGATCGGCATGCCCGCGCCAATTGCCGCAGCAATCGGTTCCGCGATCAGCCCGGCCTTGCGCGCGCCAGCCGAAAGAACCGATTGACGGATCGCGCGCTTTTCAACCGGGGTCGCACCATGGGGTACGCAAACGATGACCTTCGGCTTGGAAAAGGTCGTGCGCTTGAAAACTTTCTTGATGAAATGCTTGATCATTTCTTCGGCGCTATCGAAATCCGCGATGACGCCTTCGCGCATCGGACGGATCGCTTCGATCGAGCCGGGGGTACGGCCAAGCATCAGCTTGGCGTCTTCGCCGACGGCCAGCACCTGCTTTTTGCCGTCCTTGACGTGAAAGGCAACCACCGAGGGTTCATTCAAGATGACGCCCTTGCCCTTGACATAGATCAGCGTGTTCGCAGTGCCGAGGTCGATTGCAATATCGGTTGAAAACAAACCGCCGAATGCCATGTCAATATAGTCCTTTCACACCGGTCTGCGCCGGTCTGCCGATTGCGCCTCATGCCAGCCTAGCGACGATATGCCACGTGACGGCTGGCCCCATATATGACGGCAAGCATCCGCCGGAAACCTATTTTTACATCCAATCCATGCTCTCGGCGAAAATCGCCGAAACTTGTGGATGAACCCGGCCAAAACGACCGCTTGCGCGGGCGCGGCTTCGACTGGCCTGGCTAAAAAAAGGCGCGGCAAATGCTGCCGCGCCCGTAGCCTACGCTTTTGCGCGGCTCAATGCGAGTACATCGTGATGCCTTTGGTATCGGCATCGGGCGAGGTATTGGCGCGGCGCAGGATCAGATGGTTCAGCGCGCCGACATAGGCTTTGACGCTGGCCAGAATGGTATCGGTATCCGCCGCCTGACCATTCACGATACGGCCATTTTCCTCCAGGCGGACCGAAACCGTGGCCTGCGCATCGGTGCCGTCGGTGACTGCATGAACCTGATACAGCTTCAGCCGTGCCTCATGCGGGAAGATCTGCTTGACCGCGTTGAAACAGGCGTCGACCGGACCATCGCCCGTGGCGTGTACCGCTTTTTCCTCGCCGCCGACCAGCATGGTCAGATCGGCTGATTGCCCGTCGCTGCCGCAGACAACCTTGAGGTGTTTGACCTGCAGATGGTCATCTTCGGTATTGGCGGCGCTATCTTGCATCAGCGCAACCAGATCCTCGTCATAGATCTCTTTTTTGCGGTCAGCCAAGGCCTTGAAGCGGACAAAGACGTCTTTCAGCTGGTTGTCGCCAATTTCATAGCCCAGCTCGCTGAGCTTGGATCGCAGCGCGGCGCGGCCCGAATGCTTGCCCATGACGATATTGGCTTCGTTCAGGCCAATATCTGCGGGGCGCATGATTTCAAAGGTTTCGACGTTTTTCAGCACGCCATCCTGATGGATGCCCGATTCATGCAGGAAGGCGTTCTTGCCGACGATGGCCTTGTTGAATTGCACCGGAAAGCCCGAGACCTGCGCCACGCGGCGAGAAATTCCCATGATCTTGGTGGTGTCGATGCGGGTGGTGAAGGGCATGATGTCATGACGCACACGCATGGCCATGACGACCTCTTCGAGCGCGGTATTGCCCGCGCGTTCGCCCAGACCATTGATGGTGCATTCGATCTGACGCGCACCAGCCTCGACCGCAGCCAGCGAGTTCGCGGTCGCCATGCCCAGATCGTTATGGCAGTGGGTCGCAAAAATGATGTCATCGGCGCCGGGTACCCGCTCGAGCAGCATGCGGATCAGGTCTGCCGATTCGCGGGGCGCGGTATAGCCGACCGTATCGGGGATATTGATCGTCGTCGCACCGGCACGAATGGCGATTTCGACCACGCGGCACAGGTAATCATGCTCGGTCCGGGTCGCATCCATCGGTGACCATTGCACATTGTCACACAGGTTGCGGGCATGGCTAACGGTCTGCTCGATCCGCTCGGCCATCTGATCCATATCCAGATTGGGGATGGCGCGGTGCAGCGGCGAGGTGCCGATGAAGGTATGGATGCGCGGCTGGCGCGCATGTTTCACGGCCTCCCAGCAGCGGTCGATGTCGCCAAATTGTGCTCGGGCCAGACCACAGATCACCGAATTTTTCGCATTCTTTGCGATTTCGGTCACGGCGGCAAAATCGCCCTCAGAGGCAATCGGAAAACCCGCCTCGATCACGTCCACACCCATTTCGTCCAACATCTGGGCGATTTCGATCTTTTCGGCATGGGTCATGGTTGCGCCGGGCGATTGTTCGCCGTCACGCAGGGTGGTGTCAAAGATTACGACGCGATTTTTGTCAGACATATCTCAATTCTTTCTTACGCTTGTGCTGTCAGGAACCGGGCGCATCCTCGCTGAGCGGTGGCCCGGAGACCCGCTCAGTGAAGCGTAAGAAGAAGCAGACCACGGAGGCTGACAGCGAAACGCGCGCCGATTTGCGCGTTCTGGGCCGTCGATATGTTTCGTGTCCGTGTCATGGAACGAACTATAGTGTCGGCATCGGGGGGAAGAAAAGGCCTAAAGTGCCCGCCAGCCGATATCTCGGCGATAAAAGCCCTGCGGCCAGTCAATCGCATCGGCCAAGGCATAGGCACGGTCATGAGCCTCGCGCAGGGTAGCGCCCCTTGCCGTCGCCGCCAGAACGCGCCCACCGGTTGCAATGATCTGGCCATTCTGCTGCGCGGTGCCCGCATGAAACAGCTTTTGCGCGCTGTCATCGGGCAGGCCGTCCAACCCAGAAATCACGCTGCCTTTAACGTAATCGCCCGGATAGCCCTGGCTTGCCAAAACCACCGTCAGCGCATGATCGTCGGCCCAATTGACGCGGGCATCGCTTAAGCGGCCCTCGGCGCAGGCCAGAATCAGATCCAACGCCTGCGCGCCCAACCGCATCATCAGGACCTGACATTCAGGATCGCCAAAGCGCACGTTATATTCCACCAGCCGCGCCAGCCCGTCCTTGATCATCAATCCTGCGTAAAGCACGCCTTGAAACGGCATTCCGCGCTTGGTCATTTCCAAAATCGTCGGGCGCACAATATCGCGCATGACCTGATCTTGCAGGGCAGGGGTCAGGACCGGCGCCGGGCTATAGGCCCCCATGCCACCGGTATTGGGGCCGGTATCGCCGTCGCCTACGCGCTTGTGATCCTGAGCGGTGCCGATCGCCAGACAATCGATACCATCCGACAGGATAAAGAAGCTGG
>NZ_DALZMB010000084.1:0-17139 GCF_032007265.1 Paracoccus sp. (in: a-proteobacteria) | reverse complement strand
TGAGGGGAAATCGGACATTTCGATCCATGCCTCGATCCTGCCTGCAGGAACAGATTGCTGGGGGCCCGCCCGGCTTTTAAGCCATGACGCAACCCGGTCCGAGCAGAACCCGGTGATCTTTTGCGCGCCAGACGGTCAATTGTGGCTGTTTCACACGGCGCAACCTTCGGGCAATCAGGACGAATGCCGCATTCGCATGGCGCCCTTGACGCTGGACCCGGCCGATCCGACGATGATCACGGCGGCCGAGGGGCGGCTGATCGATCTGCCCCATGGCTGTTTTATCCGCGCGCCGCTGGTGGTGCGCAAAGACGGCGCTTGGCTTTTGCCGATCTTTCGCTGTGTGACGCGGCCGGGCCAGAAATGGAACGGCAGCCATGATGTCGCCGCGATGGGCGTCAGCCATGACAATGGCCAAAGCTGGGATCTGCAAGAGGTGGCCGATTCCATCGGCTCGGTCCATATGAGCCCGGTCGATCTGGGTCAGGGCCGTTTTGCCGCCTTTTATCGTCGCCGTCAGGCCGATGTCATCCACCGCTCGGAAAGTCGTGATGGTGGCCGCAGCTGGACTGCGCCAACTCCGACCGATGTGCCCAATAACAACTCCTCTATCGCGGCAATCCGGCTGGCTGATGGGCGCGTGGCGGTGATCGCCAACCCCTCGTCTTGCCTGACCTCGACGGATCGGCGCGCCTCGCTTTATGATGAGCTGGGCGAGGAGGATGACCGCCCCGATGCCGATCCCAGCGGCGGCTGCACCCCGATTTGGGGCGTCCCGCGCGCACCCGTCGCGATCTGCCTGTCCGAGGATGGCGGCCTGAGCTTTCCCAAGCGGCTGATCATCGAAACTGGCCCCGGGACCTGCACCTCAAACGATTCCACTGATGGGCGGAACAAGGAAATGTCCTATCCCTGGATCTTGCAGGGCCCCGATGGCAGCCTGCATTTGGCCTATAGCTATCACCGCCGCGCCATTAAATACGTCCGCCTCTCGCCCGAGGCATTCACCCAATTGCAAGCGGAGTCCGCAGCATGAGCGATATCATCGGCATCACTATGGGCGACCCCGCTGGCGTCGGCCCCGAGATCAGCGTCAAAGCCCTGGCTGAAATGTCGCCCCAGGACCGCGACCGCACCCTGATCTATGGCAACCTCGCCACGCTCGAGGCCGCAAAAGCCGCCGTTGGTTGCGAGGTCGAGCTCGAGGGCCGCGTCGTCGATCTGCCGATCGTGGGCGCCCCTCTGCCTTGGGGTCAGCTGTCCCCGGTCGCAGGCGATGCGGCATTTCGCTTTATCGAAAAGGCTGTGCGCGATGCCGAGGCAGGCCGCATCGGCTGCATCGTCACCGCGCCGATCAACAAAGAAGCATTGAATGCCGCGGGCCACCACTATGATGGCCATACCGGCATGCTGCGCAGCCTGACCGGATCAAAAGCCGCCTATATGTTGCTGGCATCCGAGCGGCTGAAGGTGATCCATGTCTCGACCCATGTTTCGCTGAAAGACGCCATTGCCCGCGCCACGACCGAGCGGGTTCTGGCGACGATCCGCGCAGGCCATGCCCATCTGCAACGCATTGGCTTTGCCAATCCCCGCATCGCCGTGGCAGGCATCAACCCCCATTGCGGCGAAAACGGCCTGTTCGGCACCGAAGATGACGATCAGATCGCCCCCGCCGTCGCCGCCGCCCGCGCCGAAGGTATCGATGCCTCTGGCCCGATCTCGGCCGATACGGTCTTTCACCGCGCCTATAACGGCGGCTTTGACCTGGTTGTCGCGCAATATCACGATCAGGGGCATATCCCGATCAAGCTTGTGGCTTTCGATACCGCCGTCAACGTCTCGGTTGAACTGCCCATTGACCGCACCTCGGTTGATCACGGCACCGCCTTTGACATTGCGGGCAAGGGCATCGCCAACCACGGCAATATGAACTCGGCCATCGCCTATGCGCGCAAACTGGTCGCCGGAGAACAAGCATGAGCTTTGACATTCAAGGCGTCTATTGCGCCGCAGCCACGCCGCTGAAAGCCGATGGCACGCCCGATCTGGCACTGTTTGGCGCCCATACCAAGGCGCTTTTGGACGAAGGCTGCCACGGCATTGCCATGCTGGGATCAACCGGCGAGGCCAACAGCTTTGGCCTGCGCGAGCGCATGGATCTGCTAGAGGCAGCCCTGGCAGGCGGCACGCCCGCCGATGCGCTTTTGCCCGGCACCTCATCCTGTTCGGTCACGGATGCCGTCGAACTGACGCGCCATGCCGTTGATCTGGGCGTCAAGGGCGTCGTCATGCTGCCGCCCTTTTACTATACCGCCTTTTCGGATGAGAGCCTGTTTCGCTTTTACGCCCAGATCATCGAAAAAGTCGGCGATGACCGGCTGCGCGTGATCCTTTATCACATCCCGATGTTGACCGGCGTGCCGATCAGCCACAACCTGATCGACATGCTGGTGCGTGAGTTCCCGGGCATTGTGATCGGGATCAAGGACAGCGACGGCAAGATCGAGAACATGCATGCGATCTCGGCGCGGTTTCCCGATTTCGCGGTCTTTGCTGGCGCGGATCCGCTGTTGTTGCCGGTGCTGCAAGGCGGGGGCGCGGGCTGCATCACCGCCAGCTCGAACCTTGTGGCGCGCGAATTGCGGCAGGTTTACGACCATTGGAACGATCCAAGCATGTCCGCGCAGGTCAAAGCCGCGCAGGATACGATCGTTGACTGGCGCACGCTGACCAATGCCTATGTGCAGCTTCCGACCGTCAAAACCATGCTGGCGCGCCGCCGTGGCAATCTGGGCTGGCTGAATGTCCATCCGCCCTTCTCGCCTTTGTCCAAGGACGAATGTGATGCGGTCTGGGCCGAAATGGCCCGGCTAGAAGCCCTTTAAGCGCGGGAAGGATCAAATGGATATGGACCGCATTATTACCCTTCATCAGCCCAAAAGACTGGATATCGGCAAAGGTGCCGCCGCCAATCTTGGCGCTTGGGCTGGCAACGCCCAACGTATCTTCGTGCTGGCCACCCCCCATACCGCAGGTTTCGTTCACCGACTGGGGCTGGGCGTCACGCCCGTGGTCTTTGATGACATCCCCGGAGAGCCCGATACCGCGACCTTTGCCGCCGCTTTGGCCGCGGCGCGGGCGGCCAGACCCGATCTGGTGGTCGGGCTTGGCGGCGGCTCGGTCATGGATGTGGCAAAGCTGGTCGCAGCGATGTGGGACCACGACCAAAGCCTTGACGATGTTGCGGGGCCAAACCGCATCTTGGGTCGCCGCACCGCGCTGGCCCAGATTGCGACCACAGCTGGCACCGGCTCCGAGGCGGGGATTCGCGCCCTGATCACCGATCCCGGCAAAGGCAACAAAATCGCGGTCGAAAGCCCCTATCTGATCGCCGATTTCGCCATTCTGGACCCCGAGCTGACCTATTCGGTGCCCCCCGCTGTCACCGCCGCAACCGGCATCGATGCCATGGCCCATTGCGTCGAGGCCTTCACCAGCAAGCGCGCCCATCCGGTCATCGACGGCTATGCACGCATGGGGATCGAATTGGTCGGGCGCTATCTGGCGCGCGCAGTAGCCGATGGCACCGATACCAAAGCCCGCGAAGGCATGATGCTGGCGTCATATTATGGCGGGATCTGCCTTGGTCCGGTCAATACTGCGGCGGGCCATGCCCTGTCCTATCCGCTGGGAACGCTGCTGCATCTGCCGCATGGGTTGGCGAATGCGGTGATCTTTCCGCATGTTCTGGCCTTTAACGAAAGCGTGGCACCCGAAAAGACCGCCGAGATCGTCTCTTTTCTGGGGCTGGCCGATCGCGCCGCGCAAGACGGGTTGCAGGCAGCAGCCCATGCGTTTTGCGCCGATCTTGGGGTCGAGATGCGCCTGTCGGCACATGGCGCGCAAGAAGCCCAGCTTGAGGGCTTTGCTCAAGACGCCCATGCCATTCGTCGTCTGATGGACAACAACCCGCGTGACATGTCGGTCGCCGATGTTCTGGCGATCTATCGCGCCGCCTTTTAGGGCAAGCAAGCTGCCATCCAGACGGGCCGCGCTTTGGCCCGTCTAGGCCGCTCCGGTTTCTGCATCGGGGCGGCGTCGTTCAAATAGACGCTCTCGCGAGCCCGACAGGTGGTCTCGCATCAGATCACGCGCCAAATCGGCATTGCGGCTGCGGATCGCCTCGAAAATCGCGCTATGTTCGTCAAAAACCCGCGCCAATCCGGTGGAATCTCGCTTCACCGAGGCGCCGTGAAAGCGCATCCCGACCGCGATATGATCCTTGAGCGCCTCCATCGCGGTCGAGAAATAGCTGTTCTCGGCCCCAAGTGCGATCGCCAGATGGAATTGAAAATCCGCATCCTCGCGGTGGCTTGAGCGATTGGTGGCATCGCGCATCAGCTCTAGCGCCTCGCTGATCGCGGACAGGCGCTCGGGGGTGTGGCGCTCGGCCGCCCAGGCCGCGGCCTCGGGTTCGATGGTCAGACGAAACTCATAGCAGTTCAGCAGATCGGCAACATTTTCCAGCTGCCCGAACCCCAATGGCTGGCGCAACCCGGTTGAGCGCACGAAACTGCCCGCACCCTGACGCGAATAAATCAATCCCTGCTCGCGCAGACGCCGCAAAGCCTCGCGCACGATTGGACGCGACACCTCGAATTCCGAGGCCAGCTCATGTTCCGTGGGCAGGCGTTCATCGGGGCGATAAGCGCCGGATTTGATCGCGCGCTGCATCCGCTCAAAGACCACATCCGCCAAACTTTTGCGGCCACCAGCCGTGGCAAAACTCATGCCATCCCCCTATTTTCGATCAGTTGCGCCACGCGCAGCAGCGTGTCCTCGTGGCCGAACCCGCCGGATTTCGTCACAATCACCAAACCTGCGGCAGTTGCAACCGCAAGTCCGGGCAGACATTCGCCCAAAAGCCGCATGCGCTTGATGCCCATGGCGTGCAAGATCGCCTCGGCCGTTGCCCCCCCGGTCAGCAAGAGCGTGCCCCCTGCTTGGGTCATTGCCGGATGAAGCCCGCGCGCCAGATTGGTCCCGACATCTGGGCCGGACATCTCGACCTTGCCCGGCGTGGCCTGAACCAGCGTCAGGGCAGCATTGCGTTTTTCCGGGACAAAGGCACCGTTCGGCGCCTTGATCACGTGCAGATCCTGCGCCGCGCAAAGATGGGCGACCTGCGCCAAAGTGATCGGATCACGCGATCCGATGACAAACACACCACAAGGCCCGGCCAGCGTGGCGGCCCGAGGGGTTGCGCCCGCAGTCATCTGCCGGGCCAGCGCCTCGGCCAGCCCGCGCGCGCCGATCAAAAGATCTGCGCTGGATGCGGCAAGGCAGGCATCCAGATCGGCATCAGTCTGGATGTCGGGAATATCCACACGCCCAGGCTCAATGCCCAAGGCATCTGCGACCGAAATCGGGGCCGCAACACCAAACCCCACCACGTCACCCTTTTGCACATAGCGCCCGAAAGCGGGTATCGCGGGGGCGGCCAACGCATGACGGAAGGACAGCGCAGAAATTTCGGCCGCAACATGGCCTTTGAGCCGCGAATCGACCTTTTTAAACAGCCGCACCCCATCAGGCAGCGCGGCCACTGCAGCAGCAACCCGTGCCTGTGCCTCGGCCATGGGGATCTCGCGCGAGGCAGTATTGATCACCACAATATCGGCACCGCTGGCGACCACCTGAGCCGCGGCCTCGGGGTCCACGGCCACCTCGACCCACAAGCCGCGACCTGCGAAAGGGGCCGCACTGTCCAGCGCGCCAGTCAGATCATCCGCAATGATCGCGAGCCGGGTCGATTTGTTAGTCGAAATGTAAGGCAAGATGTATTCCTGCAGGAAATTTCATGCCCTACGATCATAATATCGTTTGAATTCCTTGTATATGTCCCAGCCCGGCTTTCTTTCTTTGCATTACAAAATAATAACAAATTTGTTGAAAACCGGGCTGAGGCAAAGCCCATTTCTTCAGCTGATTTAAGGCAGGGGAATGAATTCGTCGCGGTCATTGGGCGGCAGATCGAACTGACCCTGCCCCCATTTTGCGGCGCGCCATTCCTCTTTGGCATGTTCGATCCGCTCTTTTGACGAGGCGACAAAGTTCCACCAGACATAGCGCGGCCCGTTCAAGGTGGCACCGCCAAGCGCCATCAGCCTTGCGCCTTGGTCGCCGGCCGCGACGGTGATCTTGTCGCCGGGACGAAAGACCATCATCTGGCCCGCCTCAAAGGTCTGACCCGCGATCGTAACCGAGCCTTGGGTGATATAGAGCCCGCGATCCTCGTGGTTGTCAGGCAGCGGAAAGCGCGCGCGCGGATCCAGCACCACATCCAGATAAAAGGTCTCGGAATACATGGTGACGGGGGCGGTCGCGCCATAGGCCGATCCCAAAATCAGCTTGGCCTGAACACCCTGATCGCGAAACTCGGGCAGGCTGTCCTTGCCGTGGTGTTCAAAGGTCGGGTCCATGTCCTCGCGGTTTTCTGGCAATGCAATCCAGGTCTGGATGCCATAAAGGCTGTGCGGCCCCTTGCGGCCTGCCTCGGAGGTGCGCTCGGAATGGGTCACGCCTTTGCCCGCCACCATCCAGTTCACCGCACCGGGAAGGATGATCTGATCCGTACCAATGCTGTCACGGTGATGAAAATCGCCGCGATAAAGATAGGTGACAGTGCCCAGACCGATATGGGGATGGGGGCGAATGTCGACGCCCTGCCCGGTCAGAAATTCAGCAGGTCCGGCCTGATCGAAAAAGATGAACGGGCCGACCATCTGACGTTTGGGCGCAGGCAAAGCACGCTTGACCTCGAAATCGCCCAAGTCGCGGGCGCGGGGAATGATCAGGGTTTCGATCGCATCGACGCCGATTTCATCGGGGCAACCGGGGGTGAGTGCAGGGTTCCAGCTCATGGTTTCTCTCACAATGCTTCAGTTGAAATATGGGGGGCGCCACGGGCTAAAGTAGGCCCCCCAATTGCGCAAAAGCCGAACGCCGCGTTTCAAAATGCGCGGCGCATACCCCATCCTAGCGCCGCGCAGAACCCTGCAGGCTATGGGCAAAACCGTCAATGAATTGAACCACTTGCGCCCTAGTTTCCTCGTCGGTCAAATTGCCCTCGCTGTCGAAGCGGCCGCCTGCACGCGAAACCAGCAATTGCCCAGCCAGCCAGGGCCTCATTCCCAGTTTACGCATCACTGTCAGCCAGCTTGTCTGCGACAAGATCGTGCCAAACCCACCCGGAGAGGCACCAATCATCGCCACCGGCTTATCGTGAAAATGGCCCAGACCATCCCCTCGCGACATCCAGTCGATGGCATTTTTCAAAACGCCCGGCATGCTGCCGTTGTATTCTGGTGTCACCAACAACAGACCATCGCAATCGCGCAGCTGGTCTTGCAGCGCAGTGACGCTTTGCGGCAGCCCCTCGGCCGCCTCAAGATCGCCGTTATATAGCGGAACCTGATCGATATTGCCCAAGACAACCTCGACCCCATCCGGCGCCCCTTCTGCAGCAGCGCGCAAAAGGCCACGGTTGAACGATGCCCGGCGCAGACTGCCTGCAATACCCAGAATACGTGTCATCTAGCTCTCCTTCATGTCGATCATGCGGCGCACCCGAACCAAAGGCTCTGGGGTGGGCGACTGATCTTGCGTATCGCTTGGCGGGCGCAGACCGCCATGAACCTGCGCGGCCAGCCGTTCTTCGTCGCGCTGGCGGATATTTTCCATGCCCTCGCGGATATCCTCTTCGGCAACCCCCAATGCACGCAACCCCTCACCGCCCATCAGATAGGCGGATTCGACCGTCTCGCGGATTTCGAAATCAACCCCATGACGGCGCAGCTCCATCGAATGGGCGCGATCGTAAGAGCGGACAAGCAGTTTGGCCAAGGGGAACTCGGCCTGAACCAGCTCGACGATCTGGCTGGTGACGCGGCGATCATCGGTGCAGACCATGATTACCTCGGCGTCGACCGCACCGGAATGCTTGAGAATATCCAGACGTGTGCCGTCGCCGTAATAGATCTTGAACCCAAACCTTTCGGCCTCGCGAATGCGCGCGGGGTTGTTTTCGATGATCGAGACCTCGATGCCGCGAGCCAGCAGCAATTGCGACGAGATCTGCCCAAAGCGCCCAAAGCCGATCATCAAGACCTGCCCCTTCAGATCAAAAGCAGGCTCGACCCCATCCAACGAGGTTTCCTCGTGCAAAATCCGGTCGGCCAGGATCAAGATCAACGGGGTCAGCGCCATCGACAAGATGATCACCGTTGATAACAGCGCATTTTCACGCGCGCTGATCACACCGCCGGTTGCTGCGGCCGAATAAAGGACAAAGGCAAACTCGCCCCCTTGCGCAAAAATCGACACGCGCCGCAAAGCGGCCAGATTGCCCGAGCCGAAAAGCCGCGCCACGCCGTAAATGCCCAGCGCTTTGACCACGACAAAGGCCGCAAGCATCCCCAGCAACAGCGGCCATTCTGCCAGCACGATCCCAAGATCCAAAGACATGCCGACGGCCAGAAAAAACAGGCCCATCAACAGGCCGCGAAAGGGTTCAATGTCGCTTTCGATCTGGTGACGATAGCTTGATCCAGAAAGCATCACCCCCGCCATGAAAGAGCCCATCGCCATCGACAGTCCCGCGCTTTCCATCAAAAGCGCCGATCCCAGAACCACCAGCAATGCCCCGGCGCTAAGCACCTCGCGCGTGCGGGCACGGGCAATCAGCGCAAAGAACGGGTCCAGAAGATAGCGCCCCGCCGCAATCAGCACGATGACCGCCCCCAGCGCGATGCTAAGACCACGCAGACCGCCCTCGGCATGGACGTTGGGCGATAAGAACGCCACCACCGCCAGCAGCGGCACGATCATCAGATCCTCAAACAGCAGGATCGAGACATCCTTTTGCCCCTCGATCCCGTTCAGCTCGCCGCGCTCTTGCAGGATCGACATGATCACCGCCGTCGAGGACATGACGAAACCCGCCCCCGCAACGAATGCCCGCGATACCGGAAGGGCAAACAAGAAGCTCGAGGCCAAGGTCAGCAGCGCGATACAGCAGACCACCTGCGCCAGACCAAGGCCAAAGATCTGACCGCGCATTGCCCACAGCTTTTGCGGGCGCAACTCTAGCCCGATGATGAACAAGAACATCACCACGCCCAGCTCAGAGAAATGCAAGATTGCCGCGGGGTTGGTGAAAATGCCCAGCATCGCCGGGCCCACCAGCATGCCCGCCGCGAAATAGCCCAGGACCGAGCCCAGCCCAAGGCGGCGGAAAAGCGGCACTGCGACCACTGCGGCACCCATCAGCACCACGACCGGACCCAGCAGATCCCCCATTGTATCTCCGGCCATATTCAAGCTCCTGCGGTGTTTACGCCATCTTTCGACCGATGGCCGGCATGGCATCTTGGCGCCTTGCGCGATCACCCAAAGAGAGGCCGCAAAAGATGCATTCCAAGCGCAACTTCCGGCGCGTCGGATTGGTTGCGCGCATAAGGCGACAAGCGGGATTTGCCAACCCGTCCACTGTCTGCCGCCGGTGTACCGATCTGACCCGCCCTTTAGCAGGCCCGCGCCCACTTGCGCCGTAAGGGCGGCCTTTCCTGATGGGCGCGCAATTGACAGCTCGCCGCCCCGCCGCCTATCTGACACAGGGGTCACAAGGCACGGCACGGCCAATGCCAGTTCGCGCCCTGTCTGATTTTGCCCATCCGATTTTGCGCGCCCGATAAGGAGAAGGCCCTGTTTCAATCCCCGCACCCCGTCCCTAGCCGTTTTGGGCCAAAAGGGGTCACGATGGCGGGAATTGTACTGGCTGGCATTGCGCTGGCGGCGTTCTTGCTTGCGCCCTCCGGCCTGCCTGCCGCGCCAAGTACCGCTGAGCCACCTGCGGCCACGGCGGCCAAGACCGCGCACTATCCAGCTTTGGTCCCTGACGCGCCCCCCCGCCGGGTTGTCTCGATCAATCTATGTACCGATCAGCTGGCCATGCTGCTGGCCGCACCGGGGCAGTTGATCTCGGTCTCGCAGCTGGCGCAGGACCCGCTTGTGTCGCTGATGTCGGCTCAGGCAGGCGCAATGCACAGCAACCACGCCCGCGCCGAGGAAATTTACCTGCTACAGCCAGATCTTGTGTTAGCAGGCAGCTATTCGGACGGGGCGACACTGGATATGCTGCGCCGCCTTGGGATACGGGTCGAGACCCTGCCCCCCGCCAACTCGCTGGAAGATGTCCGCGAGGGGTTGGCGCGTATCGGCGATCTTTTGCATCGCCAAGCGCAGGTGCAGGCAATGATTGCGGGCTTTGACGCCGATCTTGCGGCGATCCGCCAGCCTGACATGGCGCAGCTGGCAGCCAGCTTTGACGCCAACAGCTATAGCGCCGGGGCCAATACATTGGCGGGCGATGTCATGCGCGCTGCGGGATGGGAGCTTGTGCCCGACCGTCTGGGCCGGGACGGCGGGGGTCCCTTGCCGCTTGAGCTGTTGATCATCGCGGCGCCCGATCTGATCGTGACCGGCACCCGCTATGCCCACCCCTCGCGTGCCGAGGAAATTCTGGACCATCCCGCCTTGCGCAACCTGACAGCCGCACGCCGATCTGTGCCCGACCGTGACTGGATCTGCGGCTTGCCGCAAATTGCGGCAACAACTGCGGGCTTGGCCGCCCCCTTAAAGGCGCAACCATGACCAGCTATGCCCGCCTGATGATCGCTCTTGCCAGCTTGGTTCTTGCCTTGCTTCTGGTCTCGATTTTAATCGGACCAGCCGGGGCAGGCATCGGCCAAAGCCTTTCCGCGATGGCCTTTGATCCGGGGCCGCTTGGCATGGTCATGCGCGAGATCCGCCTGCCGCGCGCGGTGCTGGGGCTGGTCGTCGGTGCGTCCTTGGGCCTGTCGGGGGCAGCGATCCAAGGCTATCTGCGCAACCCATTGGCAGAGCCCGGCCTGATCGGCGTGTCCTCGTCAGCGGCTTTGGGCGCGGTCATTGCGCTGCAAAGCGGGTTTGCGGCAAGTTTCGCGCTGGCGCTGCCCTTGGCGGCCCTGACCGGGGCGGGGATCGCGGTCGCCATCATCTTGCTATTGGCGGGCACCGGCGGGCAATCCCTGATCCTTATTCTGGCCGGCATTGCCATTTCCGCCCTTGCTGGCGCGCTGACCTCGTTGGTGTTGAACCTGTCACCCAACCCCTATGCGGCCAATGAGATCGTCTTTTGGATGATGGGCTCGTTGTCGGATCGCTCGTGGCTGCATGTTGCGATTGCCTTGCCACTGATGCTGCTGGGATGGGCGATGATTGCCACGACCGCGCGCGGGCTGGATGCGCTGACCCTGGGCGAGGATGCTGCGGCCTCGATGGGGATCGACCTCAAGCGGCTACGCATGATGCTGGTGCTGGGTGTCGCGGCCTCGGTTGGGGCAGCTACGGCGGTTGCGGGTGCAATCGGCTTTGTCGGGCTGATCGTGCCCCATTTGCTGCGCCCGGCCGTCAAGGCCCGGCCCGCGCAGCTGCTTTGGGCTTCGGCCCTTGGGGGCGCGGCACTGGTGTTGATGGCCGATATCGCTGTGCGCCTGATCGTGCCAGAGCGTGATTTGAAGCTTGGGGTGGTGATGGCTTTGATTGGCGCCCCCATCTTTTTGCAAATGATCTGGCGCCAAAGGGGCCAGCCATGAACGCCTTGGCGCCAAAAGGCGATCTGCGCATCAACCTAAAGCAGCCTTGGCTAGAAATTGATCTGGGTCGCCAAAGATCAATCCTATCTCACGCCCCATATCGACCCGGCTTCGTCAATGCACACAAGATTTTGTGGCGAGAGGTGCGAAATGCGGACCTCGCCCCAGATTTTGACGCACATCTTTGGTTGTCTGACTGCATCGCCTCACGCGATCCGGCGGCGGTCGAGACCACGGTGGCCATGATGACCTCGCGCCGGATTTCAGCCTATCGCAGCTGCCAATTCGGGCCGGTTCAAGCAGTGGCGACCGTTGGCCTTGGCAATGCCGAGCGTGTCGGCCACCGCCGCGACCACGCCCGTGGCATCGCGGCAGGCTATGGCACGATCAACATCGCCGCCGTCCTTGATGCGGGACTGTCGCCTTCGGCCATGATCGAGGCGCTGACCATTGTGGCACAGGCCCGCACCGCCGCGATCATGGCGGCGGGCCTGCGTTTGCCCTTTGGTCTGGCGACGGGAACCGGGACCGATTGCATCGTTTTGGCCGCAGACGACGGCCCAACCGCCTATGCCGGGCTTCACACCGCTTTGGGTGAAGCTTTGGGTCGGGCCTGCTATCAAGCCGTGCTTCAGGGCGCAAAAGACTGGATCGCGGAACAGATTTTGCATCCGCAAGACAATCAGACAGCCTGATCACGCCCTGCGCATGCCACAGCCGCGCGCCACTGGCGCCGGCTTTGGCATGGTGCGCTGTGGCCTATTCTTTCAGCACATGCCAAACCCCACCCTTGCCTTCTCCATTCATATCGCCGGGCTTTTTGTCGCCCGCGAACAGATAGGTCGGCTTGCCGTCATAGGCCCATTGCATGGTCTTGTCGGTGCGCTCGATCAGGGTCCAGCCTTCTGGCATCTTCTCATCGGCCTTTCCCAGATAGGGCGGCCAATTCTTGGCGCAGTCATCATAGCAGGTCGAGGTGCCCGCACTGTCTTTGTCATAGGTATACAGCGTCATTTTCGCGGCATCGGTCATGGCGGTCTCGGCCATGCCAATGGTGCTGGTCAGCGCCAGCAGTCCCGCCGCAAACAGTCCAGTTCTAAACGTCGTTGCGATCACTCCGGAGCATTCTGCATCGGATCTGTACCGGATCGAGACCGATTCCCGTCGCTCCTGAACGAAAACGCCCGCCGGTTGGCACCAGTCTACACCCGTCGGGTGTCAAAGCCTTAACATTTATCTATCGCCACCCGGACCGCTTGTGCAAATCACCGTGATTGCCCCAAACGCACCGCGGCCGCGAATTGCGCGGCGCCTGTGCAACCGGCCCCGCGCCTGGCCCCTGCGCCCTCGCGCCCCCGCCAAGCCGTCAACCCTGACCGAAAGAACAGGCCAACTGGCTATTATTCTTTACAACTTTGTCATGAGGCGTGTTTAATTCATTAGGGCCGCCCGCCGTCAGTGCCGGGGCACAATGTTGAAGGAAGAGACCGATGAACTTCTTGAAAACCACCACAGCGGGCATGGCCCTTTTGATTGCCTTCTCGGGCATGGTGCAGGCGCAGGATCTGGCCGCGCTGGAAGCCGCTGCCAAAAAAGAAGGCATGCTGACCACGATCGCTTTGCCCCATGACTGGTGCAACTACGGCGGCATGATCGAGGGCTTTAAAAAGAAATACCCCGAAATTCAGGTCAATGAGCTGAACCCCGACGCAGGTTCGGCGGATGAGCTTGAGGCGATCCGCGCCAACAAAGGCAACACCGGCCCGCAGGCGCCTGATGTCATCGATGTCGGCCTGTCCTTTGGCCCTGCCGCCAAGGATGAGGGGCTGATCCAGCCCTATAAGGTCGCGAACTGGGATTCGATCCCCGATGACGCCAAGGATGCCGATGGCTATTGGTACGGCGATTACTATGGCGTCATGGCTTTTGGCGTGAACAAGGATCTGGTCGATACCATCCCGACCAAATGGTCCGATCTGACCAAGCCTGAATATGCCAATGCCTTTGCCCTGGCAGGCGATCCGCGCGCTTCGGCGCAGGCGATCATCTCGCTGCTGGCAGCGGGCGTGGCCAATGGGGGCGAACCGGGCGAGGCCTCGGGGCAAAAGGGTCTTGAGCTGTTCAAGCAGATCAATGACGCCAAGAACTTTGTGCCGGTCATCGGCAAATCCGCCACCATTGCGCAAGGCGCGACCCCGATTGTCGCGGCATGGGATTATAACCTGCTGTCATGGCGCGACAGCCTGAACGGCAACCCCCCTGTCGAGGTCGTCATCCCCGAGGATGGTGTTGTGGCCGGCGTTTACGTTCAGGCAATCTCGGCCCATGCCCCCCATCCGAATGCCGCGAAATTGTGGATGGAATATATATATTCCGACGAAGGTCAGCTGGAGTGGCTGAAGGGCTACTGCCACCCGATCCGCTTCAACGACATGTCGAAAGCTGGCAAGATCCCGCAAGAGCTGCTGGACAAGCTGCCCCCGGCCGCCGCCTATGAAAAAGCGATTTTCCCGACGCTTGATCAGCAAAATGCCAATAAGAAAATCGTGACCGAGCAGTGGGATTCCGTCGTCGGCGCAGCCGTCAAAGAATAATCCAGACCAACGAAACGGCCTCGCCGCAGATCGGCGGGGCCTCTGAACAGGCGATGCAATGAACCGAAGGATCGGGTTGAACTGGCTGGGGGTCGTCCCCTTCCTTGCCTTCGCCCTGCTGTTTCTGGCGCTTCCGACCATGAATATCGTGGTCGGCGCGTTTCGTTCGGCAGATGGCGGCTTTACGCTGGACAATATCCGGGGGCTGTTTTCAGCGCGCATCCGCGACAGCTTTATCCTGTCGATGCAAATTTCGGCGGCCTCGGCGATCATGGGCTGCCTGATCGGCTTTGCGATTGCTGCGGCGATGGTTCTGGGCGGGCTGCCCAGATGGCTGCGCGGGCCGATCTCGACCTTTTCCGGCGTCGCCTCGAACTTTGCAGGCGTGCCCTTGGCTTTTGCCTTTATCGCGACACTTGGCCGGGTCGGTCTGGTGACGATGCTGCTCAAGCAATGGTTTGGCATCAATATCTATGCGATGGGGTTCAACCTGCTGTCGTTTTGGGGACTGACGCTGACCTATCTGTTCTTTCAGATCCCGCTGATGGTGCTGATCATCACACCTGCGCTGGACGGTCTGAAAAAAGAATGGCGTGAGGCCGCCGAGGTTCTGGGCGCATCAGGCTGGCAATATTGGCGCATGGTCGCGCTGCCGGTGCTGTTTCCCTCACTGCTGGGGACCTTTGCTTTGCTGTTTGCCAATAGCTTTGGCGCCATTGCCACGGCCTATGCGCTGACGGGGTCGACGCTGTCGATCGTGCCGATCATGCTATATGCGCAAATTCGCGGTGACGTGCTGCAAGACCCGCATCTGGGCTATGCGATGGCATTTGGCATGATCGTGGTCACGGGGCTTGCGAACCTTGTTTACATCATCCTTCGAACCCGCGCGGAAAGGTGGATGAAATGAAGCGTTTCTGGTCATGGGCCGCACTGCTTTTGGGGGCGCTTTACTTTTTCCTGCCGCTGATCGGCACGCTAGAGTTTTCCTTGCGCATGCGGCGCGGGGAATATTCGCTTGATGCCTATCGCTCGGTGCTGTCCGACCCGCGCTTTCAGGAAACCCTGACCTATTCGGTGGTCATGGCGCTTTGCACAATCATCGTGGGCGTGGCCTTGGTCGTCCCCACGGCCTATTGGGTGCGGCTCAAGCTGCCGCGCTGGCGCCCGGTGATCGAGTTCATCACCCTGTTGCCGCTGGTCATTCCGGCGATCGTCGTGGTGTTTGGCTATATTCGCCTGTTCAACACCTCGTCGGTGCTGCCGCTGACGGGCACGGCGGGGGGCACGAATGTGCTGTTGATGTTCGGTTATACGGTTCTTGCCCTGCCCTATATGTATCGCGCCGTCGATACCGGCCTTTCCACCATCGACGTGCGCAGCCTGACCGAGGCGGCGCAAAGCCTTGGATCCGGCTGGCTGACCATTTTGGGCAAGCTGATCCTGCCCAATGTCTTTGGTGCCGTGATGTCCGGGGCGTTCCTGACATTTGCCATTGTCATCGGCGAATTTACGATGGCATCGCTGCTCAACCGCCCGGCATTTGGGCCATACATGCAAATTCTGGGCGCGAACAAAGCCTATGAACCTGCGGCCTTGGCCGTTATCGCTTTTGCCATCACCTGGGCCTGCATGGGCGTGATGAGCCTGATCACACGCCTGACGCGCGTCGGAAGGATGGGGAAATGAGCTTTCTGAAACTGCAGCATCTTGAAAAAAGCTTTGGCGATAACCGCGTCGTCAAAGATTTTAACCTGGATGTGGAAAAAGGTGAGTTCATCTCGCTGTTGGGGCCATCGGGCTGTGGCAAGACCACGGTTTTGCGCATGGTCGCGGGTTTCGAGGCCCCGACCAGTGGCCAGATCCTGATCTCTGATAAGGACATCACCCGCCATCGCACCAATCAGCGCAAGGTTGGAATGGTGTTTCAATCCTATGCCTTGTTTCCAAACCTGACAGTGGCACAAAATGTGGGGTTCGGCCTGAAGGTTGCGGGGGTCGCGCGTGCTGACCGGGCCGCGCGGGTTCAGGAGATGCTGGATCTGATCGGCCTTCCCGATCTGGGCTCGCGCTTTCCCTGGCAGCTTTCGGGCGGTCAGCAGCAGCGCGTTGCATTGGCCCGCGCGCTGGCGCCAAAGCCGCAAATGCTGCTGCTGGATGAGCCGCTCTCGGCGCTGGATGCCAAGGTTCGCGTCAGCCTGCGCAATCAGATCCGCGAGATTCAGCAGCAATTGGGGATCACCACGATTTTCGTGACCCATGATCAAGAAGAGGCAATGGCGATTTCCGACAGGATCGTCGTCATGCATCAAGGCGTCGCCGATCAAATCGCCTCGCCCCAAGACATCTATAATACGCCAAGCACGGAATTCGTGGCGAATTTCGTCGGCACCTTGAACCGCCTTCCGGCTGCGGTGATCGATGCACCCAGCGGTCTGGTCCGGGTCGCCGGAACCGAGATCGCACTGAACCGCCCGCTTGAGCATGGTCCCATCATCCTTGCCGCCCGCCCCGAGGCCTTTCGTCTGGCCGCAACCGGCATCGCGGCCACCGTCACCGGGGTCGAGTTCCTGGGGGCGCTGGTTTCGGTCGCGGCCGAGGTTGCGGGAACGGCGATCACCTTTGTGGTCTTTAACGGTGCGGATGAACCCGTGCCCGCGATCGGCACGCAGATCCACCTGCAAATTGCCCCCTCACGGCTGATGGTGCAGCGCGCCAGCTGATCGCGTGGGCCGCACAGACCAAGCCCTCAACCGAAAGTCTCAAGGCCGGCCCTTCGTGGTCGGCCTTCTGCGTTCGATTTGGCCATGATGACGCATCTGCGGCGCAACCTGTCGGAATAGGTC
>NZ_DALZMB010000083.1:0-17562 GCF_032007265.1 Paracoccus sp. (in: a-proteobacteria) | reverse complement strand
TGATGCGAATATTGGTTATTTTTTTCACGCTCTTTGTGGTTTTGGCAGGCGGCTGGCTGATCGGGGAAAGCTGGCTGGCCCAAAAAGCCGCCGAGGTCGTTGCGCAAAATCCCCAGCTGCGGGTCGCTTCGGTCAGCGCGCTGCGAGACCCCGGCCGATTCGGCCTAGCGCTTAGCGAGCCGGGCGTGAGCAGTGACGGGTTCAGCCTTTCTGCGCCCGATCTGTCGCTTTGGGTCTCGCCGCTGGCGCCGACCACGCTTGAAGCTGCCCTGCCCGCTCAGATCATGTTTGCACCGCGCCCCGGCGAGGCGATACGCGAGCTGGGTCTGAACAAAGGCACGGCCTATTTGACGGTGGCGCCCTTTCGGGACCTGAGCTTTACTCGGGCCAGCCTCTCGGCCCAAGATCTGACGCTGGACGGATTGCCTGTTGCAAAGGCATTATCCGCCACCTCGCGGATGCAGGATCTGGCGGCTGATGCGCCGCCGCAGGCACATGCGGCCTATGATGTCGTGTTTGATCTGCAAAGCCTGAACCCCGCATCCTTGCCCAATATCGATCTGTCGATGCTGCCGTCGGGGGATTTGTCGCTAAATGGCCATGGGCGCGTTTGGCTGGAGGATGCCCTTAGCCCATCCTCGACGGCACAAAACATTCAGCTGATCGGGCTAGAGGCCGACCAGCTGTCGCTGGGATTGGGCGATCTGAAGGCGCGAATCGTCGGCCGCGTTCAGGCAGATGAAAATGGCTATGCCCAAGGAAAGGTGATGGTTTTCACCGCAAACACCCCTGAGATCTTGCAGGCCTTGGCCGCAGCCGGGGTGATTTCACCCAAGACCGTGCCCTTCGCAATGACGATGCTGAAGCAGCTGTCGAAGGAAGGGGCCGAGCCATCCAACGCCCCGGCGACTGGACAGCTGGCCCCTGCCCCCGCACCCGTCCCCGCCAAAGCCGGAGAGATCCGCCTGCCCATCACCTTTGCCGACGGCAAAACCATGCTGGGGCCGATTGCTTTGGGACCGGCGCCACGTTTTGCCCCTTAAGGGCACGCAGCCTTGCGCATCGCGCGATCAGCCTGCGGGATCTGTCGCTAAGGCCTGTCCGCCATGAAAGGCAGCACGATAGGCAAAAGGCGGGCCGAGGCCCGCCTTTTTTCAGTTCAGCTCGAAGGCTTTACTCGGCACCATCGGTCTTGGTGTCGGTCTTGCTTTCGCTCGGCGCATTGGCTGCGCCGCGACCAAAGTCCGGGGCCGCAGTGTCTTGCCCCGCCTCGATAATGCCGCGCCGGATCGCCCGGGTCCGGGTGAAATAGTCGTGCAAATGCTGGCCGTCACCCATGCGGATGGCGCGCTGAAGCACGAAAAGTTCCTCGGCGAAACGTCCCAGAATATCCAGAACCGCATCCTTGTTTTGCAAGAACACGTCGCGCCACATGGTGGGATCAGAGGCCGCGATCCGGGTAAAGTCGCGAAAACCCGCCGCCGAATATTTGATGACTTCGCTTTCGGTCACACGTTTGATGTGATCGGCAACGCCCACCATCGTATAGGCGATCAAATGCGGCGTGTGACTGGTGACAGCCAAAACCGTATCGTGATGGGCAGCCTCCATCGTATCGACATTGGCCCCGATCGCGCGGATCAGCTTGCTTAACCGCGCCAATGCGGCCTCATCTGTGTTCTCGGGCGGGGTCAAAAGCCACCAGCGGTTGCTGAAAAGGCTGGGAAAACCTGCGCGCGGGCCAGAATGTTCGGTGCCTGCCAGCGGATGGCCCGGAATGAAATGGACCGAGGCCGGAATATGCGGGGCCACGGCTTCGATCACCGCCTGCTTGACCGAGCCCACATCCGTGACAGTTGCGCCCGCCTTCAGATAGGGGGCGATTTCGGCGGCAATCTCGCCCATGGCACCAACCGGCACAGCAAGCACCACAAGATCGGCATCTTTGACGGCATCGGCCGCATTATCGGTGACGCGATCGACAAGATTGATCTCGATCGCGGTCTCGCGTGTCTGGGCGCTGCGTGCATAGCCCACCACCTCACCGACCAGTCCAGCCTGCCGCATGGCCAGCGACATCGAGCCCGCAATCAGGCCCAGCCCGATCAGGGCAACGCGGGGATAGAGGACCTCGCTCATTGCTTACCCTCGATGCTGTCGGCGCGCGAGCGCTCGGCCATGAACAGGCCGATGACATGGGCCACGCGACGGCAGGATGCCTCGTCGCCCACGGTAATGCGCAGGCAATGAGGCAGGCCATAGCCCGTAACACGGCGCACCAGCAGCCCCTCGGATTTCAGGCGCTCGTCGCAGGCTTCGGCCGTCTCGGTATCGCCAAAGCGCGCAAGGATGAAATTGGCGCAGGAGGTGTCCGAGGGCACGCCCTTTTCGGCCAAGGCCTCGGCCAACCAGGCACGCATCCGGCTGTTGTCGGCACGGCAACGCGCGACGTAATCGCGATCACGTACCGCTGCCTCGGCCCCTTCAAGCGCGACATTGGACAGGTTGAACGGGCCGCGAATGCGGTTGAGCACATCGATGATCGCGCGCGAGCCATAGCCCCAGCCAACCCGCAGACCGCCCAGCCCATAGATTTTCGAAAACGTACGCGTCATCACCACATTGGGCAGGCGCGTCGCCAGTTCGGCACCGCCATCGTAATCATCGACATATTCTGCATAGGCAGCGTCAATGACGATAATCGCTTGCGGAATGGCAAGGGCCAGACGCTCGATCTCGGGCAGACCGATCATTGTGCCGGTGGGATTGTTGGGGTTGGCGACAAAAACCAGCCTTGTGCGGGGGCTGGCCCCAGCAATCAGCGCGTCAATATCGGTCACGCGCTCGCGCTCGCGCACCTCGACGGGGGTGGCGCCTGCGGCCAAGGCGCTGATGCGGTACATCAAAAAGCCATGTTCGGTGAACAGAACTTCGGTCTCGGGACCGGCATAGGCCTGACACAGAAAGTGGATGATCTCATCCGAACCCACGCCGCAAATGATGCGATCGGGGTCAAGCTGATGAGCCTCGCCAATCGCAAGCCTAAGGCTGGCGTGATCGGTATTGGGATAACGATGGAGGTTATGCGCCGCGCGAATGACCGCATCCCGCGCCTTGTCGCTAGGTCCAAAGGGATTCTCATTCGACGAAAGTTTGATCGCATCAGTGCGACCCGCAATTTTCGCCGCCCCACCCTCATAGAGAGCGATTTTCATAATGCCCGGCTGAGGGGCGATATCATTGGCCATTGACCAGCCTCCGGTTAGCAGCGCCGTTTTCATAGCGGCCAGAGGTAGGCAAGGAAAGGCCTGTCAATCCTCGTTGGCCAAGGCCTTTTCCAACTGTGGCAGGAAACGGTTCTTGAAATCCTCGCGGATCAGCGGCCCGGCGTGACGATAAAGAATTTTACCCTGCCCATCGACGATAAAGGTTTCAGGCGGCGCGGTCACACCCCAATCGATTGCGGTGCGTCCGCGCGGATCGGTCGCCAAGGCGTCATAGGGATCGCCATCTTCGGCCAAAAAGGACAGCGCATTTGCCTCGGGGTCTTTCAGGTTGACGCCGTAAACCGGAAGATCCTGCGTCAGCTCCATCATGGTCGGATGCTCGGCGCGGCATGGCGGGCACCAGCTGGCCCAGAAGTTGACCAGCTTAACTCCGGGCTGGCGCAGCATTTCGGCGGTCAGCTGCTCTTTGCCCGGCAGCGTGGTCGCAGGCAGCACGGGGGCTTCGCGACCCACAAAGGTCGAGGGCAGACTGTTGGGGTCGTCGCGCCCCATGCCCCAAAGGAACATGCCGGCAAGGCCTGCAAAGACCAGCGGTGGGATCGCCATCAAAGGAGAGAATTTAGCCATTCTTGTCTTGTGCCTCCAATGCGCGGCGGGCCTTGGTATTGGCCACCACCGTCTGCACGACCAGCGCGATCAGCAAAAATGCGGTTGCGCCATAGGCTGACAGAACCACGCCGGTATATTTCCCCAGATCGATCATAGACGGTTCTCTCTTGCGAGTTGCGCGGCAAGGCGGCGACGGCGGATCTCGGTGCGGGTGCGGATCAGCATCAAGGCCAGGAAAAGCAGGAAAAAGCCCAGCATCGAAAGGTAAAGCGGATAGCGATAGACCGCTGACATCCGCTCGCCGGGGGCGACGGAAAGCGAGGCCCCCTGATGCAGGCCCTGGTTCCAAAACAGCACTGCATAACGCAACAAAAGCGCGAAAACCGAGCCGACAAGGCACAAAAATCCGGTCAGATCGGCGGCGTTATCGGGATCCTCGACAGCATTCCACAGCGCCATATAGCCGATATAGAACAAAAACAGGACCAGAAACGAGGTCAGCCGCGGATCCCATTCCCACCACGTCCCCCACATCGGCTGTCCCCAGACCGCACCCGTGATCAGCGCAATCAGCGTCATCACCGCCCCAATCGGGGCTGCGGCCTTGGCAGCCAAGGCGCTGACATGGTGGCGCCGGATCAGCCAGATCAGCGATGTCACCAGCATCATCAGCCAGATATTGATCGCCATCAAAGCCGCAGGGACATGGATGAAGATAATCTTCACCGTCGCGCCTTGCTTATAATCATTTGGGGTCAAAACGCCCCAGGCCACGCCACCAATCGTGCAAAGCGCTGCCCCCGCCACAATGAAGGGCAGGATCGCGCCAGAGAAGCGCATGAATTTGGTGGGGTTGGCATATTCCCAGATCGACATTCGTCGTCCCTATCCTGCGCGACTTGCGCGCTCAAGCCCGGCAGGGGGCGTTCACCTTAGATTTACCCGCAACGCGCCCGCCGCGACGAATGGCACCAGCGCCACCGTAAGCAGGGTTATTGCGGCCAGAAAGACAAGTGGCGTGCTGAAATCAGAGCCTGCGGCAGAGCGCCGCACAGCCTCGGCGCCAAAAATCAGCGTCGGGATATAAAGCGGAAGCACCAGAAGCGACAAGAGCAAGCCGCCCCGGCGCAGGCCAACCGTGACCGCCGCGCCAAAGGCCCCCAGCATCGACAATGCGGGCGTGCCCAAAAGCAGCGACAGCATCAACCCACCAAAGGCCCCCGCCGGCAGATGCAGCATGATGCCAAAGACCGGCGCGGCCAGCACCAAGGGCAGACCCGTCGTCAGCCAATGGGCAAATGCCTTGATGGCGACGGCCCCTTCAAGCGGCAGTGGCGATGTCGCCAGCAGGTCGAGCGAGCCATCCTCGTAATCCAGCGCAAAAATGCGATCAAGCGACAGCAGGCACGACAAAAGCGCGCCGACCCATAAGATGCCGGGGGCGATTTTGGCCAGAACGCCACCCTCGGGGCCAACGCCAAAGGGCACCAGCGTGCAAACGATCAGAAAAAACGCAAGCGCCAGACCAAAGCCACCGCCCGCACGCGTGGCAAGGCGCAAGTCACGCAGCAACAACCCCTTCATGCGAAGGCCTCGTTGAAGCCAACAGGCCCGGCTGAGGGGCTTTGGGGGCGGCCCGGATCGGCACGAAAGGGCGTCAAGTCCAGCACGCGCCCCTCGGGCAGGCCCAGATCGATATGGGTGGCGATGATGGCACCGCCGCCCGACGCCAGATGATCACGCAAAACCCCTGCGAAAAGCGCCACCGAATCCGCATCAAGCGAGACGGTCGGCTCATCAAGAAGCCACAGCTTGCGGCCTGTCACCAAAAGCCGCGCCAGCCCCAGACGGCGCTTTTGCCCCGCCGACAGCATATGCGCGGGACGCGATGCCAGATTGCGCAGGTTCATGCGCGCAATTGCGGGCTCAACCTCGCTTTGGCCGAAAACCTCGGCCCAGAACCTTAGATTCTCGGTGACTGTCAGCGCCGATTTCAGCCCGTCGGCGTGGCCTGCGTAAGCCATATTGGCCAGATCGGGGGAAATGTCGCCGCCCACGGGTGGCTGCAACCCGGCCAAGGTCCGCAAAAGTGTCGTCTTTCCCAGACCGTTCGGGCCGCGCAAAATCAGCGCCTGCCCCGCCGTCAAGGTAAAGCTCACCCCCTCAAGCACCCGCAAGCCGCCCCGCGAGACGGCCAGATCGGTGACGGTCAACAAGCTCGTCATACCGGCAAAAGGGCGCAGGCGACGCGACGCCCCTCGGAAAGGGTGACGTTATAGCTGCGCGCAGCGCTGGGGGTCGACATGGGCTCAGGCATGATCCCAAGCGCCTCAAGCTGCGCAATCAGCGCTTTGGGCGGATAGGCAATGCTGGCCCCCATTCCCAAAAACAGCACATCGACCTGACCCGCCAAAGCCAAAAGCGGGGCTGCATCATCCAGCCCGCCCCAGGCAAGCGCCTGTGCGCCATCCACAAGGACCGCGCCTTGAATCACCGCGCCTGCGACACGGAAAAATCCGGGGCCGTAACCGTCTACCGGCACGGCCCCGCCATAGTCAGAGGGGATCAATCCCGCCATCAGGGCGCATCCTTAAAGGCGGTCGGGATCGCGTCCTTTTCCACCTCGGGCTTGGACCAGTCGCGTTTCACGCCCAGCCAAAGCACGATGTTCTTGGCCATATAAAGCGTCGAGTAACAGCCCACGAAAACGCCCCACAGCATCGCCAAAATGAAGGTGCGGATCACGTCGCCGCCGAAAATCAGCATGGCGGTCAATGCGATACCCGTTGTCACCGCGGTCATCACCGTGCGCGACAGGGTCTCGTTGACGGTCAGGTTCATGACATCAATCAGCGGCATGGTTTTGAACTTGACCAAGTTCTCGCGCAATCGGTCGAAAACAACGACCGTATCGTTGACCGAGTAGCCAAGAATCGTCAGCAAAGCCGCAATCGTCGTCAGGTCGAATTTGATCTGAAACAGCGAGAAAAGCCCGACAGTCAGCAAGATGTCATGGATCATCGAGACCACCGCGCCGATGGCGAACTGCCATTCGAACCGTGCCCAGATATAGATCATGATCCCCAGCGTTGCCGCTCCGACCGCATAAAAGGCGGTTGTCACCAGCTCGCCCGAGACTTTTGGGCCAACCGATTCGACTGATGCAAAGCGGATATCGGGATCGACGGTTTTCAGTGCGGCCTCGACCTGGCGCAGCTCCTCGGGGCTGACGGCCGCATCGCCATCGCCAGCAGCCAAGCGGATCTGTGCCACGTGCTTGTCCGAACCAAAGGCCGTGTCAAAGACCTCGGTGATGACGACGTCATCCAGGCCAAGCGGCGTCAAAGCCTCGCGGTATTGCGCAATCTCGACGGCATTGGTGCTTTCGGTGCGGATGGTCGTGCCGCCGCGAAAATCAATGCCAAAGTTCAGGCCCATGACCAGCGTCACGATGACCGAGGCGACCATCAGGAAGCCCGAGATGCCGAAGGTCAGCCATTGGACGCTGAACCAGTTGATATGGGTCTCATCGGGGACCAGCTTCAGACGAAATGCCATGTTGGATCTCCCTTACAGAACCAGAGTTTTCGGTTTGCGCCATTCGATCCAGAACACGATCAGCAAACGGGTCAGATAGATCGCGGTAAAGACCGAGGTCACAAGGCCGATGGTGAAGGTCACGGCAAAGCCTTTGACCGGGCCAGAGCCAAGGAAGAACATCACAATCGCCGCAATAAAGCTGGTCAGGTTGGCGTCGATGATCGCGCTCATCGCGTCATTGAAGCCAGCATCGATCGCTTTGACGACACGGGTGCCCCGACGTAACTCTTCGCGGATGCGCTCATAGATGATCACGTTGGCGTCCACCGCCGTACCCACGGTCAGCACGATACCCGCAATCCCCGGCAGGGTCAGCGTAGCGCCCATGGCCGACATGATCCCAAGGATCATCCCCACGTTGATCAGAACCGCGGCAGAGGCGAAGGCACCGAAAAGGCCATAGCTTGCAATCATGTAAAGCACGACGCCGACCGTACCGATAATTGCCGAAGTCCGGCCTGCATCGATACTGTCTTGTCCCAGTTCCGGGCCAATGGTGCGCTCTTCCAGGAAGGTCATCTCGGCAGGCAAGGCGCCTGCACGCAGCAAAACGGCCAGCTGCGTCGATTGATCGACGTTCATCGCACCCGAGATTTGCCCCGAGCCGGTGGTGATCGCCTGACGGATCACAGGCGCCGAGATCACCTCATTATCCAGGACGATCGCAAATGGCTGGCCGATATTGGCCGAAGTATAGGCCCCAAAGCGCTTGGCGCCGGCAGGACCAAAGCGGAAATCAACCGCCGCCTGACCGTTCTGGTCAAAGCTGGGCCGCGCATCAGTCAGATCCTCGCCGGTGACGACGGGGCGTTCTTCGAGAATGTAAAAGACGCCCGGCTCATCGACCGAAGGCGCCAGAAAATTGCCTGCACCCGGACGCGCATTGGCATCGGTCACGCGGCCAACAACCGGGTTGAAGGTCAGCTTTGCTGTGGTCCCGATCAGCGATTTCAGCTCTTCGGCCGAACCGATACCCGGCACCTGGATCAGCACGCGATCAGCGCCTTGACGCATGATCGTGGGCTCACGCGTGCCGACTTCGTCGACGCGGCGGCGCACGATCTCTAGCGTTTGCTGAACTGTTCTGTCGGCCATCGCGGATTTTTCGGCATCCGAAATGCCGATGGTCAGGCGATTGCCATTCCCCGAGATGGTCAGGTCGTTTTGACCCGCACCAGCAAAAGACGCGACCGGCGCAGAATAGGTCCGGGCGATCTCGACGGCTTTGGCCATCTGATCGGGGTTCCCGATTTCGATGATCAGCTGATCATCCGGGCTTGCCACGCGCCGCACCGAGCCGATGACATCGCGCTGAGCGGCCAGATCGTTGCGCAGTTCGGGCCACAATGCGGTCATGCGCGACTTATAGACGTCTTCCAGATGGACCTGGCCCAAAAGATGGGCGCCACCACGCAGGTCAAGCCCAAGGTTGACCAATCCCGAGGGCAACCAATTGGGCCAACCCGCAACCGCCTGTTCCTCGGCCGGGGTGATCACCCCGGTCTTTTCAATGGCGGCCTTTGCGTCGTTGTGGTTCTCGACGCGGGCATAAAAGAGGTTTGGCATCGCCAGCAGCAGGCCAAAGGCGACCAGCCCGAGAATGACAACACGTTTCCAGAGCGGGATCTGCAGCATACGATGCCAGTCCTTAGTTATTTGCGGCGGCAGGTGCAGTCCGGTTCACGACCGAGCTGATGGTGGCGCGCACGACGCGTACTTTGACGCCGGGTGCGATCTCGACCTCGACTTCACCGTCGCGGACGCTGCTGACCTTACCGATCAGACCGCCCTGAGTGATGATTTCGTCACCCTTTTTGACCGCTTCGACCATCGCGCGATGTTCCTTCATCCGCTTTTGCTGCGGGCGGATCATCAAGAAATACATGATCACGAAAACCAGAATCAGCGGAATGAAAGAAGTAAGGCCAGCCATGCCGGCCGGCGCGCCAGCAGCCTGTGCGTAAGCGGGAGTAACGAACATTGAAATTTCCCTTATCTGATCAGCAAAGGCGAGCATGCCGCCTGGGTTGGCGCGCAAACTATCGACGCAACCGGTGAAACGCAAGAAAGCCTGCGTGCTTTGGCCCGCTGTTGGTCGGCGCTGTGGCCGACAACGCAGGGAAACCCCGCCGCTATCAGGGAAATTCGCCCGTCCACGCTGGCACTTTCACGCGGGTGTTTTCTTGCAGCGGATGGACAAAACCAGCCCATTATGTCAGTTGGGCAATCGATAATTGCAGCGCGGAAAGGCATGAATGTGACCGATAGCGGCAAGTTGCCTCAGGCAGGCGAAACCAGCGAAATCGAGCGTTTACGCGCAATCATGGCCGCACTTCGCGACCCCAAAAGCGGCTGCCCTTGGGATATTGAACAGGATTTCGCCTCGATCTCGCCCTATACGATCGAAGAGGCCCATGAGGTTGCTGATACGATCGCGCGCGAGGCTTGGGATGAATTTCCCGGCGAATTGGGTGATTTGCTGCTGCAGGTGGTTTTTCACGCGCAAATGGCCTCGGAAGCGGGAATGTTCGACTTTGACGATGTCGCACGCAAGATTTCGGACAAATTGATCTTTCGCCACCCCCATGTCTTTGGGGATGAAAGCCGCGACAAATCCGCCGAACAGCAGGTCAAGGATTGGGAAGCAATCAAGGCCAAGGAACGCGCCGCAAAATCCGAAAAAGGTGTGCTGGACGGCGTCGCGCTGGGGCTGCCTGCGCTGACCCGCGCGGTCAAGCTGCAAAACCGCGCCGCGCGCGTGGGTTTTGACTGGCCCGGCGTTCAGGATGTTCTGGACAAGCTCAACGAGGAAACCGCCGAGCTGATCGAGGCACGTGACACGCTTGGCCCGGTGGCCATGGCCGAGGAATTCGGCGATCTGCTGTTTGTCATGGCCAATCTGGCGCGCCACCTTGAAATCGACCCCGAAGAGGCTTTGCGCGCGGCCAACGGCAAATTCACCCGTCGCTTCGAAGCCATCGAAGCCGCGCTGGCGGCCAAAGGCAGCCGCCCCGAGCAAAGCTCGCTTGAGGAAATGGATCAGCTTTGGGATGCCGCAAAAGCGGCAGAGCGCGCATGAGCCCGCTGCCGCCTGCCCGCTTAGGCGGCGGCATGCTGCCAGATCACCCCGATCTGGCCGGGATCGCAATCACCGAAATCCTGCGTGATCGCCCCGAACACGCAGTTTTTGCCGTGACCATGAACGAGCGGCCCTATTTTCTAAAACTGTTCCGTCAGGCCAATGCCGCCGAGCTGGTGCGCAGCACCGAAGCGACCCTGACCCATGCCGCCGAGGCCTTGGGTCAGGCCGAACATGCGGTGGTGCGCTTGCGACTGGCCCTGCCCGAGGCTGGGGTGATTTTGCTGGATCCGGTTCATGGCCAACAATTGTCCCCGCTTTTGGCCGCGGCCAGCATTCAGCGTCGCGCGATTTTGATCTCGCGGGCCGGTGGCTGGCTGGCCCGGCTGACCACCGAACGCGAAACTGGCAGCTTTGGTCCGAATTTCTGGCTGAAGAAGCTGCAAGACCATGTCGATAAGCTGGCCCTGCCCGAAGATCGCCCCCTGCTCGAGGCCCATATGGCCGAAATGGGCAGGCTTGCCAGCACTTTGGTCGGTGCGCCCGTCACCCGCGCGGCATCGCATGGCGATTTCACGCCCGACAATCTTTATATGGAGGGGGCGCGCCTGATCGGCATCGACATGCAGCGCCGCGAGATGATGGCCGTTTCGCGTGATATTGCGCGCTTTCTGGTCTGGCTGCAAAGTCGCCGCCTCGACATGCCTGCTGTGACGCGCCACGGGGTCTCGGCGTCGGATTATGCCATTTTAACCAATGTTCCCGGCCTGATCGATCCGCAAGAAGAGCCCATTTTGCGGTTTATGATGGGCGAGATCATGGCCAGCTATTTTCTTGAGGCCAAAGGCAAGCGGCTGCGCCGCGAGATGCTGGCGGGGGCGATGCAGCGTTGGCAACAAGGCTAGGGTCAGCCCCGTTGCCGTGCAAAGGCTGACCTGCGCCACATCTAACATCTATCTGACGCCACCCTTTAACCTGACTTTGCCTGCGGCAATTCAAGCCGCGCCAGTCGAACGGCGGCAATTCAAGCCGCGCCGTTCAAGATCGCCCCGATCTTGGCTGTATCGATCCGATCCGCGCCGAAACTTGCGCGGCGCGATCAGGGTTAAGCATCGACTGTACCCTGCCGATGCGCGCGGCGTGACTGGCCGGTCTAGGCGGCTTCTTGTCGGGTTTGGGCCAGTGCCGCGTCAAAGACCTCGATCCCGCCTTGTGATGCCCCTTCGGACAAAACACGACGCCATTGCCGCGCACCGGGGCGGGCGTGAAACAATCCCAGCATATGCCGGGTAAACTGATGCAGCCGCCCCCCCTGCTCGATATGGCGGATGATGATCGGGCGCATCGCCAGGGCCACATCTGCCGGATCGGCGAATGGCGGCGCCTTGCCCCAAAGGCTGTCGGCACTGCCAAGGATCTCCCACGGCTGGTGATAGGCCGCGCGCCCCACCATGACCCCATCCATCACCTCAAGCGCATCCTGACATTGGGCAAAGGTCTGCACCCCACCGTTGATCGACAGATGCAGGTCAGGGAATTCGGCCTTCATACGATGCACCAGCGCATAGTCCAGCGGAGGGATCTCGCGGTTCTCTTTGGGAGACAGGCCCTGCAGCCAAGCCTTGCGGGCGTGAATGGTCAGACGTCGCACCCCGGCGTCGCGCATGGTTGCCAGAAATGCCGGAAGCACCTCTTCGGGAATTTGATCATCGACCCCGATTCGGCATTTCACCGTCACCTCGACAGGGCTTTTCGCGCGCATCGCGACAATGCAATCAGCCACCAACTCGGGCCGGGTCATCAAGACGGCGCCAAAGCAACCCGACTGCACCCGATCACTGGGGCAGCCCACATTCAGGTTGATCTCATCATAGCCCCAATCAGCGGCAACTTGGGTGGCCAGCGCCAGTTGGGCCGGCTCTGAGCCGCCAAGCTGCAAGGCCACGGGATGATCACCCGCGTCATAATCTAGCAAACGCCCGCGCTCTCCGTGAACGATGGCCGCGGCGGTGACCATTTCCGTATAAAGCAGCGCATGACGGCTGATCATACGATGAAAGACCCGGCAGTTGCGATCTGTCCAATCCATCATCGGAGCGACGGATAGCTTTGCGCTGTTGTTTTCATTGATAAAATTGCCGTTTATGGGCATATTCCGCACGTCTCGCCGCCTCTGGTTTCGTCTTGTTTTTGCTGGTTTTATTTCATTCTCGTTTTTGCTTTGCTTACGATTAGCAAGAATCGCAAAGGCTTTAGCAAATCTCATGGGAACGATCACCGAGCGCCGTCTTAAAGACGGCTCAACCGTCTATACCGCACAAATCAGAATTATGCGAGATGGGCGGAAAGCCTCGGCATCCTCGAGCTTTGAAAGACGGTCAGCCGCGGAGGCGTGGCTGCGCCGAAAAGAGGCCGAGCTGAAAAAGCCAGGCGGGTTCGAGAAGATTGAACGCCAGCGCACAGGCGGAACCACGCTGGCCGAGGCGATCGACATTTATATCAAGACTTCGACCAAGCAGGCGGGCAAAACCAAGGCGCAGGTGCTACGGTCGATCAAGTCGTTCGATATTGCCTCATTGCCATGCGCGTCCGTGACCTCGCAGAAGCTAGTGGCCTTCGCGCAAGAGCTGTTCGTTGGCGGCCGCAAGCCCCAGACGATCGGCAACTATCTCTCGCACCTGTCCGCCATCTTCGCCATTGCAGAACCAGCTTGGAAGATCCCCCTCGATCCCGCCGAGCTTCGCGCCGCAATGGTTGTGTGCAAAAATCTTGGGCTGATCGCAAAGTCCAAAAAGCGTGACCGTCGGCCCACCGTTGAGGAGATGAACCAACTGATGGCGCATTTTGAGGACCGCTGGAAAAAAGGCAGGGCGCTTCCCATGCACAAAATTTGCGCCTTTGCTCTCTTTTCGACCCGGCGCCAAGAAGAGATCGTGACAATCACTTGGTCAGACCTCGAGGCCGGCCGCATTCTGGTGCGCGATATGAAACACCCTGGAGAAAAAGAGGGAAATGACATTTGGGTTGATCTGCCGCCTGAGGCAGAGCGGATTATCAACGCACTACCCAAGGCCGATCCCCGCATTTTCCCCTATACGACCGATGCGATCAGCGCCTCCTTCACCAGGACGTGTAAGCTGCTTGGCATCGAAGACCTTCACTTTCACGACCTGCGCCACGAAGGCGTGTCGCGATTATTTGAGATGGGCAAGACCATACCCCAGGCCGCAAGCGTCTCAGGGCACAGAAGCTGGCCCAGCCTGCAACGCTATAGTCACCTGCGCGCTAGGGGCGACAAATGGGTTGATTGGGGTTGGCTAGAGAGGATCAGTTAGCGGGCACGAGGAAAACACTCTGTTCGTTCGATGCCCTGGATGCCCGCACTGGGGAGCTGTTTTTGCCAATCGAGCGGCGGAGCTGATTGGATGCGAGCGCGCCACATCTGCGGCAGACTTTATCAACCAACGATTCGGGCACGGGACGATCCGTTTCGGGGTGAACTAGCCGCATCCGGGGTTCTTTGAGCGGGGGTGAAATCATCCGCCCTGTCCCCTAGAGGAAAGAAAGCCACAACGCTTATAGCTCATCGTCACTCCATGCTTCATCCAGCGCTTCCGGCGGGGGCAGGTGGCCGTAGAAGGCCTGACGGTGCAAGTGAATATTGATGCGCGCTGAATACATCTTCGGCATAGTGTCTATAGCGAATGCCTGACCGGCCGCGGCTCCCTCAATCAACTGCTCACCCCAAACACCCAAGCCCCCGGTCCACTTCCTTGACTTTTCGATGATCCTTTTCGCTGCGGTTTGGAATGAAACTGGGTCATCCTTGTCGCGCGCTATGACCCATCCATTGTCAGTGGGATAGTCAATCCGGTTTTTGGGAGTACTAGCATGCCCATAACTTCTTGGCTTGGTGGAACCCCAATCGCCGTAAACTATCCGAGGATGGTTTGTCGCCTGTCGAATTTGGGCCATCAGCTCACGGTTGGAGAAGCTCCGTTCCTCGACGCCATCAAAAGGAGTAAAGTCGCTAGGGAATGTAGTACAGCAAACGGCGATAGGGATTTCTGCCGGTATCCCTTTGAGGAAGCCCGTGATGTAACCAGCCGCCATGGGCGCAACGTCAAGAGCGCTGTCAACAGCCCCAAAATCAAACACAACTGCGTAGTCCACAGCACCTTCGGAAGAAAGTTCTCCTATCAAGGTGGGCATCCAGTTCGGAATGCCCGGCCCGATGCCCGGTGCCATGTTCATGCGAAGGCAGAACGTACGGTCATGCTCCCGTGCCCATATGATTTGCGCCCGCGCGCTCTCAATTGTTGAGCCCGCCATTAAAAGGCAGGGGTTTGCATTTGGGTATAACAGGAGGAGATCTTGCCAGACCTGCAAATCTGCGGGGCGCTTGGCGAGTTCGGCCCACGCCTCCTTCGCCTGGTTCTGGATGATTCCGGGGTCATAGTAGCTGTCAACGTCAATGAAGTACGGTCTGCCGGAATAAGCTTCCTCAAATTTGTCGATGGCTTTTGAAAGAGGGCTAGTCGCCATCCAAGGCGCCAGCAGCACCAAAGGGGTCAGCCGGTCCTTCGTGCTGCCGGGCAATTGTTTCAATCCACTCAGTTCGGCGCGGCGAATACACAATGTCACCAGATAATCTGTTACTTCCATATCCCGCGCTGCCCCTTCACACCATCTGGAGTTTAATTTCCATTGCCGCCGTCGAGACCCCGAAGCGTCGAGCAAGGTCTTCAATCACCTCACCGGTCATTGGTCCGCTATAATCCCCAGTGGCTTTTGCAAGGAGATGTGACGGTATCAAAAGGTCCGATGCAAGCCTGTTCGCCTCATACTCTATTTGAATAGGTTGGTTAGGTGCGCGGAGGAGGACGTTTTCAGACCACCCCCCCTCAGCCACAACACGATCTCGGTGCAGCAAAAAATGCGCCAACTCATGTGCAAGAGTGAAGCGTTGGCGATGCTTCGCTTCGTGCCGATTGATACGGATGACAAAGTCGCCGTTCTCTTGGCCAATCTGCCCAGAGGTGCCACGTGGAAGAGTGGATAGAAGGACCTTGACCCCGAGACGTTCAGCCAGCGCACCTAGCTTGACTGGATATTCGCCAAGGAAGCCGTCAATTTCGCGCCGCACATCAGGCGCGAGAGTAGAGTATTCCCTAGAAGGTGATTTCACCTCCCAGCCTTTCGAGATCGCCACTTCTCTTAAGCTCCCGTCCATTTTTTGCACCCTTCTGTTTTTATCAGAATCGATCATCTTCAGCATCAACATCTTGATCTGGGAATGGCTCTGGGCCGCCACCTTGTATTCTTACCGCCACGCGCTCGAACACTGCGTCGAGCTCGCCTCGCCCAGCCATGTCGCTCAAAATCTTGTAACCCAAATCATCATCCATTAGCGCTGCTTGCAACGCCGCCGGGAATACATCACGCACTTTAGCATCCACGTTCGGCGCAAGCTCGGTTTCCATGGTCTCACTGATCTTGTTCGCCGCTGCGACCTTTGCTTCAGTAGAAGCCTCAGCCTTGATCTCGCGCAGGGTTTTGAGGGCGACAAGACCAATGACTAGTGCTCCGACTGTCACAGCTAGACCAATAGCACCGAGAAAGATCGTCACAACAGTTAAGAGTAAATCAATATAGTCAGCTCTAGTCGGCACGACCCCAGCGACCTGAGCTTGCCCAGCCCCCCACCCGAACCAGAGCACCATCGCCGCGACGGCAGAAAACCCACCTATAACAGCCCCTAGTATCGTTGCGCCGATCTAACCCAATCCGTTAGCCTTTTGATCATTTCAGATATGAACATTTAGTGAACAAATCAAGGCGAGGTTTACCCAACCTGCCCTCGAAGTCTGCAAAAGAACTTAGGCGTCAAAGATAGCTTAGCGATCACATTGCATGCGCTTTAGCAAGAATTTCACCCCCGGCGCAAGCCGAGGCCTAAAACATGACGCTAAGACGGAGGCAAGCTCTGAAAGCACCACAAGATTAGTCGGGCAGTAGTGCCGACGCCATAGTTTGCAGCGATCCAGATTACGCCCGCTTCAGCGCCTCAGTCAGCTGATCCAGCCCGGCCTCCTTCGCGATCTCTTGCAACTTCGCCTTAGCCAGATTGCCCAGCACCTCGGTGCGGGCATCGAGGCCGATCACGGCATCTGGCACACTGATCTGGACGTGCTGCAGGATCTGGTTGATCGCCTATTGCCCGCACCGTTCTCGCCACTCCATCTAACTCGCCACTCCATCTAAACGGCCACCGACCAACTAGACGTTCGTTGGCGCAGAATGCAGTATTCCGAAGTGCCCCTCCGAAAGCTATTCTGACACCTTCATGCGTCGGATCAGCCTCACCCAAGTGGCAGTGGCACTGGCGAGCTCACTGACTATGCTCGATTCGATGTCATGACCGGAGGATGATATGGCAAGAATTGACGACATAGGCGGCCCCGAAGGACTGCACATGCTGGTCAACCGCTTCTATGACCTAATCGAGACTGACCCGCGCGGTGCTGATCTGCTGAAGCTGCATTTTCGCGGCCATGGCGTAGCCCATGCTCGCGTCGAGCAGGTGGATTTCATGTTGGGCTTCTTGGGAGGACGGCGCACTTATCAAGAGCGCCACGGCCACATGAATTTACGTGAGATACACGATCATGTCGCGATCCGGAGTCAGGATGCCGAAAGCTGGCTGAGCTTAATGAATCATGCGCTGGACGATTTGGGCCATGGCGGCCCCGAGTTTGACTCACTGCGCACAGCCCTGCGTCGTGCCGCGCTTGTGCTGGTGAACCGCGATGACTCCGAGGACGAAAGCCGTTTGACTGGTTCCAAATGCGACAACATAAAAGTCTAACTGGAATAGCCAGTCAAATGCACCTTCACATTTCCGTCCACCCCCGCCATAGAGGCCGCGCTTCTGGTTCCCTAAACCCACGAGCATGGCCGGGTGCGGTATTGGCGTTGCGTCAACTCAGCTCCCGGTCAACTTTCAGGCTGGCAATTCTTCAAACAGGATGCCTGCGCGACCTCGGC
>NZ_DALZMB010000082.1:0-17781 GCF_032007265.1 Paracoccus sp. (in: a-proteobacteria) | reverse complement strand
GGCCCGGAAAAGACCTATCGCATCGCGCTTGGTCGCACCCCGGTCGGAACCAAGGACCGGCAGGGCGACGGACGCACCCCCGAGGGTCGCTTTCGCATCGACCGGCTGAATGACAAAAGCCGTTTTCATTTGTCGCTGGGGCTGGATTACCCCCAAAAGCAACACCGCGAGGCCGCGCGCCGCGCGGGGGTCAATCCGGGTGGCGATATCATGATCCATGGCCAGCCAAACGAGATCGCGCGCGGCTATCGCGTGAAAGGCGATTGGACCGAGGGCTGCATCGCGGTCGATGACCACGAGATCGAAGAGCTTTTCGCCCATACCAAGATTGGCACGATCGTTGACATTTTGCCGTGATTTAGGTGGCTTGCCGCAGAAGCGGTGCAAGGATATGGCTTGAGCATGTCAATCCTTCGCCTTGCCCCGCATCTGACTGCCACACTGGCTTTGGCCCTGCCGCTGACGGGGTCGCATCTTGCACGTCAGGCGATCGGGGTGACCGATACGCTGATGGTGGGATGGTACGGCGTCGACCCGCTTGCGGCCGTCGTGCTGGCCACTTCGTTTTTCTTTATCCTGTTCATGCTGGGTTCGGGCTTTGGCATCGGCGTGATGGGGGTGATTGCAACAGCGATGGCCCAGGGCGATGAGACCGAGGTCCGTCGCGCCACCCGCATGGCCCTTTGGCTATCCGCGATTCATGCGGTGGTGGTCCTGCCGCTGATGTGGTTTTCGGGTGCGGTTTTGCTGTCGCTGGGGCAGACGCCCGAGATTGCGGCCTATGCACAGGAATATCTGCGCATCATGTGCTGGGCGATGGCGCCGGCATTATGGGGGCTGACGCTGAATTCCTTTTTGGCGGCGCTTGGGCGCGCCAATATCGTGCTGGTAATCACGATGGCTGGCATCCCGTTGAACATGTTGCTGAACTGGATGCTGATCTTTGGCCATTTCGGAGCGCCTGAGCTGGGCGTTGCGGGCTCGGCCTTGGCAAGCCTTGCCGTCAATATCTTCCAGCTGGTCTTGCTGGTCATCTGCGCCATTCGCTTGCCCGAGGCGCAGCGCTTTCACCTGTTCCGCCGGTTCTGGAACCCCGATTGGGCCGCTTTCCGGTCCATTCTGATGCTGGGTCTGCCGGTCGGTCTGACGCTGGTGGCGGAATCGGGCATGTTCGTGGGCACGAATGTGATGATGGGCTGGCTTGGCTCGCATTATCTGGCGGCGCATGGGATCGCGCTACAGATGGCCTCGATCGCATTCATGATCCATCTGGGATTGTCGAATGCCGTGACCATCCGCGTGGGCACTTTCGCGGGGCAAAAGGATCGTTTTGGGATGCGCGAAGCGGGGGTGACGGCGATCTTGCTGTCGATCCTGTTCGCAGCGGTGACCATTACCATCTTCCTGACGCTCTCGCGTCAGATCGCGGCGCTGTATCTGGATGTGAATGATCCTTTGACCCCGTCGATCATCGCGCTGGTGGGCGGGTTGATGGTCTATGCGGCGATGTTTCAGCTGGCTGATGGCATGCAGGTCATCGCGCTGGGAATGCTGCGCGGGGTTCAGGATACGCGCATTCCCATGGTTCTGGCCGTCATCAGCTATTGGCTGATCGGGCTGCCGACGGGCTGGGCGCTGGCCTTTCATGGCGGTTGGGGCGCGGGCGGGCTGTGGCTGGGGCTATTGGCGGGGCTGTTCTGCGCGGCAATTTTGCTGATGGTTCGCTTTTGGCGCGGGCTGGCCACGGGTCGGTACGGGGCTGGACCATTGCCCGCGGGACGCGCTAATCTGGGCTAAGCAGAGCAGAAGGGCCCGTCATGCGTGTTGTTTTCGTCCAGATCCGCTGTACTCCCGGCAAGACCTATGAGGTTGCCGATGCGATCTATGACCGCGAGGTTGTCAGCGAGCTATACTCGACCTCTGGGGAATATGACCTGATGGCCAAAGTTTATGTCCCGGAAGATCAGGATGTCGGGCGTTTCCTGTCTGATAATCTGTTCGATATCGCCGGGATTCAGCGCACATTGACCACGATGACATTCAAAGCCTTCTGATCCAGGCTCAAAAGGGGGCGCGGCCCCCCGTCGCGCAGGGCGCGACGCCCCCCGGGATATTTGCACATGAGAGAATGGCGCCGCCGCGCCCGCGCGCGTTTTGGGCAGTTGTGACAGCGAATGTCCTTTTGGGGTTTAGGCCGGTGATATTGGACAAGATTTCTTAAGAACCATTTCCACCGGGCCGTGCCGCGCCTAAGCTGGTCTGAACATCAGAACTTTCGGAACAGCAGTGGCGGGCAGGGGCACAAGAGATATCACGGGCGCCACGCGGGGCATGGGCGGTGCCGAGGCGCTGCTTGGCCCCGAGATCGCGTCTTTGCGCCTTGCTGGCGCCATCTCAGTCATTTCGGGACTGCTTTGGTTGCCACAGGCCTGGCTTGCGGCGGTTGTCCTGGCTGGCTGGCTGCAAGGGGAGGGCCAGGGTCTTGGGGCCAACCTTTGGGCGATTGGGGGCTTTTTGCTTGTCGCCCTTTTGCGGGCATTTTTGCAATTTTGGGCCGATAGCCGGGCGCAGGTCTTGGCTTTGACCGCGCTTGGGCGGCTGCGGGCAGAGGTCTTGTTGCGCGAAAGCCAGCGCGGGGTGCCGCGCGCGGCGGGCGAGCTTGCCTCGATTGTCAGTGAGCAGCTGGAGATGCTGCGACCCTTTGCCAGCCGCTATCTGATGGTTCGGATGCGGGTTTTGGTTTTACCGCTGGCGATTTTGGGGGTCAGCTTTGCCATCTCTTGGGTGGCGGGGCTGATTTTGCTGGTGACCGGGCCGAGCGTGCCGGTGTTCATGGCGCTGATCGGGCAGGCGGCTGCAAGGGCCAGCCGCGCGCAATTGGATCAGATGGGCACGATGGGGGCGCAGCTTGCCGACCGCATTGCCGCCTTGCCTGACATTCGGCTTTTGGATGCGCGCGCCGTGATCTTGCGCGACTTTGAGGCGGCGGCTGCGGATCTGCACAAACGCAGCATGAGGGTTTTGGGCATCGCCTTTTTATCCTCGACCGTGCTTGAGCTGTTTGCCGCAATCGGTGTGGCGATGATGGCCATCTTTTGTGGGTTCTCGCTGCTGGGTCTGGTGGATTTCGGCATGTGGGCTACGCCCCTGACACCGGTTTGCGGCATTTTCCTGTTGCTGCTGGCGCCTGAATTCTTTCAGCCTTTGCGCGATCTGGCGGTGGTGTGGCATGACCGGGCCGCGGCCGAAGCATTGGTCGACGTGTTGGACGATGTGCTGGATAAGGACGGCAGCGATAGGTTCGAGGCAACGCAGATGCTGGGTTTGGGCGGCGGTGCTGGGTCTGGCGGGGGGATGGGCCGGGCCGAGCTGTCGGTGCGCGGTGTGGTGCGGCACGGCATCCGTTATCCCGATTTCAGCCTTGCGCCGGGTGAAAGTCTTGCGCTGACGGGGCCAAGCGGCTGTGGCAAGACCACGCTTTTGCGCATGATCGCCGGATTGGAGCGCCCCGATGAGGGCACGATTTTCGTGGCAGGTCGGCCCTTGGACGGCACCAACGCTGATGATTGGCGTCACGCTTTGGGATGGATGGGGCAGATGCCGCATTTTCTGGACCAAAGCCTTGAGGGCAATTTGCGCATGGGGCGCGCGGGCGATCTGGACGAGGCCTTGCGCTTGGCCGCAGCCGATCATGTGATCGCGGGCCTTGATGACGGGCTTGGGCACCGGCTGGGCGAAACCGGCAGCGGCGTCTCGGGAGGAGAGGCGCGGCGCCTGACCCTGGCCCGCGCGCTTTTGGGTAAGCCCGGATTGATCCTGGCGGACGAACCTAGCGCGGATCTGGACGCAAAGACGGCTTGGCAGGTGCTGGAAGGACTACTGGCCGCCCATCGACAGGGGGCCACCTTGATCCTTGCCACCCATGACGAGGCTTTGGCCACGCAGATGTCGCGCCGGCTGGATCTGGGCGGTGGCCCGGCCATGCCGCAGATGGCGCAAGATCATGGCTAGGCGCTTGGGACCAATGGGCAGCGTTTGGCGCGTCATGGCCCGTCAGGGCGGGATGGGGCAAGCGATGGCCCTGGCAGCACTGGTGTTGCTTGCAGGCGGTGGGTTGCTGGCCCTGTCTGGCTGGTTCATCACCGCCGCCGCTATGGCTGGCCTTGCCGGAGCAGGCGCGCTTTTCGACGTGTTCCGGCCCGGCGCGGCGGTGCGCGGGCTGGCGATGTTGCGCAGTCTTGCGCGTTACGGCGAGCGTTGGCTGGGCCATGACGCCAGTTTGCGGGCCGTGGTCGGGCTTAGGCTTGCGGTGCTGGGCGGGCTTTCAGAGCTGCGATGGCCCAAACTGATCCGCCTGCGCCGTGGCCCGGCGCTGGCGCGGGTGATTGCCGATACCGACATTCTTGACGGCCTGCCGTTGCGGCTGATCATTCCGGGCGTGGCAGGGGCGCTGGCGCTTGGCGTGGCTTTTGCTTTTCTTTGGGTGATGTTGGGTTGGGTGATGGCGGTCTGGATCTGCGGGGGCCACCTGCTGGCGGCTCTTGCGGTCATGATCTGGGGCATGGGACGCGCGGGACGGCTGGCCCCGCTTCAACTTGCAGCCGAGCAGCGCTTTCGCGTGGCAGCCTTGGATCTGATTGCCGCACGTGATGATCTGGCGGTCTATGGTCGCTTGCCAGATGCGCGCCGCGCGGCCCTTGGGGCGGATGTTGATGCGCGCGCGTTGCGGGCAGATCTGGATCAGATCGAACGCGCCATCGCGCTGGCACTTGATCTGTCGCGTGCGGCGGTTGCTGCGGGCGCGCTGGGGCTTGGCAGCTTGGGGGTGCAATCGGGCGCCTTTGGGCCGGGGCTGGCTGCCATGGGCTTTTTTGCTGCTTTGGCCTTGGGTGAGGTCACCGCACCATTGCGCCGCGCCATTGCCGATTATGGCCGTATTCGCGATGCAGCGATACGGGTTGCGCCGATGCTGGGCCAGCAGGCATCGCAGATGCGCCTGCAGCCAGCGGCCCAGCCCCAGACGCCATGGCCGCTGCCCTTGCAAATCGGAGATCTCAGCCTGAAGGCGGGCCAGATGTTGGCCGTTACCGGGCCAAGCGGGATCGGGAAAACGACGTTACTGTCACGGATCGCAGGGGTTTTGCCGCAAGCAGGCCAGGGGCCAGATAGCGGCGCCTGCGCGGATCAGCAGTCAGATGCGAGCCCTCAGATCCTGTTGGGCGGACGCCCGGTTGCCAATTGGTCCGAGGCTGATTTGCGCGCCAATCTGACCATGGTCACACAGCGCCCGGCACTGCTTGCGGGCAGTCTGCGCGAGAACCTGCGCCTTGGTGCGCCCGATGCCACGGATGCGCAATTAAGCCATGCCTTGCAGATCGTCTGTCTGGATCATCTTCGCGACGGTCTAGAGCTGCGATTGGGCGACGGCGGTGCCGGCCTTTCGGGCGGCGAGCGGCGGCGTGTGGCAATTGCTCGGGCAATTCTACGCTCTCCGGCGGTGCTGATCCTGGATGAGCCGACCGAGGGGCTGGATCATAAGACCGCGGCGAAACTGCTGGCTCATTTGCGACAGGCGCTGCCCAATACGGCCATCATCGCTGCGTCTCATCGTCGCGACGATATTTTATGCGCTGATTTCGTTCTGGAATTGCGTTAAGCTTTGCTGGCGCAACCAGGAGATTGCCATGGAATTCGGGATTGTCGAGTTATCGCGCCTGCAATTCGCAGCCACCGCACTTTTTCACTTTTTATTCGTTCCGCTGACCCTTGGTCTGTCGATTATCATCGCGATCATGGAAACGGTTTATGTCATGACTGCCCGTCCGATCTGGCGGCAGATGACCAAGTTCTGGGGCACTCTGTTCGGGATCAACTTTGCCCTGGGCGTCGCGACCGGCGTCACCATGGAGTTCCAGTTCGGCATGAACTGGTCCTATTATTCACATTACGTCGGCGATATTTTTGGCGCGCCTTTGGCAATGGAAGGCATGATGGCCTTTTTCATGGAGGCCACCTTTGTCGGTCTGTGGTTCTTTGGCTGGCAAAAGCTGTCAGCGCGCGCCCATCTGGTTGTGGCATGGCTGGTGGCGATCGGGACCAATTTCTCGGCCTTGTGGATTTTGATCGCCAACGGCTGGATGCAATATCCCGTCGGTGCCGAGTTCAACCCGCTGACCATGCGCATGGAGCTGGTCAGCTTTGCCGAGGTGATGTTCAACCCGGTTGCGCAGGCAAAGTTCGTTCATACCGTCAGCGCGGGCTATGTCGTGGCCTCGGTCTTTGTGCTGGGTGTTTCGGCCTGGTATCTGCTTAAGTCGCGCCATATCGAACTGGCGCGGCGTTCGATTGCCGTCGCCTCTGCATTTGGCCTGGCCTCGGCTTTGTCCGTCGTCGTGCTTGGCGATGAATCTGGCTATGACACCGGTCTGAACCAGAAGATGAAAATGGCCGCGATCGAGGCGATGTGGGAGACCGAGCCCGCCCCGGCCAGTTTTACCTTGTTCGGCTTTCCTGACCGCGAAGCGCGCGAGACCCATTACGCCATTCATATTCCCTATGTGATGGGCCTGATCGGAACACGCTCGTTGGATACGCCCATTCCCGGATTTAACGATCTGGAACAAGAATCCGAACGCCGCATCCGTGAAGGCATCAAGGCCTATGATCTGTTGATGCAGATCCAGGCCACCAAAGCCACCGGCGTTGATCCGGCGCTTTTAAGCCAGTTTCATGATTCCAGCGCGGATTTGGGCTATGCCTTGCTGCTTAAGCGCTATGTCGATGACCCGCGTCAGGCCAGCGAGGACCAAATCAAACAGGCCGCCAATGACACCGTGCCCACGGTTTGGCCGGTTTTCTGGGCCTTCCGCATCATGGTCGGGCTTGGCATGGGCTTTATCCTGACGATGGCGTTTTTCTTTTGGCGCGCCTCGTTCAAGCAGATGGATTTTCCGCGCTGGTCGCTGTGGCTGGCAGTGGTGATGATCCCCGCACCCTGGATCGCGGCCGAGATGGGCTGGATCGTCGCCGAATTTGGGCGTCAGCCTTGGACGGTGGATGGGGTCTTGCCTACGGCGCTTTCGGTCAGCCAGCTGGGGATCGGTGAAGTGGCGCTGACGCTGGCCGGGTTCTGCCTGTTCTACACGGTGCTTTTCATCATCGAAATCAAGCTGATGCTGAAATACATCCGCAAAGGTCCACAAGATGATGTCGCCGAAACCGAGGCGTGGCTTGCCGATCATCGCAGCCATCTTTCCGCGGATAATCTATCAGGTGAGGGCGTGAGATGATCCTGCATGACATGATCTCATTCGAGATGCTGCGCCTGCTGTGGTGGGGGCTGATGGGCTTTTTGCTGATCGCCTTTGCCCTGACCGACGGTTTTGACATGGGGGTCGGTGCCTTGCTGCCCTTTGTTGCCAAGACCGATGTCGAAAGGCGTGTTGTCATCAATACGGTCGGCCCGGTTTGGGAGGGAAATCAGGTCTGGTTCATCCTTGGCGGCGCTTTGATCTTTGCCGCCTGGCCTCCGCTTTATGCCATCAGCTTTTCAGGCTTCTATTTTGCGATGTTTTTGATCCTTGGCGCGCTGATCTTGCGCCCGGTGGCGTTCAAATATCGCAGCAAACGCGAGGATCCGCGTTGGCGTGAGCGCTGGGATTGGGCGCTGTTCATCGGCGGGGCGCTGCCCGCGCTGCTGTTTGGCGTCGCGGTCGGCAATGTGCTTTTGGGCGTGCCCTTTCATCTGACGCCAGATCTGATGGCCGTGCCCGATGCCTCGCCGCTGATGCGCTTTTTGGGGCTGCTGCGCCCCTTTGCACTGCTGTGTGGGGTGGTGTCGCTGGCCATGCTGGTCATGCATGGCGCGGCTTGGATCGTGGTGAAAACCACGGGCGAGGTTCAGGCGCGAGCGCGCTGGTTTGGTGGGCGCGCGGCGCTGATTGCTGTGCTGGGCTATGTTCTGGCCGGGGTCTGGATGTGGCTGGGCGTGACGGGCTATCACTATCCGGGCGCGGTTCCTCATGATGGCCCCTCCAATCCGCTGTTTCACGAGGTCGTTCGCGCGGGTTCGTGGCTTGAGGCCTATCAGACGCGGCCTTGGATCGTGATTGCCCCGATTTTGGGGATCGGTGGCTGCCTTTGGGCATGGTTTGCGTTGCAAAACGGGCGCGAGCTATTGGCCATGCTCGGGTCCAAACTGGCGATTTTCGGGATGATTTCCTCGGTCGGGCTGGTGATGTTCCCGGTCATCTTGCCCTCATCGACGGCTCCCGGATCTTCGCTGACGGTCTGGAATGCCTCCAGCTCGCATTTGTCGCTGTTTGTCATGCTGGTGGCGGCCTGTTTCTTCCTGCCGCTGATCATCCTTTACACGGCCTGGGTCTATCGCGTGCTTTGGGGCAAAGTGACCCCCGAAGAGGTGCAAGACCCCGAAAGCCATTCCTACTAGGAGCGCAAGATGTGGTATTTCGCTTGGTTGTTGGGTCTGCCGCTGGCAGCAGCATTTGCCGTGATCAATGCCATGTGGCTGGAATTGCAAGAGGACAGCCGCCTGCTGGAACAGCGCCGCGCGGCTTTGGCAAAAACCGGGCCAGATCGGGGCTGACAGCTCTTGCGCGGGGGCAGGGATCGGGGCAAGTCTGAGGCATCATGACTGATCGCCTTCGCTTTGCCCCGATCCCTGCCGCGCTTCCTGCGACGGTTCCCTTCACCGGTCCCGAGACGCTGGAGCGGCGCCTTGGGGCGCCCTTTGCCGCACGTCTGGGCGCCAATGAGAACGGCTTTGGCCCTTCTCCCCGCGCCATTGCCGCGATGAACCTGGCGAATGCCGAGATCTGGAAATATGGCGATCCCGATAATCATGACCTGCGCCATGCCTTGGCCGCGCATCATGGCGTTGCGCCGGAAAATATCATGATCGGCGAGGGGATTGACGGGCTTTTGGGCCTGCTGGTGCGCTTGACGGTGGCGCCGGGGGATCGCGTCGTGACCTCGTATGGGGGGTATCCGACCTTTAACTATCATGTCGCCGGATTTGGTGGCGAGCTGTCCACTGTGCCCTATTTGGATGATGCCGAAGATCCCGATGCGCTGATTGATCGTGCGCGCGAGATCGGTGCAAGGCTGATCTATTTCGCCAATCCCGATAATCCGATGGCCAGTTGGCATCCGGGGTCGCGGGTCGAGGCGATGATCGCGGCCGTTCCCGATGGCTGCCTGATGATCCTGGACGAGGCCTATGCCGAATTCGCCCCGGACGAGGCCATTGCCCAGGTCGATGCAAATGATGAGCGTGTCATTCGTTTTCGCACTTTCTCCAAGGCCTATGGCATGGCTGGTGCGCGGGTCGGTTACGCGATCGGCGCGGCGCGGCTGATTGCGGGCTTTGACCGGATTCGCAACCATTTCGGCATGAACCGATCCGCGCAGATCGGCGCGTTGGCGGCGCTTTTGGACCAGGATTGGCTGCGCGAGACCGTGGCCAAGGTGCGGGGCGCGCGTGAACAGCTGGGCGCAATCGCGCAGTCCAATGGGCTGGTGGCTTTGCCGTCGGCCACCAATTTCGTGGCCATCGATTGCGGCCGCGATGGCGCCTATGCGCGTCGCGTGCTGGCCGAGCTGGAAAAGCAGGGCATTTTCGCGCGTATGCCGGGCGTTGCGCCCATGGATCGCTGCATCCGGGTAAGCTGCGCACCTCGAGCCGAGCTGGATCTGTTCGCCGCAGCCCTGCCCAAAGCGCTGAAAGCCGCGATTATCCCAGCAGAATGATCAGCCAGGCCAAGCCGCCCGCGATTGCCGTGACCGCCACGGCTGCGCTGGCGGCATCCTTGGCGCGACCGGCTCGCGGGTCCTGATCGGGCGTGACCAGATCGACGGTCTCTTCGATGGCGGTGTTGAACAGCTCGGCCACAAGGATCAGCAAGCCAAGCGCGACCACAATCGCGCGCTCGGCCGAGCTCAGGTCCAAGATCAGGGCCAGCAGCACCGAGATGACATTGACCACCGACCATTGGCGCAGGGATTTTTCGCGCCGCCAGGTCGAGCACCAACCCTGCCATGACCAGGTTGCCGTCTTTTGCAAACGGCCCAACTCTTGACGCAACCAATCCGACATTTATTCCCCGCAACTTTGTCGCAGACCAATTTGGCATATAGGGTCTGGTCTTGTCCATCAGGCCAAGGCCGCGCCGAAAGCCAAAGTTCGCGACGGGGTTAATTCAGCGGAAGTGCCGTGGTCGCCTTGATTTCCTCCATCGACAAAAGCGCGGTGACATTGTGGATTTTCACTTCTGAAATCAGCGCCTGATAAAAGCGGTCATAGGCGCGCGCATTGCGGACCTGAACCTTCAGAATATAGTCGATGTCCCCGGCCAGACGGTGTGCCTCGAGGACCTCGGGGCGTTTGCGCACGGCAGACAGAAAGCGCCCGGCCCATTCGGGGTCATGTTCTGCGGTGCGGATCAGCACAAAGAAACACGCCTCGAGCCCAAGGGAATCGGCATCCAGAATCGCGACCTCGGCGCGGATCACGCCGGCCTCGCGCAATTTGCGAATCCGGTTCCAAACCGGTGTTTTAGATGCGCCGACACGTGCCGCGACCTCGTCAAGCGACAGTGTTGCATCCACCTGCAGCAGGGACAGGATTTTGCGGTCAATCTCATCTAGCCGGATGGGAGTCTTTTGATCAGCGCTCATGGCGGATTTCAGTCCTTATGTCTGCCTTCGCTCGGGATTGTGTCCTTATTTCCCGCAGCTACTCGCCAAAATACAGAACTTTTTTCTATATTGGGAGAGGTAAACCGAAAGGCTCCCATCATGTCGAAATCCTTCACGCCCTCGTCCGAAACCCCTGCTGTCATCACTGCGAATGACCTGCGCATGGGCCATTGCGTGTGGATGCTCGCCGGGGGCTGGACGGCCAATCCCGCCGAGGCCGAGCTGTTCGAGGATGCGGCCCGCGCTGAATTGGCGCTGCTGGATGCCGAGGCACAGGGCCACGTCGTGGTCGGGGCCTATCTGGCCGAAGCCAAGCGCGGCCCCAATGGCCCCGAGCCCACCCATTTCCGCGAGGAATTCCGCCGGCGCGGCCCCTCGAACTATTTCCACGGCATCCAAGCCGAAACCGTTTCCGCTTAAGCGATTGAGGCCAGCCATGTTCGATGCCCGCCCTGTGACCACCGCCGCGACCGCAGCCGCCAATATCGACTATTACCGTCACCGTGCGGCGCAGTTCCGTTCTCAGGTTGCCCGTCGCCTTGACGGAAGCCTGACCGAAGAGGAATTCCGCCCGCTGCGCCTGATGAATGGCGTCTATTTGCAGCTGCATGCCTATATGCTGCGCGTGGCGATCCCTTATGGCACGATCAGCCCTGACCAGATGCGTACTTTGGCGCTGTTGGCCCAGAAATGGGACAAGGGATATGGTCATTTCACCACGCGCCAGAACATTCAGTACAACTGGCCCAAGCTGGTCGATATTCCGGATATGCTGGATACTTTGGCGGATGCGGGTCTGCATGCCATCCAGACGTCGGGCAATACGATCCGCAACGTGACCACCGATGCTTTCGCAGGTGCTGCGGCAGATGAGGTCACGGATCCGCGCCCCTATGCCGAGCTGTTGCGTCTGTGGTCGACCGATCACGGCGAGTTCCAGTTCCTGCCGCGCAAGTTCAAGATCGCGATCTCGGCCGGTGAGAAAGAGCGTGCGGTGATCGCCGCTCATGACATCGGGCTGCGCATCGTTAAGAATGACGCGGGCGAGGTCGGTTTTCAGGTTTGGATCGGTGGTGGTCTGGGCCGCACGCCGCTTTTGGGTCAGGTCGTGCGGGAATTCCTGCCCGAGGCCGATCTGCTGCCCTATGTCGAAGCGATCCTGATGACCTATAACCTCGCAGGTCGTCGCGACAACAAATACAAGGCCCGCATCAAGATCACCGTGGCCGAGCGCGGCCTGGATGTCATGCGTGACGAAATCGAGGCGGAATTCGTGAACCGTCGTGCGGTTTTCACGGGCGTTGACCAGGCCCTGCTGGCCGATCTCAAGCGCCAATATGCCGCACCAGAGTTTCGCGACGAAGGCACCGGCAATTACGAGGCCGAGCGCGCACGTCTGGCGGGCTTTCGCAGCTGGACCGACACCAACCTGTCGGCCCACAAGGTGCAGGGCTATGCCAGCGTCACCCTCACGCTTAAGGCGCCGGGTGTGACGCCGGGTGATGCATCGGATGCGCAGATGCGCCTTGTGGCAGATCTGGCCGAGCGCTTTGGTCATCACGATATCCGTATCGCGCATGATCAGAATATCGTGCTGCCGCATGTGCATAAATCTGACCTTGCCGCGCTTTACCAGGAATTGCTGGGTGCGGGTCTTGCCACGGCCAATGCGGGTCAGATCAGCGATATCATCGCATGCCCCGGAATGGATTACTGCTCGCTGGCCACCGCGCGCTCGATCCCGATTGCGCAAGATATTGCAGACCACTTCCGCGCCTTGGATCTGGAAGAGGAAATCGGGCAGTTCAACATCCGCATCTCCGGTTGCATCAACGCCTGCGGTCATCACCATCTTGGCCATATCGGCATCCTGGGTCTGGACCGTGCAGGGGTCGAGAACTATCAGATCACGCTTGGCGGCGACGGCTATGAGATCCCTGCGATCGGCCAGCGCGCGGGTGCAGGTTTTCCGGCAGAAGAGGTGGTTCCCGCGATTGACCGTGTGGTGAAGGCCTATCTTGAGCTGCGCGACAGCCCCGAGGAACGCTTCATCGATGCTTATCGCCGCTTGGGGGCTGCGCCCTTCAAAGCGGCGCTCTATCCGGAAGCGGCCAATGCTTGATGGCGGACTTGATGATCGCGCCGAAAGGCTGAACCAACGCTATAAGCATCATGCGGCCATCGAGGTCATGCGTCATGCGCTGAACGATCCCGATCTGGGCAAGGTCGCACTTGTGTCCTCGTTCGGGGCGGAATCGGTGGTGCTGCTGCACATGGTCTCGATTGCGGCACCGGGCACGCCGGTCTTGTTCATCGACACGCAGATGCTGTTTCCTGAAACCATCGCCTATCAGCTTGAGGTCAGCCAAAAGCTGCAGCTGACCGATGTGCAGGTCATCACCGCCACCGAAAAAGAGGTGGCGCTGAATGATCCGGACGGCACCTTGCACCAATACAGCACCGATAGCTGCTGCAATTTTCGCAAGACCGTCCCGCTTGAGCGCGCATTGTCGGGCTATGATGGCTGGATCACCGGGCGCAAGCGCTTTCAAGGCGGAGAGCGCAAGGAGCTGAGCTTTTTCGAGGCCGAGCCCCCCAGCCGGCTGCGCGTCAATCCGCTGGCCCATTGGCGGCCCGCTGATGTGCAGGAATATATGGCGGAAAACAAATTGCCCCGGCATCCGCTGGTGGCCAAAGGCTATGCATCGATTGGCTGCGCCCCTTGCACCTCGCCGATCAAACCCGGCGAAGACCCCCGTGCGGGGCGCTGGCGGGGCAGCCAAAAAACCGAATGCGGCATTCACTTCATCGGCGGGCAGATGGTCCGCGCAGGAGCAAACCCATGAGCGATTTCTATCTTGTCCGCGATGACGGGTTTCACGCCCATGATGGTGCCGAGCCGGTGGTGCTTGGGCCTGACACCCCGATCGAAGAGCTGGTCGATCACCTGCACCGCGATCTGATCGCGGTTGATTTCCCGGCCATGACCGATGGTCGCGGCTTTTCATTGGCCCGGCGTTTGCGCGAGCTGGGCTTTCAAGGGCGGCTGCGTGCGGTTGGCAAGTTGATTGCCGATCAATATGCTATGGCGCGCCGCGTTGGCTTTGACGAAGTTCAGATCCCTGCGGATCTGGCCCGGCGCCAGCCCGAGGATCAGTGGCTTTACCGGGCCGACTGGCAGGATTGGGATCATCGCTCGCGGCTTGCGGGCTGACGCAGCGGCTGCGCTGGCGCGGCATCCCTTTGGGGTTCCAACCCGGACAGAGAACGACTAGATAACTCAGGAATTCCGATATGACACTGGATCTGCCCGTGGCCGAGATTGTTGCACAACCGACGAAAACCCTGCCTGATGCGCAGACCGTGACAGCGGTCAAACATTGGACGGACAATCTGTTTTCCTTTCGCGTGACCCGTCCGGCCAGCCTGCGTTTCCGCTCGGGTGAATTCGTGATGATCGGCTTGATGGGTGAGAATGGCAAACCCTTGCTGCGGGCCTATTCGATCGCCTCGCCCAATTGGGATGACGAGTTGGAATTTTACTCGATCAAGGTTCCGGATGGTCCGCTGACCTCGAAGTTGCAGCATATCAAAGAGGGTGACCAGATCATCTTGCGGCCCAAGCCCGTCGGCACGTTGGTGCTGGATGCGCTTTTGCCGGGCAAGCGGCTGTGGTTCTTGGCGACGGGCACGGGGCTTGCGCCCTTTGCCAGCCTGATGCGCGATCCCGAGACCTATGAGCGCTATGAGCAGGTCATCATGATGCACACCTGCCGCACCGCAGATGAGCTGAACTACGGCCGCGAATTGGTCGAGAATCTGCGTCATGATCCGCTTTTGGGCGAAATTTATGGCGAGGAATTCGCCAGCCGCCTGCTTTATTACCCCACGACCACGCGTGAAGAATCGCCTCTGATGGGGCGCATCACCGACAACATCACCTCGGGCAAGGTCTTTGCCGATCTGAATCTGCCGCCGATGAGCCCGCAAACCGACCGCGCGATGATCTGTGGCAGTCTGGCTTTCAACATCGATGTGAAAGAGGTGTTGGAGGGCTTTGGCCTGCGCGAAGGCGCCAACAGCGATCCCAAGGAATTCGTTGTTGAAAAAGCCTTTGTCGGAGACGGAATCTGATAGCTTTCCGGTGACCGGCAGGTCATGCTGGTCGCGTTGATACGGGGGCTTCGCGCCCCCGGCCCCCCGCGGGATATTTTTGCATGAGAGACGGGCAGCGTTGACAGTTGCCGGTCTCGTGCCCATTTTCCGGGCCGAATCATCTTTGAGGAATTTTCATGCCCGTCGTCGTCGTAGAATCTCCGGCAAAGGCCAAGACGATCAATAAATATCTGGGCGATGATTATACCGTTCTGGCGTCTTTTGGTCACGTTCGGGATTTGCCGCCCAAAGATGGCAGCGTCGATCCTGACGACGATTTTGCCATGAAATGGGAAGTGGCCGCCGATAGTCGCAAGCATCTGAAGGCGATCAAGGATGCGCTGGCCAGCGATCAGAACCTGATCCTGGCCACTGACCCTGATCGCGAGGGTGAGGCGATTTCCTGGCATCTTCTGGAGGCTTTGGCGCCTGCTTTGAAGAAGGGGGCAGAGGTCAATCGTGTCACCTTCAACGCGATTACCAAAAGCGCCGTCACCGAGGCCATGGCCAATCCGCGTCGCATCGACCAGCCGTTGGTTGATGCCTATCTGGCGCGGCGGGCTTTGGACTATCTGGTGGGGTTCAAGCTGTCTCCGGTTTTGTGGCGCAAGTTGCCGGGTGCGAAATCGGCGGGGCGTGTGCAATCGGTCGCTTTGCGGGTGATCGTCGATCGCGAGATGGAGATCGAGGCCTTCAAGGCGCGCGAATATTGGTCGGTTCATGCCCGTCTTGCGACCATTCGCGGCGATGAGTTTGACGCTCAGCTGACCGTTTATGGCGGCAAGAAGCTGGAGCGTTTCGACATTGAAAATGGTGAGCAGGCCAAATTGGCTGTGGCCGCCGTCGAAAGCCGGGATCTGGCCGTCAAAAGCGTTGCGGCCAAGCCTGCAAGTCGCAACCCCTGGCCGCCCTTCATGACTTCGACCCTGCAACAGGAAGCCAGCCGTAAGCTGGGATTGGGCGCAAGGGCATGTATGTCGGCCGCGCAGCGTTTGTACGAGGCTGGCCTGATTACCTATATGCGGACCGATGGCATTGATATGGCGCCAGAGGCGGTCATGGCTGCTCGGGATGCGATCAAGACCCGCTTTGGCGAGACCTATGTTCCCGCCACGCCGCGCATGTACAAAAACAAGGCCAAGAATGCGCAAGAGGCGCATGAATGTATCCGCCCGACCGATATGATGCTGTCGCCCGACAAGCTGAAGATTTCGGAAAAGGATCAGCTGGCGCTTTATGATTTGATCTGGAAGCGCACGCTGGCCAGCCAGATGGAAGCCGCCCGGATGGAGCGCACCACCGTTGACATCGCAAGTGCTGACGGTCAGGTCGCGTTGCGTGCCAATGGTCAGGTCATGTTGTTTGACGGCTTTCTGAAGGTCTATGATCAGGGGCATGACGATGATGAGGGTGAAGACAGCGCCCGTCTGCCACAGATCAACGAGGGCGAGGCTACGGCCAAGCGCTTGGTGCGTCCCGAGCAGCATTTTACCCAAGCCCCGCCACGCTATACCGAAGCCACTTTGGTCAAGCGGATGGAGGAGCTGGGGATCGGGCGACCGTCGACCTATGCCTCGATCGTGACGACGATTCAGGATCGCGATTATGTCCGCAAGGACAAGAACCGCCTGATACCGGAAGATAAGGGACGGCTGGTTACCGCTTTCCTGACCAAATATTTCCCGCGCTATGTCAGCTATGATTTCACCGCCAACCTTGAGGGCGAGCTCGATGAGATCAGCGCGGGCGACCGTGCCTATCGCGAAGTTCTGCGCCGGTTCTGGCGGGATTTCTCGGCGGCGCTGGAGGATACGAGCGAGCTGCGCATCTCGGAGGTTCTGACTGCGATCGACGAGGCGCTTGCGCCTGCGCTTTACCCGCCGCGTGCGGATGGTGGGGATCCGCGCGAATGTCCGCTGTGCCATCAGGGGCGTTTGAACCTGAAGACCGCGCGCTCGGGCGGGGCCTTTATCGGCTGCACGAACTATCCTGAATGCCGCTATACCCGCCCGATTTCGGGCGGTGAAGGCGAGGCGGTCGGCGATAAGGTTCTGGGCCATGATGGCGAGGATGAAATCAGCCTGAAAAGCGGGCGCTTTGGCCCCTATGTTCAGCGCGGAGAGGCAACGGCCGATGTGCCCAAGCCGCCGCGGGCCTCGATCCCGAAAGGGTGGGAACTGTCATCGATCGATCTGCAAAAGGCACTGGACCTGCTGGCTTTGCCGCGTCTGATCGGGCCGCATCCCGAGGATGGTGAGCCAGTCGAGGCCGGGATCGGGCGCTTTGGTCCCTATGTCAAACACGGCTCGAAATATGCCAATCTGCCTGATGTCGAAGAGGTGTTCACCGTCGGCATGAACCGCGCGGTCGAGGTTCTGGCCTCGAAGCCGATGCGGGGACGGGCGGCCCCTGCGGAACCGCTTAAGGAATTGGGCGAGCATCCAGATGGCGGCGCGATTCAGGTCTTGTCAGGGCGCTATGGTCCCTATGTCAAATGGGGCAAGATCAATGCGACTTTGCCGCGCGATGTCGAACCAGCTGATCTGGCGCTGGAGCAGGCGCTGGAGCTGATCGCGGCCAAAGCTGCCAAGGGTGGCAAGAAAGCTGCGCCGAAAAAGGCGGCCGAGAAGAAGACCACCGAGAAGAAGGCTGTGGCCAAAAAGCCCGCCGCCAAAAAAGCCGTGGCAAAAACGACAGCCACCAAGAAGGCGGTTGCGGCGGATGGCGACGCGCAAGCGGGCGATGAGGTTGCGGTGAAGAAACCTGCGGCAAAGAAGCCCGCGGCGAAAAAGACGGCTGCCAGCGCAGCCAAGGCCAAGACGGCTGAAACAGAGGTCTGAGGCAGTCGACTGAATTCGTGCGAGAAAAGCCGGTGTCACTGCGCCGGCTTTACTTTTGGCTGGGGCAGGG
>NZ_DALZMB010000081.1:0-18911 GCF_032007265.1 Paracoccus sp. (in: a-proteobacteria) | reverse complement strand
GCCGCGGCGTTCAAAACCCGATCGGTCTGAAATGCGGCCCATCGACCACCGCCGAGGATCTTAAGGTGCTGATGGCCAAGCTGAACCCGGCCAATGAGGCGGGCCGGCTGACGCTGATCGCGCGCTTTGGTGCGGGATCGGTGGGTGATCACCTGCCGCGGCTGATCAAAACCGTGCAGGAAGAGGGGGCAAGCGTCGTTTGGTCCTGCGATCCGATGCATGGCAATACGATCAAGGCGGCATCGGGTTACAAGACCCGCCCCTTCGATTCGGTGCTGCGTGAAGTACGCGAGTTCTTTGCGGTGCATAAAGCCGAAGGCACCATTCCGGGCGGCGTTCACTTTGAGATGACCGGCCAGGATGTGACTGAATGCACGGGTGGCGTGCGGGCCGTGACCGATGAGGATCTGTCCTCGCGCTATCACACCGCCTGCGATCCGCGCCTGAATGCCAGCCAATCGCTTGAACTGGCCTTCTTGGTTGCCGAAGAGCTGCGCGGTCGTCGCCTTGACGAGGCCCGTCAAGCGAAGGCCAGCTGATCACATCACGGGTCAACCCCGTGTTAAAATGAAGAAATCCGCCGTAACCTGTATTGGTTGCGGCGGTTTTTCATTGTCTGGACAGATCAGCTGGCAAGCGCTGGGCGTGGTGATCAGTCTTTGTCTGAAACCAGCTTGAACCGGGCCCGGCGCTCTTCGGGGGTTTCCTCGACCTTGGGGGCAGGGCGCGAGGGGCGCCAGTTTGGCGCGGCTTCGGTAAAGCCATGTGCCGATGGGCTGGGCTCTAGCACCAATGCACCGGCAATGACTGGAAAAACCTGATCCGAGATTAGGTCAAAGCGGCGGGGACCGCGTCCAATCTCGCCCTCGGCGATGACACATCCCAAGGCGCGGGTCACATCGCCCAGATCGGATTTCAGCGGTAGGATCAGCATTTTCCCGGTCAATTCGGGGCGCGCATAGCCCCCCGGCGATGACAGCTGCAACTCCGCAATCTGCGGGGCCTTGAACACGCTTTCCAACACATCTGACAGCCGCCCGCGTGACGGCGGGTTCAGCAGCGCGCAAAGCGGCATGCCGCGTACCTCCATCCCCATCAGATCGACCAGATGGCGACCCGCAAGGCGAAACCGCGCGGCACCGGGCGCGATCCGTTCCAGAATAAAGGCATAATCCAATGCCGCGCGAATGCCCCGTGGCTCGACATCCGAGCGATCGGGGATGGCACGCCCTTTGCGCAGGCTTTCCCAATAGGCGCGCAATTCCAGCAGGATCTGACCGGGCCGAACCGTGTTAAAGTCGACCATGCGCACGACATCGCCATTGCTGGCAGAAGGGGCCTCTTCTGTCGGCGGGGCTGAAGTGGCGTCGCTATTTTCGGTGTCGTCATTGAACATGGAGGAACTCGAAAAGGTGTAACAGATCACCTATAACACAAAATTAGCAGTTTTTGATCCGCCAAACGATTGAAATATTGGCGAATGGTTAAGCTTGGCGCTTGAGCGTGCATGGCAAGTGACCCTAACCCGCTGCGGGGCGGTTCTTGATCATCTGGCGGGGGGCCCATGTGCGCGGCCAGAGAGCGGGGGACTTGACCCCGCGGGCCGGGTTGCCCATTGAAGCATCATTCAGACTATCGAGGTTTTTATGGAACGCAGCGGGCTTTTGATCATCCTGTCCTCTCCATCCGGCGCAGGGAAATCGACGCTTGCGCGGCGTTTGATGGATTGGGACCCTTCGCTGAAATTTTCGGTCTCGGCGACCACACGCGCGCCGCGTCCGGGCGAGGTTCACGGCCAGCATTACGACTTTCGCTCGGTCGAGGATTTCCGCGCGATGGTCGATGCCGGGGAAATGCTGGAACATGCCGAGGTGTTCGGGAATTTCTATGGCTCGCCCAAAGGCCCTGTCGAAACTGCGATGCGCGAAGGGCGCGACACGCTGTTCGACGTGGACTGGCAGGGCGGTCAGCAGATACGCGCATCCTCGCTGGGAAGCCATGTCGTGTCGATCTTCATCCTTCCGCCCGATCTGGTCGAACTGGAACGTCGGCTGATCTCGCGCGGGCAGGACAGCCCCGAGGTGATCGCAGGCCGCATGCGCAAAAGCCTGAATGAAATCAGCCATTGGGCCGAATATGACTATGTTCTGGTCAATGATGATCTGGAACAAACGACGCAAGAGCTTAAGACCATTCTTGGCGCTGAACGGTTGCGGCGTGATCGCCAGACCGGACTGGGCGCATTCATCCGCAAATTGATGGCAGAAGAGGGACGGGCATGATTTGGGAACTCGACGGACATCAACCGCAACTTGCCGATGATGCCTGGGTCGCGCCCGACGCGCAGGTGATTGGCAAGGTGGTTCTGGACGAGGGGGCAAGCATCTGGTTCGGTGCGGTCCTGCGCGGAGACAATGAGACCATCCGCATTGGCCAGAACTCGAACGTTCAGGAACATTGCGTCTTGCATACCGATCTTGGCTTTCCGCTGACGGTTGGTGAAAATTGCACCATCGGGCATCGTGCGATCTTGCATGGCTGCACCATCGGGGATGGTGCGCTGATCGGGATGGGGGCCATTATTCTGAACGGCGCCAAGATCGGTGCCGGTGCCCTGATTGGCGCAGGTGCGCTGGTGGCCGAAGGCAAAGAGATCCCGCCCGGTGCCTTGGTCATGGGCTCTCCGGGTAAAGTCGTCCGCGAACTGGACCAGACCGCGCGCGACAATCTGTTGAAATCGGCCGAAAGCTATCGCGCGAATGCCGCCCGGTTTCGCGCCGGTTTGCGTCAGGTCTGACCCATGGCCAGCCCCTCGTCGGAGTTGCTGATCGAGGCTGTGCCGATGGCGATGCTGGTCATCGATCCGCAGATGCGGTTGCTGATGGCCAATGCGGCAGCGCGCAATCTGTTTGGCGAGGGCATCGTCGGTCGGCCCTTTGTGACGGTGCTGCGCCACCCCGGCGTGAATGAAATGGTCGAGCGCTTGCTGGCGCAACGCGGATCACATCAGGAAAAGCTGATGGTGCCGATTGCGGCGCAGGGGGGTGAGCTTTCCTTTGAGGTCACCGGATCGACGCTGAAATCGGGGCCAAAGCGCTTGGTTGCGCTGGCCTTTGAGGATCGCAGCAGCCTTGAGGCCGCCGAACAGATGCGGCGCGATTTCGTGGCCAATGTCAGCCATGAGCTGCGCACACCGCTGACCGCCCTGATGGGCTTTATCGAAACCCTGCGCGGGCCTGCGCGCGACGATGTGACGGTGCGCGACCGCTTTTTAGGGATCATGGAACGCGAGGCGGGGCGGATGAACCGATTGGTCGGCGATCTGCTTTCGTTAAGCCGGGTCGAGGCCGAAGAGCGCCGCCGACCGGTTCAGCGTGTCGAAATGATCGGGCTTTTGCGCAATGTCGTGGCCAGTCTGACACAACGCGCAGCCTCGGCCGGGGTCGTCATCGAGGCCGATCTGACCCACGAGCCACTGTCGGTGATCGGCAATGCCGACCAGCTGGTGCAGGTTTTTGACAATTTGATCGAAAATGCAATCAAATATGGCGGTTCGGGCGGCATCGTCACCATCGCGATTGCCCATGTTCCCCATGAGGCCGTCTTACGCGGCCCCGCTTGGGCGATTTCCGTTGCCGACAAGGGCGAAGGAATTGCCTCGGAGCATTTGCCGCGCCTGACCGAGCGGTTCTACCGCGTCGATACCCACCGCTCACGCGAGCAGGGGGGCACAGGGTTGGGATTGGCGATCGTCAAACATATCATCAACCGCCACCGCGGCCGCCTGCGCATTGAAAGCCAAAAGGGCAAGGGCAGCCGCTTTACCGTGCTTTTGCCCGAGCCCACGGCCAAATAGCCTGCCCGAACTTATGGGTCGCGCACATGAAAAAGGCCGCCCTTGACGGGGCGGCCTTTTGGATTGGCGACATCGGGGCGGTGAATTACTCGGCCGCATGCCCGGTCTGGCGATCGCTTTCCGAGCCCGCGCGCATGTGAAAGCCACGCTGCAGCTGATCGAAGGGTGCGACCGGATAATCACCCGAGAAGCAGGCATCGCAATATTGCGGGCAGGCGCTGTTGCGGCCCTCGGCTTCGCCCACGGCGCGGTAAAGCCCGTCCAACGAGACAAAGCGCAGACTGTCCACCCCAATCCATTCACGCATTTCCTCTGGCGTCATATTCGCTGCCAAAAGCTTGCTGCGTTCGGGGGTGTCCACGCCGTAGAAACAGGGCCAGGCCGTCGGTGGCGAGGCGATGCGGAAATGCACCTCGCTTGCGCCGGCATCCATGATCATATCCTTGATCTTGCGGCTGGTGGTGCCACGCACGACCGAATCGTCCACAAGAACCACGCGTTTGCCTTTGACCAATGCGCGGTTGACGTTCAGCTTAAGCCGCACGCCCATATTACGGATCTGCTCGGTCGGCTCGATGAAGGTGCGCCCGACATATTGGTTGCGGATGATCCCCATGCCAAAGGGAATACCGCTTTCATGGGCATAGCCGATGGCTGCGGGGGTGCCGCTGTCGGGAACGGGGCAGACCAGATCTGCCTCGACCGGGGCTTCACGGGCCAGCTCTACGCCGATCTGGCGGCGCGTTTCATAGACCGAGCGGCCACCGATGATCGAATCGGGGCGCGAGAAATAGACATGCTCGAAAATGCAGAAGCGACCCTTGGACGGCCCGAAGGGACGCGAGCTTTCGACCTCGCCCTTCGAAATCACCACCATTTCGCCCGGCTCGATCTCGCGAACAAGTTCCGCACCAACGATGTCGAGGGCGCAGGTCTCTGAGGCCAGCACATAGGCGCCATCAGCCAGACGGCCCATGACCAGAGGACGCACGCCAAGCGGGTCGCGCACGCCGATCAGCTTGGTCCGGGTCATGGCAATGACCGAAAAGGCCCCCTCGATGCGGCGCAGCGCGTCTTTCATCCGTTCGGGGATGTTGCGCTGGATCGAACGCGCCATCAGATGGATGATGCATTCACTGTCCGAGGAGGACTGAAAGATTGAGCCACGCTCGATCAGCTCGCGGCGCAGGGCCTCGGCATTGGTGATATTGCCGTTATGGGCAATTGCGCATCCGCCCATTGCGAATTCGCCGAAGAAGGGCTGGACATCGCGAATGGCTGGCGTGGCCTTGGTGCCCGCGGTCGAATAGCGAACATGGCCGATCGCCAAGGGACCCGGCAGGGTTTCCATCAGCGATTGCTTGGTGAAATTGTCGCGCACATAGCCAAAGCGATGGGCGCTGTTAAAGCCTTGTCCGGGCTCGTGGGCGACGATGCCGCCCGCTTCTTGCCCGCGATGTTGCAAGGCATGCAGCCCAAGGGCTACAAAATTGGCCGCGTCGGCGACACCAATGACTCCGAAAATGCCGCATTCCTCATGGAGGCGATCGGAATCGAAGGGATGGGCAAGGAATGGCTGCATCATCACCGTATCGGTCCTGTAGCTATGCGTTGAAGCTGCCGCCTATGTAGGGGCTCGCCCAAAGAAAGTCACGCCCTGCCAGTCAGGCAGGGCGAATAAAATTTCATCCAAACGTCATATAGGGGGGCTGCACCCCCAAAATATCCGTTTAGTTTGTGGCCGGGGTCGTGGTGACCGGGCTGCTTTGTGCCGGGGTCGAGGTCGAGGCATCGACCGGGGCGCCGACCGGGCCACAGCTGCGCACCATCTGCTCATAGCGGCTCACGATCCAGCCCGGAGCATCCTGCGGGATCTGCTCGCCCATCTGGCTGGTCATGCGCTTGAACACCTGCGCCGAACGCGAGTTATCGACCATCGAGACCGGCTGAGTGGTCATCACGCGATCATAGACGATAAAGGCGACCGCGACCAAAAGGACGCCGCGCGCCACGCCGAACAAAAAGCCCATCCCCTGATCGACGCCACCCAGCGCCGAGCGCTGCACCACCGAAGAAAAGAGCGGCGTGATCACCGAAAAAATCACAAGCGCCACGGCAAAGACCACGGCAAAGCCTGCGATCGTCGCCAATTCGCAGCTATCGGCCAGCACCTTATTCAGGCCCGGCACCTGTGCGATCATCGGACGCACCGTCGGCGCGAAGATAAAGGCCAAAATCGCTGCTGCGATCCAACCCAGAATCGACAGCGATTCGCGCACGAAGCCCCGCGCATAGGCAAGGATCGCCGAAAGGATGATGACGGCTGCAACGATGCCGTCGATGAGGGTAAATCCGTCCATTTTCTCGCCCTTCCGCAGGGTTTGCCTGCGCTGGTGGTCGCTCAGCCTGCGCCGAACATCTCGCCCACAAAACTCGTCAAATCGGAAATGCGGTCAACCCGCATCCCCGCGATGCCCTCGACTTTTTGTGCCTCGGGCAAGATTGCCCGTGAAAAACCAAGTTTCTGGGCTTCTTTCAACCTATTTTCCGCCTGAGCTACCGGGCGCAAGGCGCCTGACAGGCTGATTTCGCCAAAGATCACCGCTTCTGGCGGCAGGGCAATATCCTCGCGCGCGCTTAAAAGCGCTGCGGCAATGGCCAGATCGGCGGCGGGTTCCAGCACGCGCATGCCGCCCGCGACGTTCAAAAACACGTCCATTCCGGCAAAGGGAATGGCGCAGCGCGCCTCAAGGACGGCAAGGATGGTGGAGACGCGACCCGAATCAAGGCCCACGACCGTGCGGCGCGGGCTGGCCAGCGTCGAGGGCGCAACCAAGGCCTGAACTTCGGTCAAAACCGGGCGCGTGCCCTCGATCCCCGCAAATACTGCGCTGCCGGGGACGGGTTGGCCGCGCTCAGACAAAAACAGCGCCGAAGGGTTGGTGACTTCGGCCAGCCCGCCGCCGGTCATCTCAAAGACGCCGATCTCATCTGCGGGGCCAAAGCGGTTCTTGACGGCGCGCAGGATGCGAAACTGATGGCCGCGCTCGCCTTCGAAATAGATGACGGTATCGACCATATGTTCGACCACGCGCGGGCCTGCGATCTGGCCCTCTTTGGTGACATGGCCCACCAGAATGATCGCGGTACCGCTGCGCTTGGCAAAGGTCACCAGCTCATGCGCCGAAGAACGGACCTGCGACACCGATCCGGGGGCCGAATCGACCGTATCGGACCATAAGGTCTGGATGGAATCGATAACCGCTACATCGGGCTTTTCGGCATCAAGCGTGGTCAGGATGTTGCGCAAGGCGGTTTCCGCGCCCAAGCGTACAGGCGCATCCGCCAGCCCAAGGCGCAGCGCGCGCAGCCGAACCTGTGCGCTGGCCTCTTCGCCAGACAGGTAAATGGCGTTTTGCCCCATCATCGCCAAAGCCGCTGTCGCCTGAAGCAAAAGCGTCGACTTCCCGATGCCGGGATCACCCCCGACCAGGATCGCCGAGCCGGGCACGATGCCGCCACCTAGCACGCGGTCAAATTCCTCGATCCCGGAGCGCGCGCGCGGAGGAGGGGGCTCGGATGTCGCAAGGCCGCTCAGCGGAATGGTCTTGCCGCGCGCTGCGCCAAGACCGCGCCCGGGGCCTTGGCTAAGCGGAGCCTCTTCGATGATCGTGTTCCACTCGCCACAGGCTTCGCAGCGCCCGGCCCATTTCTTATGGGTGGCGCCGCAGGCGGTGCAGGTGAAGGAGGTGACAGATTTGGCCATGCAAGGCTTGTGGCAAATCATGCGCCTGCCTGCAAGAAGCCAGTGCCCGTAGACTGATCCCGATGGGCCGGATGCGCGGCGGATCGCGCGTCAAGCACATGCGGATCGGTGCGGTTTTGCAGGCGGAATGCGCATCAAAGGGCGTATCGCCGATAGGCCCAATGCGATCAATTGGCGCCCAGACCCGCCTTCATCAGCAGGCGCCGCACCGGGCCGCTGGCATAAAGCGTGCCCAAAGCTGCTGCCCGCAGGTCACGAAGCGGCCGTGGCGTGGCCATGCTGGTGCGGTTCAGCGCGTCAATGCCCATCAGGCGTGCCAAGGCATCGGGACGACGCCGGCGCGCATAGGCGTCAAGGCTGGCCCTTGAGCCGGGATCGTCGCGCGACAGCTCGACCAGCGTTGTCAGATCCGCCAGGCTCATATTTAGGCCCTGCGCGCCGATCGGGGGCACGACATGGGCAGCCTCTGCGATCAATGCAGTGCGCGGGCCGGTGAACTGATGCGCGATCTGGCTGATGATCGGCCAGACAGTCAGCCGGGTGGCCTGGCTCAGATGGCCCAGAACACCGGCCGAGCGGCGGTTCATTTCCAGCGCGAACTCATCTGGCGGCAGGGCTGCCAGTCGCTGGATCTCGGGGCCGCGCTCAAGCCAGACAACCGCGGATGAATGCTTGCCCTCGCGGTCAGGCAGCGGGACAAAGGTAAAGGGTCCGCCCGATCGATGGATCTCGGTCGAGATATTGTCATGGGGGCGATCATGGGTCACGGCAAAGGCCAAGGCCTTTTGGCCGTAGCGAATGGTTTTGACACCAATGCCCAAAGCCTCGCGCACGGGCGAGTTGCGCCCATCCGCGCCAACGACCAGTTTCGCGTGAACCCGCCGTCCGTCGCTTAGGGTGACGATTGCGCCAGTCTCGCGCGCAAGCAAAGCCGCCGTTCCCGTTCCGGGACGGAACTCGACATTTTGCAATGTCTCCAACCGGGCAGAAATCTCGCGCTTCAGCAGCCAGTTTTGCAGGTTCCAGCCAAAGGGTTTGTCAGAAATCTCGGAGGCGTCAAATTCGCGCACCATTCGCGCCTGTGCTTGCGCGCCCCCCGCATCGACAATGCGCATGATCTGCAATGGGGTGGCATGGCTGGAAAGCCGGTCCCACAGGCCTGCCTCTTGCAAAACGCGAATCGAGGGTTGCAGGAAGGCGGTCGAGCGCAGATCCGCGCCCAACTGCCCCTCGCTTGTCACGGGCGGCGCGGGATCAATGCACAGCACGCGATGGCCCGACGCGCCAAAGGCTGCCGCCGCGATCATTCCGGCGATACCGCCCCCCGAAATCAGAACATCAACGCTCTCATCGGAAATCACGGCCATTATATCCTCATTGACGCGGCGGGCAGATGTTGCCCTGTCGGGGTGGGTCTAGAAGCCCGCAGCGTAAGCGATCAGCACGAGCATGACCAGCGCAGTCCCGGCAAGGCCGGCCATGGTCAGGGCGGGCAGCCCCCAGATGGCGACAGCAGCAACGACCACGACGACCGCCAATACCACGCCGATCAACAGTCGGGCGGCGATGCGGTTTTCATACTGTTCTTCAAGCGCTTTCTGGTTCGCGTCCAGTTGTGCGCCATTGGCGGAATTGCTCATTTTTCTGGTTCCTTACTTCGCGGATCAGTCAACTGATTGTCATCAGATTTCCTGACACAGACCGGCCCTTAGACCAGTTTGCGCAGGAAGCTCGTCAAATCATGTGTCTGATGATGAACATGCGCGCCATGATCTTGATCAAATGCCAGCTCATCAGGGCCATGACGTCCGGTCCCGACCAAAACCGTGCCCATGCCCAGTGCGGCAGGCACCAACAGGTTGCGCGGATCATCCTCGAACATCGCGGCCGTTGCCGGGTCAAAGGCTTGCGCCGCGATCACCGCCTGATAGGCGCGCGCATCGGGTTTGGGGTGAAAGTCGACCTCTTCGACACCGTAGATGGCATCGAAAATCGACAGGCCGCGATGCTCAAGAACGCGCGCGGCATAAAGGCTGTCGGCGTTGGTATGGATGATCTTTCGACCGGGCAGGGCAAGGATGGCTGCGGCCAGATCCGGATCGGGGCGCAGTTCGGAAAAATCGATGTCGTGAACATAGCGCAGATAGGGCAGGGGGGCGATGTCATGTTCGATCATCAGCCCGGCCAAAGTCGTGCCATGTTCGCGCCAGTAATGGCTGCGCAGGCGTGCGGCCTCGGCCTCGGTCACGCGCAATTCGCGCATGACATATTCCGTCATTTTCTTTTCGATCTGCGCAAAGAGCCGCACCTCGGGGGTGTAAAGCGTATTGTCGAGATCGAAGATCCAGGTGGTAACATGTGAGAAATCCATAAACCCTTGGTAATCCGCTCTGCCCGCGCTTGCAATCTGTGCAGCAAAGGCAGATCGTCGCGCCCATGAAAGACGCATATTCCCTGATCCTGTCGGCCATCGATAATGGCCAATTCCGCCCCGGCGACCGTTTGGTCGAATCCGAACTGGCCGAGCGCTTTGGCGTCTCGCGTACGCCGGTTCGCGAGGCGCTGCAGCGGCTGGAAACCCAGTCGATGCTTAAACGCGACGGGCGCTCGCTGATTGTGGCGACGCTTGATCATAATCAGCTGGCCGAACTGTATACCGTGCGCGCCGAGCTAGAGGCTTTGGCGGCGCGTCTGGCCGCTCGCCACGCCACCCCAGAAGAAATCCGCGTTCTGGCGGGGATGGTCGAGGATGACGCCAATGTCATTGACGATCCGCAAGCGCTGGCCCGTGCCAACCGCCGTTTCCATCACCAGATCCATCTGGCATCGCATAACCGCTATCTGGTGCAGCAGCTTGACCTTGTTCATCGCAGCATGGCGCTGATGGCGCGCACCTCGCTTGCTGCCGAAGGGCGCGGGGTCAAGGCTTTGGCCGAGCATCGCGCCATGGTCGAGGCGATTGCCTCGGGGGATGCGCAAAGCGCAGAAGAGGCCCTGCGTCGCCATATCTCGAATGCATTCGAGACCCGCCTGAAAGAAGAGGCGCGCCTTCAGGCTGAACGCCCGGCCTCGGGGATCGATAACGAAGTCTAGCCAAGCCTGGCGCTGCTGCCCGCATGGGGCGGTGGCGCAGTTTGCAGCCCGGGCTTTTCTGGCTAAGCTTTCGCCCAAGCTTACGCGATCAATAGCTATGACGAGGCCTGCTTGCGTCTGATCCAAGCCGATAGCGATCTTGAAGAGGGCCGGGCCTATCTGGTCTCGGTCTGTCCCGTCTGGGCGCGCATCCTGCCGACGTTGGGCCCATTGCCCTTGCGCCGGCGCAGCGATGGTTTCGCGGCGATTTGTGATGCGGTTGTATCGCAGCAGATCTCGACGCAGGCGGCAGCTGCAATCGCGGCACGTCTAGCGGCGGCCGGCCTGCAATCCGAGGCCGCAGTGGCAGATGCAAGCGAAGATGCATTGCGTGCCGCGGGGCTTTCACGACCCAAGGCCCGCTATCTTAAAGCCATCGCCGAAGCCCGGATGGACTGGGCAGCCTTGCGCGATTTGCCCGATCAGATCGTGGTTGAGCGCCTGACCGCTTTGCCGGGGATTGGCCAATGGAGCGCGGATATCTATCTGAAATTCGCTTTGGGGCGCGCGGATGCCTTTGCGGCAGGTGATCTTGCCCTGGCCGAGGCTGCGCGGGTTTTATACGAGCTGCCGGACAGGCCGGGGCCCAAGGCGCTTGCGGCGCTGGCCGAGCCTTGGCGGCCCTGGCGTTCAGTTGCAGCGCGCGCTTTGTGGTCCTACTACCGTATCATCAAGGGACGCGAAGGCGTTCGCTAGATTTCCCGGACGCGAAAGAAAGCGTCTGTTAACGATCCGCTAAGGGGGCCTTATGGCACGCGCATTGAACTCTGGTCGACGTGGACCTGAAAAGGCGACATCGGTCGTCGTATTCCTGCATGGTTACGGCGCGGATGGCGCTGATTTGCTGGGCTTGGCCGGGCCGCTGGCGCCGCATTTGCCCAATACCGCCTTTTATGCCCCGGACGCGACCGAGCGTTGTGTGAACAATCCCATGGGCTATCAGTGGTTCCCGATCCCGTGGCTCGATGGCTCCAGCGAGGAGCAGGCTCGCGCCTCGATGGCCGCTTCCGTGGATGATATCAATGCCTTCCTTGATACGGTTCTTCAGGCAGAAGAGCTAAGCGCCGACCGCATGATTCTGGTGGGCTTTTCCCAAGGTACGATGATGTCTTTGCACATCGCGCCCCGCCGCGATCAGGCGGTAGCGGGCGTCGTCGGTTTTTCGGGCCGCTTGCTTGCACCCGAAGCGCTGGCAAGCGAAACCAAGGTCCGCCCGCCGATTTTGCTGCTTCATGGCGATGAAGATCAGATGGTGCCCTTTGCCGATATGGCACTGGCTGAAAGCGCATTGCGCGAACAGGGCTTCGATGTCACGACCCATGTGATGCATGGAACCGGGCATGGTATTTCGCCTGATGGGCTGTCTTCCGCGCTTGGTTTCATTTTGGATGAACTTGGGGCTTGAACCTGCTGGCGTCGTATTTACCTTGATTGAAGGCGCGACGCCAAATCAACCGCCGCGCCTGACGATTGGACTGCCGGGGACTTGCCCCATCAAGACGCACAAATAAGTCGGAGGAACCACGCATGGATCTTATCTGGACGGCCGCCATCGCGTTGATCCCGGTCAGCATCATTGCTGCCAATATTGCCAAGCCTCAGCCGGTGAAAGTCGCCGCCGCAGCCCGTAAGGTGCGTCGCTAAAGCCCGCGACCAGATATATCGCAAGCTGCGGCTTTGCATGGTTCAGGGCGTTTCGCCGCGCCCTGCCTCTCTAGATTTTTTGCCAGATCCGAGGATCTGCCAATTCGATCGAATTTCCCGCCGGGTCGCGGAAATAGATCGATCGCCCACCCTGAGGCCAGATGAAATCGGCCTCGATCGCGACCCCAGCCCCCTCCAGATAGACACGCCATTTGTCCATATCCTGGTCATTCACGGCAAAGCACAGGTGACCCGCACCCTGAGTGCCATGAGGCGGAACCAAGATCGGGGCATCTGCTCGAGGCGGATGATCAGTGCTGCGCGGGTCGAAAATCAGCAGGACTTGATTGCCAGCGTGGAAAAAGACATGGCGCCCCGCCTGTCTGGAAATTTCGCGCAAGCCCATGACATTGGCCCAGAAAGCGGCACATTCCTCCAGATTTTGCGCATAGATCGCGATCTCAAGCAGGGCAAGTTGGGACGGCGGAAGTGGTGGGGTATGTTCATGAGCCATGGCCGATCAACGGCCAGACGCTTGGGATGTTCCCATTTTGACAAAGCGCACCATCCCAGAACCGGGCAGGCAGCACACTGCGCCAATGCCAACCCTGATCCGGCCATGCAGCTTCGCCATAGGCGCAACGCATCTGAGGTGTCGGTGGCATGGCCCGTTGTGACCTTGGACCAGACATCCATGAGACGACGCGACGCCCGCAGGACCGATCACAAGCATATGCGCCCTCCCGATGCCATCGTTTGGCGTCACGCCCACGTTACAGGCCAAGGCTATTTATGGCCCACCCCAATCGAGCAGAACTTGTCAGCCCCTCGCGAACGGCTATTCTCCCCCCAAAGAAGGCAGGTTCCGGCAGATAATCGGAGCAGAGCATATGCCCTATGATCAGATCGACTTTCGAACCCAATTCGTGCGCGAGCCATCCTCGCTGAGGCATTGCCCGGCGTTGGTTCTGAATGCCGATTATCGGCCGCTATCTTACTACCCATTGTCACTTTGGCCTTGGCAAGAGGCGGTCAAGGCGGTGTTCTTGGATCGGGTCAGCATCATCGCCGAATATGACGAGGTGGTGCGAAGCCAGCGCCAGGTGGTGCGCATCCCCTCGGTCGTGGTGCTGAAAGATTACGTCAAACCTCAGAAGCGCGTGGCATTCACGCGCTTCAATCTTTTCCTGAGGGATGAATTTTGTTGCCAATATTGTGGCGCCAAAGGGGATCTGACCTTCGACCATGTCGTGCCACGCTCGCGCGGTGGCATCACCAGTTGGGAAAACGTGGTCGCGGCGTGCTCGCCTTGCAATTTGCGCAAGGCAAACCGGCCGCTGCGCAGCTCGGGCCTGACTTTACGCCGCCCCGCCCGCCGCCCCAGTGCCGAAGATATGCTGGCCGCAGGACGACGCTTTCCACCCAATCACCTGCACCGCAGTTGGTTGGATTACCTTTACTGGGACGTCGAATTGGAAAGCTAAGGGGGGATGGGCCAGTTCAGATGTAAAAACTACCATAAATCTCACCAAATTGGGGTTTATGGTTGGTGCAACCATGCATCGTTTTCACAAACTACCAGTTTAGGGTGGAAATGGCGCCGGTCCAAACTGAGCGCATCAAGAGATGATCGGGCCGGAAGGGCGGGGTGAAGCTGATGCTGATGCTTTTGGCATCGTTCACTGCCGCCGGCTGGCAAACCCGACTAGAGAACGAAACCCACTCAGGTATTTATCCACAATTCCTATGGTCACTTCGGCATCTCCGCTTCCGCTATCGGCTGTGCCTGAGTGAGATGCCGATCGAGCACGAAATCGACAAATGTGCTCGCTGCGCCGATGGCCAATCTGGCGTGCCTAGGCTCAGGACTTCGGTAACGGGCCCGTCTCAGTCAAGCTGTTTTACACATGCGCCGTCGTCCGCAGCATAGCGGTTTCAGGTTTGGTCTGATCGTCGCACTGCTGGCACAGCCACCTTCGTCTGAGATCACCCGGGTGCATGCTTCGGTCCGTGGTCGGCGCAGAGGCCGCCAACATGATGCTGGTTCAATGCAGGTCCGATGTGCCCATCTCATTGGCGTGCTCGATGTGGTTCCCGCGTCGCCAGACCGCCATCATCAGCGCGTCCATGACCAGTGAGGCATCCCGATCAGCTTTCATGGACCATCCCACGGCGCGCCGGGAGAAGATGTCGAGAACAACAGCGACGTAAAGCCAGCCCTCCGCGGTCCAGATGTAGGTGAAATCGGCCAGCCACTTCTGGTTCGGCCGGTCTGCCTGAAAGTTGCGGTCGAGGAGATTGTCGGCGATGACCGACCGCTCCCCATCGTCCCTGGGCTTTCCCCGACGCCTGGGTCGTGCCCGTAAGGCATTGATCCGCATCAGCCGTTCTATCCGGTGAAGCCCACAGGCAAGCCCGTCCTCAAGAACATCCCGCCAGACACGACGTGCGCCATAGGTCCGGTCACTGGCCCCGAAGCTCGCCTCGATCGCTGCGACGAGCTTCGCGTCATGGATCTCTCGCGTGCTGGGTGGGCGGCTGAGCCACGCATGAAAGCCGGACCGCGAAACCTCAAGAACCTTGCAGAGCCAGCTGACCGGCCAGATATGGCGGCGTTTGGCAATGAAGGCGAACCTCATATCGCCTCGCGCGCGAAAAAAGCTGCGGCTTTCTTCAGGATGTCACGCTCCGCCCGGAGCCGGGCGACCTCTTTCTTCAGAGCCGAAATCTCGGCCCGATCGGCCCGCATCTGCCCGTTCCCGGAAAACGCAACCGCCGGCGTGGCTGTCAGCTCTCGCATCCACCGCCGCAGCACGCTCTCCGCCACATTGAGGTCACGCGCGGCCTGTGCCACAGCGACACCCCGATCCGTCACCAGCCTGACGGCCTCGATCTTGAACTCACGGCTGAACTTCCGTCTCGTCATATCCACTCTCCAGCGCCTTGGTCACGATCTTATCTTCGTGTCCACGAAACCGGCAGCAGCTCATCATTCGAGTTTCTAGAAGTTGCGGCATGGCAAGTTTCGCGACAGTAATTTCTTTCGTCGCGTCTTCGAGCGTGTGGTGTCGCAGTGCATTGCCCGTGGTCTGGTGGGCGGCAAAGGCTTTGCCGCCGACGCCATCCTTCCACCCCAATGGAAGGATCGCACCATTAAACCATAGGATCAAACACCCACCTGATGCGACACGATTAAGCTTTGAAGTCACTTCCGGGCGAGGAGGCCATGGGCGACACAGCTAAATACCAGCCAGCGCCAATAAAAAAGGGCGGTCCAGACTTGCGCGACGTCGCCTCATTGAATAGCGATCAAACAAGGGGCAGCGGAAGGGATCTTCATGCAGCGCAGACTTTCAATCGTCTTGGTGGTCACCCTTCTGCCTGCCGTGTTCCTTTGGCTCTGGAAGTTGACCTATGGCTTTTCCGACTGGGCCGCTATCTGGCTGCTCTGTATGGCGGCCATGATATTTCTGGGGAATTGGTCGATCACCATTGATCGTTGGAAGGCCGAACGCAGAATATTTCTGAGGTCTGGGTCGTGGCTTGCAGGATGGCTCACCGGACGGATAGGCGCATTTCTCTCCTCAACGCTGTTGGTTTTGCTGCTCGTGCCGGCATTGGCCTGGAATGCGTTGGAGATGTCAGGGGCTGAGATTGTTGTTTCTCTTGCCCTGGTTTTCACGTCGGCCTGGTCTTTCCTTTGGATGCAGAGTTTTCTGACTAGGCATTTCATGCCTCCCTTCGACCGGATTTTCGCAACCGGACCGAGCGCCTGGCTGATTGGATTGCCCTTCTCGATCACCCTCTTTCTCGTCACATGGTATGCTGTGAGCATTCCTGCAGAAATGCTCACGGCGGATATTGCCGATGCGATGCGGTCAGGGTTGAGCAAGCTGCCGGAGAGACGTGGCTGGATTGCTGAGATACTTGCCTTTGGCTATGCCTTTGAAGCATTAAAAATATGGCTGGTGGTGCAGATGAGGGACTATCCCCTGATCGCGATTTTGTTCAATCTGGACATGGCGTTGTTCGGCTTTCTTGCTGCAAGGGCAAGCGTGGTCATCACCCATTTTGTTGAAACACATCACCACGGAGCGCTGATTGACTCAGTCTTACCAGGCCCCAGAAGACCCTAGCAGAATCGAAGGCCACAAGAGACCAGATCTGTCACGCTGGTTCTGGGGAACCATTGTGCTTTTGCTTGTGATTACGGTCAGCCTTCAACTTCTTGCGACCTGGCAAGCGGGACAGCACGGCGATGGAAACGGTAGTGGCAGCTCAGTCGATCAGACAGGGACGAATGCTACGCAGGTGGAGCAGTGGCTCAACAAGGCGGGTAAAGAAGCAAAAAAGGTCAGAGAGCAGATAAGTGGCCGTTTGGATGAGGCCTATGCCCCAGTCTATGAAGGCATCCCGAACTATATGGATTTTCACTATTCTCTGACAGGCGAGTGGCTGGAATTGGGCTCGGCTGCGATGGGGCAGCTAGGAGACGGTCTGGAGAAACACCTCTTCGACGGTTTTGATACGCGTTTAAGCGCTGTGTCGGAGCAACTCTCTTTGGAATTTGACGAAAGGTTTCGGACGGCGCTGGATGAGGCAATGGCCGTTGGGCCGGGCGAGGCAGAGTCATTCGGGCCTGTGGTGAACAAAGCGTTGCGAGATTCCCAAGATCGGATGAAGAAAACGGTCGGAGCAGCTGGCGTCGCCCTGGTGGGTGGGGCCACTTTGAAGATATTCACCACGGCTTTCGCCAAGAAGCTTGCCATAAAGCTCGCAGCAAAGGTGGGAACAAAGACAGGTATGAAATGGGCCGCCGCTGCAACTGGTGGTGCGGCTTCTGCTGCTGCCTGTTCATGGACCGGGCCAGGGGCTGCTGCCTGTGGTGTGATCGGCGGCGTCATTGTTTGGGTTGCCACGGACGTGGCAATGATCAACCTGGATGAATATGTTACGCGCGACGCTTTCGAGCGTGATTTGCGCGGTCTCATCGACGATCACAAAAAAGAAACCCAGCGTGCTATGGAGCAAATGCTGGCCAGCAAGATCCTTGCTGTCGAAACTGAGCGCAAGGTCGTCGTCAGAGAAATCTTCCTGTCTGAGTTGAAGGATGTGGATCGATTGATGGCTTGCGAGGCTGCGGCCAGCATTCTCGGTCGCTACGATAATATTCGTGGCAATCTGCAAGCGCGCTCGTCGGCAAATATCACGTCCTTCCAGGCCGATTTGAGGGCGCAGGAGACCAGTCATCTTCTGGCCCCCTGGATTGACACGATGAAGGCCGCGATAACCGATCAAGACCTTCGCCCTTGGATCTTCGGTCCGGTAATCTTGAATGTCGATTTTCCAGAAGAGCTGCATGAAGGGCGCAAGATATGGGGTAAGCTTCGTCTCGCGGGAACGGATATTGAATTCGTCAAAACAGAAAGCGACTCGGTCGGAAAATACAGCCTGAGAGCGACCGTCGGGGAGAAAATCCTTCTTCAAGGGAAGAGGCGCCTTGAACTGGAGCTGGGTCAGGATCGGGGCTGGACCTCATGGAACCGGAACTTTGAGGGTAGTGCCTGGCTTGATGTCTCTGAAAATTTCGCCGAAGGCTCTGGCATTGCTCCGAAGGCTGCGATCTCGTTGACTATGACCTCGGAGAACGAAGATGGGCCGGTGCCACGGGTTGAGGTCGTGCTGATCCCGGGCGGGTCGATATTGCCCGGTCGCGAGCTGCCGGAGCTTTGCACGCAATAGTCTGAGACCGGGAAGTCTGCGCGCTGCCTTGAGGTAAGTCCTGGAGCGAATGGGGGCCCAGCAAGTGTAAAAACGACCATAAATCTCACCAAAATGGGGTTTATGGTTGGTGCAAGCATGCATCGTTTTCACAAACTACCAGTTTAGGGTGGAAATGGCGCCGGTCCAAACTGAGTGCATTAAGAGATGATCGGGCTGGAAGGGCGGAGTGAAGCTGATGTTGAAGCTTTTGGCATCGTTCACTGCCGTCGGATGGCAAACCCGACTAGAGAACGAAACGCACTCAGGTATTTATCCACAATTCCTATGGTCACTTCGGCATCTTCGCTTCCGCTATCGGCTGTGCCTGAGTGAGGTGCCTATCAAGCACGAAATCGACAAATGTGCTTGCTGCGCCGATGGCCAATCTGGCGTGCCTAGGTTGCAACCCCTTAAAGCCGCGCCCGCGACCATGCCCCTTGCCGTATGCGTTTCGTAGGGGCGCGAGAGAGTGTGCGATTCGCCCTAGACTGGTTAGGATATCCCTAATCTCTGCGGCACCCTTCGCAGTCTCTTCAACTCCTTCCGGCATGATCTGGATCTCCTTCCGCAAAAGTTTTAGCAAATCTGGGATTTCTGCTTTTGCGGAGTATTTCACCCTCCGATCATCAAGAATTAGCTTACAACAGCTTTCGACAATCTCCTTTGCCAGTGCAATCACCTCGCCAGGCTCGTCGTGGTAATCCTCCCCTTGGTTAAGGGGATGCGGCAGTAGAATTTTCTCGTAGCGTG
>NZ_DALZMB010000080.1:0-19020 GCF_032007265.1 Paracoccus sp. (in: a-proteobacteria) | reverse complement strand
TCCGTCCGGGGAAAGGGGAGCCTTGGCCATCAGCCGAATTGTGCAACAGAGCCCCGGCAGGACGGCACCGAGCGGCATACTTCGCGTGTCTGGAAAATCCTTAGATAGCCGGGTAGGTAGGGATCAACCAGCTTGCAGCGGGCACCGCGCGGTTCAGGCTGATCTCTCTTCTGGGTCACTGTTCGTATATGTTTTGCTTGGAGATCGATTTGAACTGGGCTGAAAGCCTTCGCACCAGAATGCGCGACGACACGCGCGCGGCGCATGATCGCGTCGATGCGGCCTATCGTTGCTGCGACATCACGGGCCCAGAAGGCCTGGGCCTGTTCCTGTCGGATCATCTGCGCGCCTTTGCCGCACTGTCCTTCTCGAATGGCGTCAACTCGGCCCAGGTCGAGGCGTTGCAGGCCCAGTATCGGGAGGCGCTGGAGACCGACCTTGCTGCCCTTGGACATCCGTGGCCCGAAGGCGGAGAACGGCTTCGCGTCACGGCAGATCCCGCGCTTTACATCCTTCTCGGGTCACGGCGGGGGGCGAAGCTGATGCAGCGCCACTGGGCGGCCCATGCCCGGGGCGAGGCCCGGCAGGCAGGCGCTTTCCTGTCCCTGCCGCCGCGCGACGCGGAATGGCGCGAGCTCTGTTTCGACCTGTCCGCCCGGCCGGCGCATGGCCCCGACGCCGATCGCATGGTGGCCGAGGTCAATGCGATCTTCGGTCTGTTCCGCCCTCGGCCTCTTGCGAAAGGACGCTATGACTGAAAGCACAATCCCGCAGGTCGCAGCCGAGCCGGCGAAGGACAGCGTCACGCAGGCGATGGTCGATGCCTGCGCACAGGAACAGATCCAGTTCCTTGGCCATGTGCAGGACTTCGGCTGCCTCCTGGTCGTCACTACGCAGTGGGTCGTGCGTAATGTCTCGGCAAATTGCGGGGGGATCCTGGGGCTCGAACCCGGGGCGCTGGTCGCGCAGCGGCTCACGGACGTCCTGCCCTCGTCCACCATGCACACGCTGCGCGGCAAGGTGCAGGTGATGGGGCGCTACGACCAGGGGATCCGCCTGTTCGACGTGGCCGTGTTCGAGGATGACCGCCGCTTCGACATTGCGATCCATCGCGACGGCCCAGTCTTCCTGATCGAGTTCGAGCACAAGCGGTCCGACCGCGTGCGCGACCCGGGGGCCGTGGTGCAGTCGCTCCTGCCCCGGCTTGCCCAGGGCGAGGATCAGGACGATCTCTGCGCCGTCGCGACGGATGCGGTCTGGGCGCTGACCGGCTTCGACCGGGTCATGGTCTATCGGTTTGAACCCGATTTCAGCGGCGTCGTCCTTGCCGAGACGCTCACCGGGGGTGGGGCCAGTTACATGGGACACCGCTTTCCCGCCTCGGACATCCCGGCGCAGGCGCGCGCGCTTTACACGCGCAACCTGATCCGGATCATCGCCGACGTGGACGCGCCGGTGCATCCGATCGTCCCCGCGCAAGCCCCAAACGGCGCGCCGACCGACCTGTCGCTGTCGATCACCCGTGCGGTGTCCCCGATCCATCTGCAGTACCTGCGCAACATGGGTGTGCGCTCCTCCATGTCGGCCTCGATCCTGGTCGAGGGTGAGCTGTGGGGGATGGTTGCTTGCCACCACGAGCAGCCGCATTATGTCGATTACGAAACCCGCTCCGCCATCGAGTTGTTCGCCCAGCTGCTGGCCTACGAACTCGGCCAGCGCGCAAGGCAGGACGAAGCCCGGCAACGGGCCGCCGCGCTCGAGGCGCATGAGCGCATCTCGATCATGGTCGAAAGCGCTACCGGCGACGCCCCCGACCTCGCGGCCGTCGCCCGCGAGATCATGGACGCTATCCACGTTGACGGCATCGCCATGATGATCGGTGGCCACTATCTCTCGGAAGGGCTGGCGCCATCGCGGGAACGCTTCGGCATGTTGATGGATCACGTGGCCCGCAACGGGTCGAACCGGGCGTTCGGCGTCGACAACCTGCAACAGGTCTGTCTTGGGACAGTACCGCCGGAATCCAAGATCGGCGGGATGCTGGCCATCCCGATCCACAGTCGCCGCAGCGACGGCGTGATCCTGTTTCGTCGTGAGATGACGCGAGACCTGATCTGGGCGGGTTCTCCGGCAAAGATGCAACTGCCCGATGGCCGCCTGTCGCCGCGCACCAGCTTTTCGGCCTGGCGCGAGCAGCGGCGCGGCTTCTGTGAAAGCTGGACACCGGGCGACCTTGCCGCGGCCGAAGTGCTGCGCGTCAGCCTGCTGGAGATCACGCTGCGCCTCAACGCCGAACGCGACCACCGCAGCACTACCCGCAACGAGCGGCAGGAGGTCGTGATCGCCGAACTGACGCACCGGCTGCGCAACGTCTATTCGACGGTTTCGGCCGTGATCGAGTCGGGGGCGGATGGAGGTGACCCTGTTCTGCAGGCCTATGTCGCGGAGACGCAGGAGCGGCTTGCCGCGATGAAGCGGGCAAGCGACGTCCTGACCGACCGCGGGCAGCGGGAAACCTCGCTGCGCCAGCTGATCCTGGACGAGGTCCGCGTCTATGGTGGTTCAGCCGGCGACAGGGTGGAATATGTCGGCGGCGACGTCATGCTGTCGTCCCGGCAGCGCTCGGCCCTGACGCTGGTGACCCATGAGCTGACGACCAATGCGGTGAAGCACGGGGCGCTGGGACCCGCGGGCGGGCGGCTGCAGGTGAGCCTCGGCGAAGTGAAGGGCGGCATCGAGCTCCGGTGGCACGAGCGCGGAGGTCCGGCCGTGTCCGCGCCCCGTCGCGCAGGCTTCGGCAGCGCACTGATCGAGCAGGTAGTTCCGCACGAACTCGGCGGGACGGTCACGACCAGCTTTGCCCGGGAAGGCTTCGAGATGACGATGCGGATCCCGGGCCTTTCGGTCCGGCCCGAAGCGCCTGCGCCTGTTGTCCAACTGCGGCCCGCGCCGACCAGCGCGAACGACATCCGGCTTTCGGGCCGGGTGCTGGTCGTCGAGGACAACACGATCATCGCCATGAACGCGGCGCAGAGCCTGCGCAGGCTGGGCGCGCAGGATGTCGTGATCGCGGCCAGCCCCCATGCGGCCCTGTCGGCGCTGGACGACGGGACGCCGATCCGCTTTGCCGTGCTGGACCAGGATCTGAACGGCCTTTCGTCCGAACCCGTGGCCGCGCGGCTGGAGGGCGCCAACGTGCCCTTCGTCATGGCAAGCGCACTTGTGCCCGATGTGAAGGAAGTCGGTGGGGTCTTCGGGCGTGCGGTCTGGATCGAGAAGCCTTATAGCAGTGAGGCGATCGGGCAGGCGTTGCGGGCCCATTTCGGTGACCGCTTTTCTTGATCCAGCAGAGATTACCTCAAGACGGAGTTCTTCTATCCACGCGACTGGAGGGACTTCTCAATGGAGCAGTTCATAGACCCGTGGATGGCTATATCCGCTAATATAACGAAACCCGCATCAAGATGTCGCTTGGTGGCCGAAGCCCGATCGAATATCGTGAAAGCCTCGGCCTTGCGACCTGAAAACAGTCCAGGTTTTTGTCCGCACCCCCGGCTGATCAGCTCGGCATGATAAAAAATTTCTGCTAAACAATTATGATGATGAGTGCGGCAGAGGTTGATGAAACAAGTCGAACGAAAACGCTTCGGCTCATTGATCGCCTTCGGCATTTTTAGCACCGGGCTCTTCGCGCCGGTCCTGATCGCGCACCAGCCAGTGGACTGCTCCGAGCGCAAGAGCCGCGCCCGCGAGGGCGGCAATCTTGGCTGGCTCCGTCTCGCCAAGGTCGAGGATGATAAATTTGCGCGCGATCGCGAGGAGCGCGATCAGCACGATCGTGCGGACCTGGAGAATGCCGAAGCTGCGTTCTGTCGCCACAAGAAGGGAGCGCTTGAACTCGAGCGCAATTACAACGGTGAAGATCATTCCGAACACCACCTGGAAGGTGGCGTAATCGAGCATGTCGAACGCTCCCAAGACCAACCGGTTCACGACCTCGCGCATCAGCGCCCAAACCGACGCCACGACGATAACCGCAATGATGGCGCTGAGGACGAAAATGACGACCTGTTCGAACTTCTCGTAGAGCGTCATCGCCGACCATTGTTCACGGGTTAGCCCTGATGGTTTCAGGTCTTTCATCAGTACCCCTCGAAGTTCCCCCGAATAGACAAGCTCTCCCTGGCTTCGCCGCAGACCGGGATCATTCGGGAATTCTTTACCTGCGATGGAGCCAGGAACCAATTGTTATGTGTCGAGAGCCGGGACTCCGGGCCCAGACTATCGATCGTTCCTCAGTCTTCCTGCGAAAGAACCCCGCCGCTGGTCTCGTTTGCGGCGGGGCTCCATTAGAGGTTCTCTTTTAGTTGAAGATGCGCGTTCGAAGTTCCTTGAACCGGGTCGCAATCGTTTCGAAGATCCCTCCGGTATCCTCCTGCGCCTTAATCTGACGGTCCAACTCATTCAGCGCCTCATGCAGATCCTCGAAATCGCTTTCGCGGCCGTAGCCGAGCGCTTCGGCGATTTCGAGTTCCTGGCGTGCCGCCTCAACATAGTCGGCGGCCGTCAGATCGGCATCTTCAGTAGCGGCTTTGTCGTTTGCCGCCTTACCGTCGTCATTGAGCAGAGCTTTGGCCTTCTCGATCATCGCCACGGCTCTGAGCGGAGGCAGGGCGATCACTGTGTCGGTCACCACCTGGGTGCTCAGTGCGGCGTTGAGTACCGTCATCGCTTCGTCGGTCTTTCCGTCATCAAGCAGTGCCGTCGCTGCGAGGATCGCGTCGGGATAGGTCGCAAGCGGAAGGCTGGTTGTCCGGATGACAACCTCGGACGCGAACCCGCTCAGCAGCGGTCTCGCTTCCTGGAACTTCCCATCGTCGACCAAGTCCTCGATCTGTTTGCCGAGTCCTCGGACGGCTTCGACGCTGCCCAGAACGTCATAGGTGACATGATCGATCCGTATGGGCGCCAAAGCGAGATCCGGTTCACGCGCGACGACGGTCTCGAGCTTCCCCGTGGCCAACGCGAGCGCAGCAATCGCCGCATCTGTATCGCCCTTCTCGATCGCGGCGATCGCAGCCATCGTTTCATCGAGCGCGTCGACCGCCTCCTGGATCACGGCGGTGCGTTTATCGGCGAGCTGTGAATCGGTTTCGGCGGTCACGCTCTCTTCGACCTGCTCCCGGTTGACCGCCTGCGATTCAGCCTCCGCCTGAGCCGTATCCTGAGACCAGGAAGGGCCCGCGCTGACAATCAGCAGCGCCAAAGCTGTTCCCGCGTAAAGATTCCTGAGTTTCATCAGTCTGTTCCTTTCGGCTGTGATTGGTTCTACGGCGGTTTCGCCGCGAAGTTGGCACGGTCAAAGCCCTTCTCAGGCCTCCTTGACCGCGATTTTCCTGACCTTGGCTTGGGCTTCGGGCGTTTGCGGCAGCTTGATCGTCAGAACCCCGTTCTTGAAGGAGGCTTGCGCCTTCTCGCCATCCACACCGGGCGGGAGTGGAATTGTCCGGTAGATCGCGCCGTAGCTGCGCTCGGAGAGGTAGTATCCCTTTTTCTCCTCCTGGCGCTCGATCTTCTTCTCCCCCTTCACAGTCAACATGTCATCGTTGACGGTCACCTCGATGTCCTTCATCTCCATGCCCGGCAGCTCGATCGATACTTCGATCGCCTTGTCGGTCTCGACCACGTCGGATTTGGCTTCGCCGCTGCCCCAGGGCCATTCGAACTGACCGACCCGGTTCCAGAAGTTCTCGAACACATGGTTCATTTCGCGCTGGAGTGTCGCGATCGGGTTGTCTTCGCTGCTTTTGGCGTCTGGCGCGCCGTCCTTGCGCGCCCAGGGGATCAGGTCCTTGATCTGCATGATGGTGTGTCCTTCGGTTTTCAGGCGCCCTTGACGGCGATCCTCTTCGGCTGAGCTTCAGGGGCTCGGGGGAGCGTCAAAGTGAGGACGCCTCCGCGCATCTCGGCTTCGATCCGGTCGGGGTCGAAACCCTCGGAAAGCGTGAAGTCACGCTCGAAATCGCCCTCGGCACGTCCAGCATAGGCAAGTTCCAGGTTTTCAGGCCGCATCGGCTCAACCTTGCCGCGGATCGTCAGCACGCGGTTTTCAAGCGTGATTTCGACCGCATCGGCGGCGACACCAGGCATTTCGACCATCATGGAGACACACTGATCGGTCTCGACGATATCGGTCAGCGGGTCGTAGATGCGGCCGCCGCCGGCGGTTTCAGGCGCGTCAGTCGGCGTCTTTTCGTGGCTTGCGTGATATCGGTGCTCATCATTCCAGCTCCTCTCAGGCTGCCCTGATCTCAATTCTCTTCGGCTTCTCCTCCTCAGGCCGGAAGATGACGATCCGCAGTACGCCGTTCGCGAATCGAGCGCCAAGGCAAGAGATATCGATAATGAATCCGTTTCAGTTCTACGGCCACAATGATACGACGCAAGCATAATTCATGCTAGCATTTTAATCTCCAGCGGCGTCTGATGGAGCTTGGCGACGACCAACAGACCCTTGGAGGTCAAATGATGATTGCATCCGGCGCTGCGTTGATCGGCACGACGATCCATCGGGTCGCCCAGCACATCCAGCAGCGGATCGACGATGAAAGCCGTGAGCCCGGTCAGACGCGACTGTCGTGGATGGCAGCCGCCCATGTGGACGATTCCCCGGCCTCGTGATCAGCGACCTCACGGCGCGGCTGGAAGTCGGCAGTGCGACAGCCGGGCAACTCGTGGACCGCATGGCGCGGGGGCTGGGTTGAGCGGTCGCCGTCACCGAATGATCGGCGGTCGCAGACCGTTGTGCCGACGAGAAAGACGCAGAAAATCTTGCGAGAACTCGACCCCTGACGAGCGGCGTTGAAGGAAGACATCTTACCGGACCTATCAGTCGACGAGAGGCGTGTTCTTCTCGCACTTCTCAAACGCATACGTGCGCAGCACTCACGCTAGAGGGAGCAAATTGGTATGGAAAGGAAGACTGGATCTTCTCGAGCAATCGGCGCAAGATCTCCTGCAACGAGAGACACTGGACGAGCCCGATCTTGTGGCAATTGGGTCCAAGGTGAAAAGAACGGAAGTGGTCGCTGCGTGACACTGTCACTGGCGCAGATGATCGGCGAACAACCCTGACTGGATAATGAAAACGGAGAAGACGAATGGCAAACGGAGCTTGCGATATTTGCGGTCGCCCGGCGACGACGCGCGTGCGCGCCTCGGTGAACGGCAGGGTTCAGAACATGGAGCTGTGCGATCAGCACTACAGCGAAATAGCGCGCCGGTCGGGTCGCAGCGCCTCGCCGCTGGAGTCGCTGTTCGGGCGGCGTTCCCTTCTTGACGAATTCTTCGGCGAGAGCGGTTTCGGCAGCCTCTTTGGTGACAGTCCGCTGCGAGGCGGCACGCTCGGCTCTATGGGTGATGGCGATGACGCTGTCGTCGACGCCACTTTCGGCGAGGGCGCGCCGCGGCGTGGATCGCGGCGCGGCGGCGGACGCACCATCGCCGACCGGCTGAGCGAACAGGGCAACAAGCTGCTGCAGGATGCAGCACAGAAGGCCGGGGAATTCGGGCGCAGCGAGGTCGACACCGAACATCTGCTTCTGGCATTGACCCCGTCTGACGTCGTCAAGACGATCCTGGAACAGTTCAAGGTCGATGTGGATGATCTGCGGCGCCAGATCGAGAAGGAAGCGAAGCGTGGAGACGCCAAGACGGAGGGCGAAATCGGCGTAAGCCCTCGCCTGAAGGACGCGCTGAACCGGGCCTTCATCGCCTCGAACGAACTCGGCCATTCCTATGTCGGTCCCGAGCACCTTCTGATCGGACTTGCCGAGGAAGGTGAAGGCCTGGCCGCGGCGATGCTGCGCAAGCTGGGGTTGACGCCGCAGGCGCTGCGTCAGCAGGTGACGAAGGTGGTCGGCAAGGGAGCCGAGGAAGGCCGCGTCGAGACTCCGTCGAACACCCCCGATCTCGACCAGTTCAGCCGTGACCTGACGAAGCTCGCCCGCGATGGCAAGCTCGATCCCGTCATCGGCCGCGCCCGCGAGATCGAGACGACGATCGAAGTGCTGGCCCGCCGGAAAAAGAACAACCCGGTGCTGATCGGCGAGCCCGGCGTGGGCAAGACCGCCATCGTCGAGGGACTTGCACAACGGATCGTCGCGGGCGAAGTGCCCGAGGCGCTGCGCGACAAGCGGCTGGTCGAGCTCAACATCAACTCGATGGTGGCCGGGTCGAAGTATCGCGGCGAGTTCGAGGAGCGAGTCCAGAAGATCCTCAAGGAGATCACCGAGGAGAAGGACAGCCTGATCCTGTTCATCGACGAGATGCACACCATCGTCGGCGCCGGCCAGGGCGGTGGCGAAGGTGGTCTCGACATCGCCAACACCTTCAAGCCGGCGCTGGCGCGGGGCGAGCTGAACCTGATCGGCGCGACGACGCTCAACGAGTACCAGAAATACATCGAGAAGGACGCGGCGCTCGAGCGACGGTTCCAGCCGGTTTATGTGGACGAGCCCACGGTCGCACAGACGATCATGATTCTGCGCGGGCTGCGCGACACGCTCGAAAGCCACCACAAGGTGACGATCACCGACGAGGCGATCATCGCCGCCGCGGAGCTTTCGGATCGCTATATCACCGGTCGCTTCATGCCCGACAAGGCGATCGACCTGATCGACCAGGCCGCGGCGCGGGTGAAGATCTCGGCCACTGCGCGGCCCGTGGACGTGCAGGAGCTCGAAGCCGAGGTCGCGCAGATCAAGCGCGAACAGGACTATGCCGCAGCCCGCAAGCAATTCGACCGAGCAGCGGAACTGAAGAAGGAACTCGAGCAGAAGCAGAAGGAGCTTGACGAGCTTCTGGAGATCTGGAAGCGCGACCAGGCTTCGGCGACTGCCGAGGTGCGCGCCGATCATGTCGCGCAGATCGTCTCCAAGATCACCGGTGTTCCGGTCACGGAGCTGACCGCCGAGGAGAAGGACAAGCTCCTGAAGCTTGAGGAGAAGCTGCACGAGCGCGTCATTGGCCAGGAAGAAGCGATCCGCGCCGTGGCCGATGCGGTGCGCCTGGCGCGTGCGGGTCTGCGCGAAGGTTCCGGTCCGACCGCGACCTTCCTATTCCTCGGGCCGACCGGGGTTGGCAAGACGGAACTGGCCAAGACGCTCGCCGAGGTAATCTTCGGCGATCAGGACGCGATGATCCGTATCGACATGTCGGAATATGGAGAGCGTCACGCGGTTGCCCGGTTGGTTGGCGCACCTCCGGGCTACGTCGGATACGACGAAGGCGGGCAGCTGACGGAGAAGGTGCGCCGTCGGCCCTACTCGGTCGTGCTCCTCGACGAGATCGAAAAGGCGCATCCCGATGTCTACAACATCCTGTTGCAGGTGTTCGACGATGGCCGCCTGACAGATGGCAAGGGCCGCGTGGTGGACTTCACCAACACCATCATCATCGCCACCTCGAACCTCGGTTCGGACATCATCCAGCGCAACCTCACGAAACGCGGCAGCAGTGAGTTCGACGAGGCCAAGCAGAAATCCGAACTGATGGAGGTGTTGCGCGGTCATTTCCGGCCAGAGTTCATCAACCGGATCGATGAGATCATCGTCTTTCATTCGCTGAATCAGTCGGAGATCCGCCAGATCGTCGAGTTGCAGCTCAACCGGGTGAAGCGGACCGCCCTTACCCAGGGCGTCGAACTCGAATTCGACGTGAGCGTCGTGGATCACTTCGGCGCGGTCGGCTTCCGCCCCGAATTCGGCGCCCGCGAGCTGCGCCGGCTGATCCGGTCGGAGTTGGAGACCGAGTTGGCCCGCGAGATGCTCTCCGGGCGGATCGAGGATGGTGACAAGGTCCGCGTCGCCTGGTCGGAAGACGAACAGAGGGTCGTGTTCGAAAAGATCGTAAAGGACACCGGTGACGACAGCCCGGACGATCAGGCCAAGGCCGGGATGGAGGAGCCCAGCGAAGTTGCCGAAAACAAGACAGACGTTCCGAAGCCCAGCGTTGAGGATGAGGTGCAGTCCAAGGACGACAAGTCCGCCGAGTGACAGCGCAAAAGACTGGCCCGGCGCGATATCGGTCGCGCCGGACCATCTCTTCGGAGAGTTATAGGAAGGTCCACGGCATGAACGTCATTAGATCATTCCGCAATCTCGACCGGCACGGCCAACAGCGCGCGCCTGAGGTCATCGAGGAGGAGGTGCGGCAACTTGAACCGCACCTTGCGCGCTTTCGCGAGGATCTGGTCCGGCTCGAAGTCGTTGCCTCGCAGACGAGGGGCAAGACGCGCATCAAAGTCAGCCTGCGCCTGCAACTGCCGTCGGGCGTGATCGCGGCGCGGGAAGAGGGATTCGAGATCGAGCCTGTCCTGCGCAAGGCCTTTGCCGACCTGCGCCACCAGGTCGATCGGCATGTGGCGCGCCTCAAGCACGAGCCTGAATACAAGCGTCCCGCCCGCCGGCGCCGGATCGGCGCCCCGCTGCCGCCCGCGCGGGATGCGGCGGAAGCGGACCGGCGCCAGCTCTTCTTTGACCTGATCGAGGATTATCTCGATACGATCTATGACACCGTCAGGCGCGAGTTGACCTATCTCGAATGCAGCGGATCGGTACCGGAGGGATATCTGAGCGTTCGCGGTCTCTTCGATGCGACGATCCTCAAGGGGCTGGCCCGCTTCGAGGATCGGCCTTCGGAGTTTTCCGTCGGCGACTGGCTGAAACGGCTGGCTTTTGAGACCATCGAGGAAGAATCCCGCGCCGCCCGCCGCGCCGTGCCTGAGGATGCCGCCTCCATCGAGGCGGAACCCGAGGCCCCGGCGGAGGATCCGACCGAGGCGGATCAGGCGATGTTCGAGTTCTACCAGCCCGACGAAGTGCTGATGCTGGAGGACCTCATCGCCGACGACGGCGGCACAGACCCCGAGACCGAAGTGGATCGTCATGATATCGCCATGGCACTGCACCGGGCTATCGCAGATCTTGCTCCGGTCGAGCGCCGCGTCCTGTATCGGATGTACCTGGAAGACGCCACGATCGCGGAGACGGCGCACCTCCTGGGTCTCACTGAGGCGGAAGTGTTGAAGATTGCAGAGAACGCGGCGGAGACACTGCGCGGCACGCTGGTCGAAGCCGGGTTGATCGGCGAGGCATCGGTGCGCGCGCCCGTGGAAAGGGAAATTGCCCGGACGCAGTGTCTGCCTCAACCGGTCGAGGACCGCCGCCGCGTGGCGGCCGCCCTGGCCGGCGCGGAGACAATCGGCACTACTGAGTTGAAACCTGAACAGGAGATGGACCAATGACGACAACCTCTGCAAAGCAATCCGACACGATGCAGGACATGCTGTGCAGCCTGTCCGGGAACTGGTGGCTGTTCGTGCTGCGCGGTGTCCTGGCGCTGGTGATCGCGGTTCTCGCCTTCCTCATGCCTGCGGAGTCGCTGCTTGCTCTGACGCTGGTCTTCGGCGCTTTCGCCTTCGCCGATGGCGTGTTCGGCCTCGTCGCCGCCGTCCGCAACATCCGCGGGGGCGATCGCTGGGGCTGGCTGATGTTCAGCGGCATTCTGGGGATCGCCACGGGGGTCGTCGTGGTCTTCTCGCCGTTCGTCGCGACGCTTGTGCTTGCGACATTCCTCTGGGCCAGCATCGCATTCTGGTCCGTGTTCTCGGGTGCCCTCGAGATCGCGGCAGCGATCCGCCTGCGAAAGGAAATCAACGGCGAAATCTGGCTGATCCTGAGCGGCCTTCTCTCGGTCGTTCTCGGTGTCGTCGTGACCTGGATGCTGCTGACGCGCCCGGTCGAAAGCTTCCTCGCGCTCGGCTGGCTGATCGGCTTCTACGCCGCGGTCTTCGGGGTGATGATGATCCTCCTCGGGCTACGGCTTCGCAAGGCGGATCGTTCGGACGGTGCGGCCTTCGATGACGCTCCCCCATCGGCAAAGGCGTGAGGTGCCCTGTGGTGGATGACGGGCGACTTGCCGGCGAGGAGCACGATTTCACCCGATGGGACGAAACGATCTTCGACCGTTGCCTGAGCACCGGCTTCAATCCGTTCGGCAGCGGTCCGACGCCAATCTTCCTGCGGCACCGGGACGCAGAGGCGCCGGACGCCGATGCAAAGCCGTGCATGCCACCTGGCACCGAAAATGCGAGGTGCTGATGTCGAACCGCCTGCCTGACTTGGCATTTGCTGCTGCGGCCGCTGCCTTGGGCATCGGCATCGTTTTCGTTTTTCGTTCGATGTATCTTGCCGAAGACATACTGCCTTTCGCGCAGGAGATGACGCTCATCTTCCTCGGCGCTGTCGTGACGATCATTCTGACCGCGGCGCTTCTCAATCGCCAGACCGATCTCGAGCTTCGCAAGGAAGGAAGGGTCATCATCCTCCAGGAGCAATGCGACATTTACATGGCCTGCATCGAGAAGGTCGCAGAGATCGTGGAAACCGCAAGGCACGATGCGAAGCTGATCGATGAACTGCGTGTTCTCAGCCACAAGCTGGCTGTGGTCGCGAGTGCAGGGGTCGTGTCCAGCTTCGAGCAGGTACTGGAGAGCTTGCAGTCCGGTTTTGCTGACGGCACGCTCTCGGACGGGGACGGAGAGGGCGTGATGAATGCCGTCGCCGATCTCACGATAGCAATGCGGTCGGACGTCCTGCACGCTGCTGCCTTTCCTTCGCAGAACACCGAACGCGCCGTTCGCCTGAATTCGAGGCGAATGGAAAAACTCGACGATCTCGAACGTCACCTTCTCGTATCCACCGACACCCGGGAGAACTGATATGCGCGGCCATAATCGCCCACCATTCCCGCCGAAAATTCCCGGAACCGATCTGCCATCCTGGGACGTGCCGACGGCAATCATCTACCGTCCTGCCCGTTCCGCGATGACATCGGCGCCTCGGCCCAACTACTGGATCCTCGAGTTCGAGCCGTCCCGGCCCCCGCAGATCGAGCCGCTGATGGGACATACCTCCAGCGACGATCCCTATCGCCCGATCCGGCTGAAATTCCCCGACCGTGATAGCGCCGTGGACTTCGCCGAGCGGCAGGACTGGCGCTATATCGTGCGTGAGGACGCCCCGCGCCGCCCCGAGCCTAACCCCTGGCGGGGAGAGGAGCGGCATCGCCTCTATAACGGCGCCGACGCCCCGAACGCCTTTCGCATACCGTTCCGCCTGGATCGGGGTCGCACGGACCACCCAATCCGGCGCGCAGTCGAGCAGAAAGGCACGGTGGACCTGTCGTCCCAAGAAGAGGCCGAATTCGATCCGGTCCTCGAAGCCTCGCTCGAATCCTTCCCCGCCTCTGATCCTCCGGCGTGGACGGGTGTGACAATTGCAAGAAAGACGACGTGATGACGGCCTGCCGTCGCGCGTCTTCGGTCAGCTCCGTCTCATCGCCCCGTCCGATTGGACCCCGTTCCTGACAAACATCTTCCTGCACGCGGGATGGCTTCATCTCATCCTCAACATGTGGACGCTCTGGATCTTCGGCCCAGCGGTCGAAGACCGGCTAGGGCCGGTGCGGTTCGCACTGTTCTGCGGCCTGGCAGCTGGGCCGGCGCATGCCCTCGCCAACCCCGACTCGGTCGTGCCTGCCCTCGGAGCATCAGGCGCGATCGCGGGAGTGATCGGGTGCTATGCGCGGATGTTTCCGGCGGCGCGGCTGGTCGTGATCGTGCCGATCCTGGTCATCCCGTTGTTCTTTGAGATCAGCGCGCTGGCGTTCGCGATGATCTGGTTCGTCATGCAGCTCATCCCCGGTCTGATGTCGCTCGGAGATACGGCCACCGGCGGGGTTGCCTGGTGGGCGCATATCTGCGGCTTCGTCTCAGGATGGCTCGTTAGTCCGATTCTACGCAGGCCTGCAGTCACCTATCGCAACTACTACCGCGACGAGGGAATATACGGCTTCCTGCCGGATGGGCGAAGGAAAGGAAAAGGAAATCCATGGATTTGATGCAACTGCTCTGGCTGTTCTTCATCGTCTCCGCACTGCAGCCGGCACTGCAGAGGAAGTATCTGGAGGCGATGCGCACTCGGAAGATCGCTCAAATCGAGAGGATGCGCGGAAGCCGGGTGATCCTGATGATCCATCGGCAGGAGACGATGAACCTCCTAGGTTTTCCCCTGGTTCGCTACATCGACGTTAACGACTCCGAGGAAGTCCTGCGCGCGATCCAGCTGACGGACGCCGAAATGCCGCTCGACATCGTGCTGCACACCCCCGGCGGACTGGTCCTCGCTGCCACGCAGATTGCTCGCGCCATTCAGGGAAACAAGGGCAAGGTCACAGTTTTCGTGCCGCACTACGCCATGTTGGGGGGAACACTGATCGCTCTGGCCGCAGACGAGATCGTGATGTGCGACCACTCCGTGCTGGGCCCGATCGATCCGCAACTCGGCCAAATGCCCGCGGCTTCACTCATCAGGGTCGTCGAGCAAAAGCCAATCACGGAAATCGACGACCAGACGTTGGTCTTGGCCGATGTCGGTCGAAAGGCGATCGCCCAAGTCGAGACCGTAGCGCGACGGCTCCTGACCGACAAGATGGGCGAGGAAAAGGCGGCGACATTGGCGGCGCAGCTGGCCACCGGCACCTGGACGCACGACTACCCTATCTCTGCGGAAGAGGCGCGCGAGATGGGGCTGCCGGTACGGACCGACATGCCCGAGGAAATACTCGAGCTGATGACCCTCTATCCGCAGCCCGTCCGCCGTCTGGGCGGCGGCGTCGAATACCTGCCCGAACCCCGCCACCGAGAGGCCCGGCGGGCCACGACCTCGCGCTGAACGGCGCCGCCCTGCCTGCCCCTCCGAAACGACACTCAAAGGGAGAACAGAATGCCCACCGTTGCTTGCCCGAAATGCAGTTCCGTCAATCGCGTTCCGCAGGAACGACTGACGGACAACCCCAGCTGCGGCCGCTGCGGCGCCGCCCTGTTCGAGGGCCGGCCAGTCACACTGACCGCCGCCAGTTTCGACCGACACGCCGATGCCGATCTGCCCCTGCTCGTCGATTTCTGGGCGGAATGGTGCGGGCCATGCAAGATGATGGCACCTCAGTTCGAGGCTGCGGCGCGTTCGCTCGAACCCCAGTTCCGTCTCGGCAAGCTCGATACCGAAGCCGAACAGCAGATCACCGACCGTTACGGGATCCGCGGCATTCCCACCATGATCTTGTTCAGGGGCGGCAAGGAAATCGCGAGGACGAGCGGTGTAATGCCTGCCGCGCAGATAGCGCAGTGGGCGCGGTCGCACGTTTAGAGTATACAGGTATTGGCCTTTCCTGCGACATGATATCAGGAGAAGAACATGCATGGCGTGACTGGATTTGCCGAAAGTGCGGCCTTGTTGGTTTGCGCCGCGTTCGTACTCGTGACGATATGTTCACGGATTGGCGTGCCTAGCATCGTCGGTTACATTCTTGCCGGTATAGTCATTGGACCCGCTGGCCTCGGCCTGATTGCGGAGAGCGCTGCCCTGAGCAGTATTGGCGAAATCGGAGTGGTGCTGCTGCTGTTCGCGCTCGGCCTGGAATTCTCCTTCGAGAAGCTCGTAACACTCAGGAAGCATGTCTTCGGTCTTGGGGCTGTACAGGTTTCAGTCACGACGATAACGGTTTCGTTGGTAGCGAGTTTGGTCTTCGATCTCGCATCAGTTTCCGCAATCCTCATCGGCGGGGCCATTGCGATGTCATCCACAGCCATGTGCCTCAAGGTGCTCGCAGGCGCGAACGCTCTTGGATCGGCTCATGGGCGCTTGGCCATCGCAGTGCTTCTGTTTCAGGACTTGGCAGCCGTCGCGTTCCTGCTTCTGCACGATGCAATGAGTGGTGCCGCCGAAGGGTATGGCGTGATAACGGTCATCGCCAGTGCAACGGCAGTGGTTGCTGCTCTGTTCATTGCCCGAGGTCCGTTGCAGGTACTTGCCCGTTGGGTCGCGTTGCGTGGCGATCCGGAGCTTGCCCAACTCCTCGCACTTACCATTGCGCTTGGGTCCACGATCGTCGCGACATCTGCTGGCCTTTCTCCGGCGCTCGCCGCATTCGCGACCGGTATGATCATCGGCGAGGGCGACGCGCGCCATGCTGTCGAGAACGAGATCCGGCCCTTTCGCGACTTGTTTGTCGGGATTTTCTTTATCGGTATTGGGACTCAATTACCACTTTGGATCCTTCCATCTCAATGGCCTGCCGTGCTGGTCTGGCTTGCAATAATACTCTGCGGAAAGACGCTGATTGTTTTCGTCGTCGCCCGACTATTCGGCGAAGCGCTTCAGACCTCATTGCGGACCGGAGTCATCCTGGCCAACGGGGGAGAATTCAGCCTGATGTTGCTATCGGTTTCCTCGACATCGGGTACAGTGGCCGAGGAGTTCGCCGGCCCCCTCCTCCTCGCGATTGGAGCGAGCATGTTGGCTGGAAGTCTTATGATTAGTTTGAGCTACCCCCCGAAAATCGGACAGTGACGTAAGCTACGATCTGCCGTCTGCTGGTCTCCAAGAACGAGGAGACCAGACGATGTCGAAACGCAGGAACCACGACGCGGGCTTCAAGGCTCGCGTGGCGCTGGAAGCCGTGAAGGGCGAGCGCACCGTATCGGAGCTTGCCGGAGAATACGGCGTGCATCCGACGATGATCCACCAGTGGAAGAAGGCGCTGCTCGAGGGGCAGCGGAGATCTTCGAACGCGGCGGGAAGAAGAAGGCTGAGGTCGACGAGGAGACGGTGCGGTCGCTGCACGCCAAGATCGGGGAACTAGCTGTCGCCAACGATTTTTTGTCACGAAAGCTCAAGCCCTGGACCGGCAAGTGAGGCGCGGGATGATTGAACGTCACCACCCTAAGTTGTCGGTCGGGACGCAATGCCGCCTGCTGTCGATCTCGCGGTCGTCGTTCTACTATGCGCCGCAGGGCGAGACCGCAGAGAACCTGTCGCTCATGCGGTTGATCGACCGACAATTTCTGGAAACCCCATTCTACGGCGTCCAGCAGATGACCTGGCACCTGCGGAACGAGGGCCACGCCGTGAATGTGAAGCGCATCCGGCGGCTGATGCGGCTCATGCGCCTGATGGCGATCGAACAGAAGCTGTATTGGCCCCCGTTTTACCGGACACTCAAGCGGTTGCGGTTTGAGCTGCAATGAACTCGCGTGGCGAGCGCATTCTCAGCCCTGAGTGCGGGTGGTTTTCGTTGTAGTCTTCGAACCGGCTCTGTTGCACAAATCGGCTGACGGCCGAGGGTCGCCTTTCCCCGAACGGACTTATCGGGGGTGCGGACAAAAACTTGGACTGTTTTTAGGTCATTATGCCGAGGCTTTGACGGTATTCGATTGGGCTTCGGCCACTAAGCGACATTTTAATACGCGTTTCGTTATACCAGCGTATGTAGGCGTCAACGGCATCGATGAACTGAGCTAAGGTGAAGGCCCGCCAATCACGCGGATAGAAGAACTCATTTTTGAGGCGCCCGAAGAAGCCTTCACATGCGGCGTTGTCTTGGGAGCTGGCCTTCCGTGACATCGAGCGAACGAGCCCAGCTGCGTTGACCCGCTCTAGCCAGCCAGTCCAGCGATAATGGCCTCCGCGATCGCTATGGATGATGGGCCGGGCGTCACTGTCCACGATGGTCTCCAGGGCTGCGTCCAACATGAGGTTGGCGAGATCCGCATCGGGTTTGGTGCCGATGGCCCAATTGATGACCAAGCCGTCGAAGCAATCGATGATCGGGGAGAGATAAACTTTGCCTGCGCGGATGTGGAACTCAGTGATATCCGTCAGCCACTTCTCGTTTGGGGCTGCCGCGTGGAAGTCGCGATTGATGACGTTCTCTGGCGCGGGGCTGATTTCGCCCAGATATGAGCTGTACCGCCGCCGCTTGGGCTTTGGCACGGCCAAAGCCTCCTGTTTCATCAAGCGCCGCACCACTTTCTCTGATATTGAGATGGAATGGCGCGTCAGAGAGGCTGTGAGGCGGCGATAACCGTAACAGCAGTGATTGCTTTCGAGGATATCGGCCATGATGCGGCGCACCGGAAGATACTTATCTTCCAGCCTGATCCGGATGCGATGGTAGAAGTATGAGCTGCGCGGCAAGCCTAAGCGCGTCAGCAAAGCCGGCGCTTTATACTGGTTTCTTAGGGCGACGATCAGCAGGGTCTTTTCCCGACTGCTCAGGCTCTGCAGGTCGCCGCCAATGCCCTTTTTTATCAGTTCGCTCGCGGTTCTGAGCAGGTCATGCTCAATCTGAAGTTCGCGGATGTCGCGCTGTAAGGCTTCGCGCTGACGTTCCAACTCTGCGATCTCTGGATCCAGAGGGGGGCTTTTCTTACGTCTCATCGTGGCTGGAGCCTCCATGCCAAGGAACTGGTTTTTCCAAGCATAAAGCGTCGGCCTGCTTACCCCGACCTTTTTCGCCAAAACCTCCGCACTTTCTGTGCGGCTATAAAGGCCTACGACAGCGGCCTGCTTCGCAGCATCGGTGTGATTGCCTGGCCCATATCTTCCGTTCGAACCCTCTTTGCCTGGGGAAAGGCCTCGTGCACCCAAGCCGTCAGCGTGGCGCGGCCCGGATACCCCAAGGCACGCATGGTCCATGAAATGCAGCGCCCTTGGCTGGCATAATGCTCTAGCGCGACTTGCTTCTGCTCCTCCGAGAATTTGGGCGGGCGGGGTGCTGATGCGATCCGCAAATCCTGATGGCGCTCGTATTCGCAATACCAGCCCTTCAGGGCGTTCTTTGTGGGATATCCCAACTCCCGGATCGTGGCGCGCAGCCGTTTGCCCAGCTTGATATAGAGGGCAACTGCCCGCATGCGCTCTTCGTAAGTAAACATGAACTATCTCCAAGATAGTCCAAGTTTTCGTCCGCACCCCCAGCCCGAGTTTCTTAGATGCCTTCACGTCTCATTTTCTGCTGCCGCTCGAACTCGGCGGGCGACAACATCCCATTCCTCGCATGTTTGCGCCTGATCCGCTCGCGCTTGAGCAGGTTGAAGAAGCTCTCGGCAACGGCGTT
>NZ_DALZMB010000079.1:0-19305 GCF_032007265.1 Paracoccus sp. (in: a-proteobacteria) | reverse complement strand
CTCAACGCCGCACTGCGGTCTGAGCTGACGGCGGTCAGCCAGTACTGGCTGCATTACCGTATGCAGGAAGATTGGGGCTTCGGTCATATCGCGGATAAATCCCGCGCCGAATCGATCGAAGAAATGCAACATGCGGACCGCCTGATCCAGCGTATCATCTTCCTCGAAGGGCATCCGAATCTGCAAAAACTTGATTCTTTGCGCATCGGTCAAAACCTGAAAGAGACGCTCGAAGCAGATCTGGCAGCCGAGCATGACGCCCGCACGCTTTATATCGAAGCGCGTGAGCATTGTGAAAAAGTCGGCGATTATGTGTCCAAAGCACTGTTCGAAGATCTGATCGCGGATGAAGAAGGTCACATCGACTTTCTTGAAACCCAGTTGGATCTTTATGAATCGCTTGGTGCACAGCAATACGGCCTGCTCAACGCCAAGCCTGCAAGCCAGGCCGAGTAAGGTCTGCATCATCGAGGGGCGCTGCCCCTCGCCCCTGCGGGGCTCACCCCGAGGTATTTTTATCAGAGTGAGTGAGCAGATGATCCATTAAGCTTGTCCCGGTTCGGCCATAGGCATCAATGAACCGGGACATTTCGCTCTGAGCGGTCATCGGCACCTCTGCCTGTACCGCAGGTCTGACTATGGCTTCAAAAGTTTAAGAAAGCCTTCAGCTCATTCGTTCTGAAGAAAATACCTTGGGGTCCGGGGCAAAGCCCCGGCCTTGCTCAGCCCAACCAGGTTTCAGCCAGGGCGGGAAGGGCGTCGAATGACTGCAGCATCGCATCGGGGTTAAGCCTGGACAGGCCCTCACCTTCTGGACCAAAGGCGACCAGTGCGATCTTTACTCCGGCTGCGGTTGCGGTGCGGCGGTCTGTGTCGGTGTCGCCGACAAGGAATGATTTCGTTACATCGCCTTTGGCCTCGGCCACGGCGGCGAAATAGGGGCGGGGATCGGGTTTGCGCACCGGTAAGGTGTCGGCACCGATCATCGCGGCAAACCTGTCACGAACGCCCAGTTCGCGCAAAAGGCTTTCTGCCAGTGCGGCGGGTTTGTTGGTGCAGACTGCCAGTGCGTGGCCCATTTCCGACAGGGCATCCAGCGCGGCGACGACACCGGGATAAAGGCGGGTATGCTGGGCGATGTTTTGGGCATAATGATCCAGAAGGCGTGGGTAGTCCGCGTCTTCTGCGCCGGGCGGAAGCAGCATATCGGCGGGCAGGCGGGCGTAACCGGCACGCAGCATCGCACGCCCCCCCTGAAAGGCGATCAAAGCATCGTTAATCGGGTCTAGCTGCTGCCCCATGCCGCGATCGATAAAGCAGGCATTCGCCGCAGCGATCAGATCGGCAGAGGTATCTGCCAATGTTCCGTCCAGATCAAAGACGACTGTGCCTGCCATGGTTGTAACCTTCCGTTTAAAAGTGTGAACGCGACCCGCTTGGCCCCGCCGCGCCATATCGGTAGAACGAACGCCAGAATAAATGAACAATAAACTTCGAGGCACCGATGACAGAAACTCCGCTTGCATTGATCGTTTTGGCTGCTGGCCAGGGAAGCCGAATGCAATCCGATCTGCCGAAGGTTCTGCATCGCCTGGCAGGGGTGCCGCTGGTGGCACATGCTTTGTCAGCGGGGCGCAGCCTTGATCCACAAGAGATCGTCGTGGTGGCGGGCCATGGAGCCGAACTTGTCCGCAAAGCCGTCGCCAAGATCGAGCCAGATGCCAAGATCGCCCTTCAACCCGAGCAATTGGGCACCGGTCATGCCGTTGCACAGGCTTTGCCCGCCCTTGCGGGCTTCGAGGGCAAGGTCATCGTGCTTTATGGAGATACGCCATTCATCAGCGCTGACACCCTGCAGGCGCTGGCTGGTCATAACGCCGATGTCACGGTTTTGGGCTTTGAGGCAGCAGATCCCGGCCGCTATGGCCGCCTTGTCACAGGCGAGCAGGGGCTGGAGCGGATCGTTGAGTTCAAGGATGCCGATGCTGCCACCCGCGCCATTCGGCTGTGCAATTCCGGGGTTCTATCTGCCGATGCAGGCCTTTTGCGTGATCTGATCGGCCAATTGGGCAACGACAATGCCTCGGGTGAGTATTATCTCACGGATGTGGTCGCGCTCGCTCGGGCGGCGGGCCATTCGGCCGATGTTGTGACTTGCGACGAGGCCGAGACACTGGGCATCAACACGCGGGCTGAACTGGCCGCAGCCGAGGCTGCCTTTCAGCAGCGCGCGCGTGCCGAGGCACTTGAGAATGGCGTGACGCTAAGCGACGCATCAACGGTTTGGTTTGCGCTTGATACCTGGATTGGTCGCGACGCAATCATTGGCCAGAACGTCGTCTTTGGTCCTGGTGTGACCATCGAAAGCGGTGCTGAAATCTTGCCGTTTTGTCATCTCGAGGGCTGCCACGTCAGCTCGGGGGCGACGGTAGGCCCATTTGCGCGGCTGCGTCCGGGCGCAGAGCTGGGCGGCGATGTTCATGTCGGCAATTTCGTCGAGATCAAGAACAGCCAATTGCACGAGGGGGTCAAGGTCGGTCATCTGACTTACCTTGGTGATGCGGAAATCGGCGAGGCGACCAATATTGGCGCAGGGACCGTCACCTGCAACTATGATGGTGTCTCCAAGCATCGCACGGTGATCGGTGCCAATGCCTTTATCGGTTCGGATACGATGCTGGTTGCTCCGGTCCGGATCGGGGCGCGGGCCATGACGGGCTCGGGCTCGGTGATCACGCAAGATGTTGCGGATGATGCCTTGGCGATTGCGCGCGCGGCGCAGGTGGTGAAGCCGGGGCTAGCCACCCGGATGATGGAGGCGCTTCGCGCCCGGAAGGACAATCGCTGATGTGCGGCATTATCGGAATTCTTGGTAAACACGAGGTCTCGCCGCAATTGGTCGAGGCGCTGAAGCGTCTGGAATATCGCGGCTATGATTCTGCGGGTGTGGCCAGCGTCGACGCAGCGGGCAATCTGGATCGCCGTCGCGCGGTTGGCAAGCTGGTCAACCTGTCCGACCGCTTGGTTCATCAACCTCTACAGGGTCATATCGGCATTGGTCATACGCGCTGGGCCACCCATGGCGCCGCCACCGAGGCCAATGCCCATCCCCATCGCCGCGGCCCGGTTGCCGTCGTTCACAACGGCATCATCGAGAATTTTCGCGATCTGCGCGCCGAGGTGATTGCCGCGGGGCTTGCCCCGGAATCCGAGACCGATACCGAAGTTGTCGCGCTTTTGACTGCGCGCCACATGGCAGAGGGGATGAGCCCGGTCGAGGCGGCTCGCGCCACTGTGGCCCGTTTGCATGGTGCCTTCGCCCTAGCCTTTGTCTTTGACGGCGAGGCCGATCTGATGGTGGCCGCGCGCAAAGGCAGCCCCCTTGCGATCGGGCATGGTGATGGCGAGATGTATCTTGGTTCGGATGCGGTTGCGCTTGCGCCCTTTACCGACCGCATCACCTATCTCGAGGATGGCGACTTTGCTGTTCTGACGCGCTCGGGCGTTGTCATCGAGGATCTTGCAGGCCGCCGCGTGAACCGCGACCTTTCCGTGATCGATGTTGGATCGACGGCGATCGACAAGGGCGGTCATCGCCATTTCATGGCCAAGGAAATCGCCGAACAGCCAGTGGTTCTGGGCGATGCGTTGAACCATTACCTGAATGGCGAACGCATTGTCCTGCCCGAGGGGATGGACTTCTCGCAGGTGGACCGGCTGACATTGGTGGGCTGTGGCACGGCCTATTACGCCGCGCATGTTGCGAAATATTGGTTCGAGCGGCTGGCAGGGTTGGCCTGTGACATCGATGTTGCAAGCGAGTTCCGCTATCGCGAGCCGCCGGTTTCGCCGCAAAGCTGGGCGATTTTCGTTAGCCAGTCTGGTGAAACAGCCGATACTTTGGCGGCGCTGCATTACGTCAAGGATAAGGTCGCCAAGATCATCGGGGTGGTGAATGTCGGCACCTCGGCGATTGCGCGCGAATCCGATGTGGCCTTGCCCACGCTTGCGGGGATCGAGGTGGGCGTCGCCTCCTCCAAGGCCTTCACCTGTCAGCTGGCGGTTCTGGCCGTGCTTGCGGTCAAGGCTGCCCATGATCGCGGGCGCATCAATGACCAAGAGCGCGCGGCATTGATTGCCGAGCTGCGGCTTTTGCCGGGTCTGCTGAACCAGGTGCTTGGGCTTGGCTCGGATTGCAAGGGGCTGGCCTCTTGGTTGGCCGAAGCGCAGGACGTGCTTTATCTGGGCCGCGGGGCGCTGTACCCCGTTGCGCTAGAGGGGGCGCTGAAGCTGAAAGAGCTAAGCTATATCCACGCCGAGGGCTATGCATCTGGCGAATTGAAACATGGGCCGATCGCATTGATCGATCAAAATGTCCCGGTTGTCGTGCTTGCCCCGCGCGATGCGCTTTTCGACAAGACCGTCTCGAATATGCAAGAGGTCATGGCGCGTCACGGCAAGGTGCTGTTGATTTCCGATGCGCAGGGCGTGGCCGCCGCGGGCGAGGGCTGTCATGCCACGCTGACCATGCCAGCGGATGGCGGTATTTTTGCGCCGATCCTTTATGCCGTTCCCATGCAATATCTGGCCTATTTTACGGCAGTTGCTAAGGGCACGGATGTGGATCAGCCCCGCAATTTGGCGAAATCGGTAACGGTTGAATAGGGGGCGGACCTGCCCCTTCGCGCGATCCGAGTGATCCGCGCGACAAAAAAGGCGGCCATAGGGTCGCCTTTTTTATTTGGACAGATCTTGGCACAATGCGGTCTTAGGCGTGGCGAGTCGAAAGCGCGACCTGTCCAAGGGCGACCTGCCTCATCGTAACTGGTGTAGGCTCGACTGACCCAATCCGCATTGGCCTGAACCAGTTTGGCCTTAGTTTTTATAGACTTCGATCGTGGGCAGATCGGTCAGGCTGACACCAATCAGTTGCAGGGCGGGCAGGGATACCTGACTGCCGCCGCTGGCGGGGCCAGCAAGTGGCTGAAGCTGCACCTTGGCCGATTTGCCGTTTGCGGGATTGACGATACGCCCCTCTGCTGCCGTTTTTACCAGCGGCGTCTTGATCCAAAAGCCCGGCAAGGTCGGATCCCCCAGCGAGGCCACGGTCGAGCCAAGTTTCGCTTCGGCCGTGCTGGGCGCCTTGGCTGCTTCGGCCTTTTGGGCAGTGGTGGTGGTGTTGAACTCTGCAGCCGTCTTGGCATTGCCGCGCGGCACGGGTGCCTTGATCGCCGCCGCACCTGCACCTGCAGCCATGCTGGTCTCAGCACCCTGCGAGGTGGCATCCTGGCTTGCCGTCGTGGGTTTGCTGCCTGTCATCAACTCTGTCGTTTGCGCGCAGGCCGCAAGCAGGATCAATGGCAGCAACAAAACCCGTCGCATGCTCTTTGGCATTGTCTCACCCTTTTAAGATTGCTGTCAGGAAAAGCTAACGGCGCGAATGATGCCTGTCCATCGAAGCTGGGGCTTTTGGTTGATAAGAGCTTACCTTGTGCGGTTCTTTGCCGCCGCTTATCTATGGGGCATGGAACATATGCCGCTCATCGACCCATTTGCCCGTCCGATTACCTATTTGCGGGTGTCGGTGACGGATCGCTGTGACTTTCGCTGCACCTATTGCATGGCGGAACATATGCAGTTTCTGCCAAAGGCGGATCTGCTGACCCTGGAAGAGCTGGATCGGCTTTGCTCGGCCTTTGTCGGGCTGGGGGTGCGTAAATTGCGCATTACCGGCGGCGAGCCCTTGGTGCGGCGCAATATCATGAGCTTTTTCCGTGCGATGTCGCGTCATCTGGGCAATGGGCTGGATGAGCTGACCCTGACCACCAATGGCAGCCAGCTGGCGCGTTATGCGCAGGAATTGGCGGATTGCGGGGTGCGCCGCATCAATGTCTCGCTTGATACGTTGGACCATGACGATTTCGCAGCCATTACCCGCTGGGGGCGGTTGCCTCAGGTTCTTGAGGGGATCAAGGCCGCCAAGGCAGCAGGGCTGCGCGTCAAGATCAATACCGTCGCGCTAAAGGGCTTCAACGAAGCTCAACTGTTTCCGCTGCTTGAATGGTGCGCCCAGAATGATCACGATCTGACGTTTATCGAGGTCATGCCCATGGGCGATATCGGCGGCGAGGATCGGCTGGACCAATATTGGCCATTGTCGGATTTGCGCCAGCGCCTGTCGGAACGCTTCAGCCTTACGCCCTTGACCGAGCGGACGGGGGGGCCGGCGCGTTACTTCCGGATCGAGCAAACCGGGCAAAAGCTGGGCTTCATCACGCCTTTGACGCATAATTTCTGCGAAAGCTGCAACCGCGTGCGACTGACCTGCACGGGCGAGCTGTTCATGTGTCTTGGTCAGGAAGATCAGGCCGATCTGCGCGCGCCGCTGCGTGCCTCGCAAGATGATGACGCCTTGCGCCAGACCATCCGCGAGGCGATCACCCGCAAGCCAAAGGGCCATGATTTTGATTATAGCCGTGGTGTTCACGGCCAGATGACACGTCACATGAGCCATACGGGCGGCTGATCAGGTGAGGGGCCAGCGCCGCTGTGCGTCTTGGCCCTTAGCTTTCTGCGCCGTTGATGTGGTGACTTTTCAGCGCGCGGGGATTGACGTTTTCCAGGCAGTTCACATTGACTGCCACCATATCCATTCCATCCGGACCTTTCCCAAGTGCATAGGATTCGACCCCACAGGTCGGACAAAAGCGATGGTGGACGATCATCTTGTGAAACAGATATTCCGTCACCGGGCCGTTGTTGACCAAGCGAAACTGATCGGTGGGGACAAAGGTCAGCACCGCCCCAATTCGCTGGCAGCGAGAGCAGTTACAGGTGAAGGTCTGATCCAAATCCGCTTCCACCTCATAGGTGACTGCGCCGCATTGGCAGCCCCCTGAATAATGCTTTTCTGGCATGATGTTTCTCCGCGCGTGTTCCGGTTCGCTTTCGTCGTGCCCAACGTGCCGCAATGTTCTTGGTTCCGGCGTTCTACAAAGGTGGTAAATCGACGAATAGGCAGGAATGTTCGCGCGATGTTCTCATTTTAAGGTTGCGTTTTTGCAATCACTGCCTATCTCATGCGCTTGGCGGAAACGGGATCTGACGATGGAACAGAAGTTCATCGAGGTGCGCGGTGCGCGCGAGCATAATCTGAAGAACGTGGATCTCGACATTCCGCGCGATAAGCTGGTGGTGATCACCGGCCTTTCGGGCTCTGGAAAGTCCTCGTTGGCGTTCGACACGATCTATGCCGAGGGGCAGCGCCGCTACGTCGAAAGCCTGTCGGCCTATGCGCGCCAGTTTCTGGATATGGCGGGAAAGCCCGATGTCGACCGGATTTCGGGGCTGTCACCTGCGATCTCGATCGAGCAAAAGACGACCTCCAAGAACCCGCGCTCGACCGTGGGGACCGTCACCGAGATCTATGATTACCTTCGCTTGCTGTTTGCACGCGCCGGTACGCCTTACTCGCCCGCAACCGGCCTGCCCATCGAGGCGCAGCAGGTGCAAGACATGGTCGATTCGATCATGGCCATGCCCGAGGGGACGCGAGGCTATCTGTTGGCGCCGATCGTTCGCGATCGCAAAGGCGAATATAAGAAAGAATTCCTAGAGCTGCGCAAACAGGGCTTTCAGCGCGTCAAGGTCGATGGGGCCTTTTACGAGCTGGATGAGCCGCCGGTTCTTGATAAGAAATTCCGCCATGACATCGATGTTGTCGTTGACCGTATCGTCGTGCGCGAAGGCATGGAAACGCGCCTTGCCGACAGTTTCCGCACAGCGCTGGATCTCGCAGATGGCATCGCCATCCTCGAAACCGCGCCTTCGGAGGGTGAGGGCGAGCGTATCACCTTCAGCGAAAACTTTGCCTGCCCGGTCTCGGGGTTCACCATTCCTGAAATCGAGCCGCGCCTTTTCAGTTTCAACGCGCCTTTCGGGGCCTGCCCGGTCTGCGACGGTCTGGGGATGGAGCTGTTTTTCGACGAAAGGCTGGTCGTTCCCGATCAGGGATTGTCGGTGGCACAGGGGGCGATTGCGTCATGGGCCAAGTCGAAATCGGCCTATCTGACCCAAACCGTCAATGCTTTGGCCAAACATTACGACTTTGACAAAAAGACGCCCTGGAAAGATCTGCCTGAAAACGTCCAGAAGATGTTTCTTTATGGCTCAGACGGGGAAGAGGTCAAATTCCGCTTTGATGATGCCGGGCGGATCTATGAAATCGCGCGCAGTTTCGAGGGCGTGATCCCCAATATGGAGCGACGCCTGCGCGAAAGCGACAGTGCCTTTGTTCGCGAAGAATTCGAGCGTTATCAAAACAATCGTCCCTGCGGCGCCTGTCACGGCTATCGCCTTAAGCCCGAGGCATTGGCCGTCAAGATCGCGGGCAACCATATTGGCGAGGTCACGCAGCTGTCGATCCGCGAGGCGTTGGATTGGATCAATGCGGCCCCTGGCACCCTGTCCAAGCAGAAATCCGAGATCGGCACCGCCATCTTTAAGGAAATCCGCGAGCGGCTGGGATTCCTGGTTAACGTGGGCCTTGATTACCTGACGCTGTCACGCGCGGCAGGAACGCTTTCGGGCGGCGAAAGCCAGCGTATCCGTCTGGCCAGCCAGATCGGCTCGGGGCTGACGGGGGTGCTTTACGTGCTGGACGAGCCCTCGATCGGGTTGCATCAGCGCGATAATGACCGGCTGCTGCAAACGCTAATGAACCTGCGCGATCAGGGGAACTCGGTTCTGGTGGTCGAGCATGACGAGGATGCGATCCGCCACGCCGATTATGTCTTTGATATTGGCCCAGGTGCCGGGGTGCATGGTGGCGAGATTATCGCCAAGGGCACGCCCGCCGAAATTGCGGCCAACCCCAAAAGCCTGACCGGCCAATATCTGTCGGGGATGCGCGAAATCCCGGTCGCGGCGCATCGCCGTCTGGGTAATGGCAAGAAGCTGACCGTGATCGGTGCAACCGGCAACAACCTTAAGAATGTGACGGCCGAATTTCCTTTGGCCAAATTCGTATGTGTCACCGGGGTCTCGGGGGGGGGGAAATCCACCCTGACGATCGAGACTTTGTTCAAAACCGCCTCGATGCGGTTGAACGGCGCGCATCAGACACCTGCCCCCTGCGAGACGATCAAGGGGCTTGAGCATCTCGACAAAGTCATCGACATCGACCAGCGCCCCATCGGGCGCACGCCCCGATCGAACCCCGCGACCTATACCGGGGCCTTTACGCCGATCCGCGACTGGTTCGCGGGCCTGCCCGAGGCAAAGGCGCGCGGCTATAAGCCGGGGCGGTTCAGCTTCAATATCAAGGGTGGGCGTTGCGAGGCATGTCAGGGTGATGGCGTCATCAAGATCGAGATGCACTTTCTGCCCGATGTCTATGTCACCTGCGAGACCTGCCAGGGTAAGCGCTATAATCGTGAAACTCTTGAGGTACAGTTCAAAGGCAAGTCGATTGCCGATGTGCTGGATATGACCGTCGAAGAGGCGCAAGAGTTCTTCAAGGCCGTTCCCTCGATCCGAAACAAGATGGATGCTTTGGTCGAGGTCGGTCTGGGCTATGTCAAAGTCGGCCAGCAAGCGACCACCCTGTCAGGGGGCGAGGCGCAGCGGGTCAAACTGGCCAAGGAATTGTCGCGCCAATCGACTGGCCGCACGCTTTACATTCTGGATGAACCGACCACTGGTCTGCATTTCGAGGATGTGCGCAAGCTTTTGGAAGTGCTTCATTCCTTGGTCGATCAGGGCAATACGGTCGTTGTCATCGAGCATAATCTTGATGTGATCAAAACCGCTGATTGGCTGATCGATATTGGCCCCGAAGGCGGCGATGGCGGTGGGCGGATCGTGGCGCTTGGCACCCCCGAAGAGGTTGCGGCCAATGCCGACAGCCATACCGGACGCTATCTTGGCCCATTGCTGGCGCGCGCCAAGCGCAGCGCTGCAGAGTAGGGGCACCATGAGCACCGAGAACTGGCAAAGGATCGAGGGCGCGATCATTGCCGCGATTGCGCTGATCATTTCGGTGATGGCGGGGGCGGGATGGTCGTGGTGGCTGTGGCTGGTCGTGCTTTTGCTGCCCGACCTGTCGATGGCGGGCTATCTGGCCGGGCCTGTTCGCGGCGCTTTTGTCTATAACCTGTTTCACCTTTACGCATCGGGACTTGTTCTGGTGTTGCTGGGGATGCTCGTGGGCCAAGTCGATTTGATCACTCTGGGGCTTTTATGGCTGGCCCATGTCGGCATTGACCGTGCCATTGGCTTTGGCCTGAAACGGCCCGAGGGCTTTAGCCAAACCCATCTGGGCCAGATCGACCGCCGCCGCTGATCGCAAGCTTGGCGCGCCGTCAGTTTGTGCTGAAAAGATCAGGTGCGAATCTTTGCAAAGGCCGCGGGATTTGGGGCTGATCCAAGGCTTGCCGCATAGGCTGCGCGATAAATAAAGCTGACCCTGTGGTGGCAATGCCTCATCTTGGCGCAAATATTTGTTTTTAAAACACGATTTTCGCTGAGAGAGTCAGCTGGCGACTGCGGCGACATGCCGCACGCCCGTTGACCCCGCCTGCTCTCGCGGATAAACGGACGGAAGCCAAACCCATCGCGGGGACGCCACACGGGTTCCTGCGCGCGAGAGGGAGCCTTACTCCGTGGATTACCTGCTACACGAATATCTGCCGATCCTCGTCTTTCTTGCAATGGCTTCGGCGCTTGCAATCGTTCTGATGCTGGCGGCAGTCGTGATTGCTGTGCGTAACCCTGACCCGGAAAAGGTCAGCGCTTACGAATGCGGCTTCAATGCTTTCGACGATGCGCGGATGAAGTTCGATGTGCGCTTCTACCTTGTCTCGATCCTGTTCATCATTTTCGACCTCGAGGTCGCTTTCCTTTTCCCTTGGGCCGTCAGCTTTGGTGGCCTGACCGAGGTCGCGTTCTGGTCGATGATGGTGTTCCTGGGCGTGCTGACCATAGGCTTTGCCTATGAATGGAAGAAAGGGGCGCTGGAATGGGCGTGATGACCGGGGCAAATACCGCCGGGGCCGACCGCGAGGTCGCCACGGCCGAGCTGAACCGCGAATTGCAGGATAAAGGCTTCCTGCTGACCACGGCCGAAGATCTGATCACCTGGGCACGCAATGGTTCGCTGCACTGGATGACCTTCGGTCTGGCCTGCTGTGCGGTCGAGATGATGCAAACCTCGATGCCGCGCTATGACCTGGAACGCTTTGGTGCCGCGCCGCGCGCCTCGCCGCGCCAGTCCGACGTGATGATCGTCGCCGGCACGCTGACCAATAAAATGGCGCCGGCTTTGCGCAAGGTCTACGACCAGATGCCCGAGCCGCGCTATGTCATCTCGATGGGAAGCTGCGCCAATGGCGGTGGCTATTACCATTACTCCTATTCAGTTGTGCGTGGCTGCGATCGCATCGTGCCGGTCGATATTTATGTGCCAGGTTGCCCTCCGACCGCCGAAGCGCTGCTTTATGGCATTTTGCAACTTCAGCGCCGGATCCGTCGCACCGGCACGTTGGTGAGGTAAGTCATGGCCATGATCGATCCAGAACTGCTGGAAAGCCTTGCTGAACATATTTCGACGCGCCGCTCGAACGAGGTGATCTCGACCGAGATTGCCTTTGGCGAGCTGTCGATCACTGCGACCCTGTCTGGCATTGTCGAGCTGATCGACTTTTTGCGCAGCGATCCGACCTGCCGTTTTTCGACGCTGATCGACATTACTGCGGTGGATCATCCGGCGCGCCCGGCACGCTTTGACGTGGTTTACCACCTACTGTCGATGTATCAAAACCAGCGCATTCGCGTCAAAGTCGCGGTTCGCGACGACGAGTTGGTGCCAAGCCTGATCGGCGTTTTCGCCGGGGCAAACTGGTACGAGCGCGAGATTTTCGACATGTTCGGGATCTTGTTCTCGGGCCATCCCGACCTGCGCCGCATTTTGACCGATTACGGCTTTCGCGGCCATCCTTTGCGCAAGGATTTTCCGACCACCGGCTATGTCGAAGTGCGTTGGAATGACGTGGAAAAGCGCGTTGTCTATGAGCCCGTGAAACTGGTTCAGGAATACCGCCAGTTCGACTTTCTCTCGCCTTGGGAGGGTGCGAAATACGTGCTGCCCGGCGACGAAAAAGCCCCGGGGGCAAAGTAATGGCCGAACGCGCGTCAGGTTCATGCTTGTGCGGGGCCGCCACCTTCACCGCCATTCCAGGGCAGCATGCCCATATCTGCCATTGCGGCATGTGCCGCAAATTCTCGGGCGGTATGTTCATGGTCGTGGATTGCGGCGACACGGTTGAATTCTCAGATCGCTCTGCGGTGTCGACCTATGTGTCCAGCGAATGGGGTGAGCGGCTGTTTTGCAAAAGCTGTGGCAGCTCACTGGCATGGCGCGCGCGCGACGGAAAAATGACCATGGTTTCGATGCAGGCCTTTGATGCGCCAGAAGCATTCGAGATCGAGAGCCAGATCTTCGTGGATTGTAAGCCCGCCAATTATGCGCTGGCGAACCAGACCGTGATGATGACCGGAGAAGAGGTGATGGCGAAATTTGCCTCTTTGTCCAGCGAAGGGAACGCGTGATGGACGGCGATATCCGCAAGAACAGCTATGACGACGGATCGCAGGACGCCCTGACCGGCGAACAAAGTATCCGCAATTTCAACATCAACTTTGGCCCTCAGCACCCTGCAGCCCATGGCGTGCTGCGCATGGTGCTTGAGCTTGACGGGGAAATCGTCGAGCGCGCCGATCCTCATATCGGCCTGCTGCATCGCGGCACCGAAAAGTTGATGGAAAGCCGCACCTACCTGCAGAACCTGCCTTATTTCGACCGCCTCGATTACGTGGCGCCGATGAATCAGGAACATGCCTGGTGTCTGGCGATCGAACGCCTGACCGGGACCACCATTCCCCGCCGCGCCAGCCTGATCCGCGTGCTGTACAGCGAGATCGGCCGTATTCTGAACCACCTCATGGGCCTGACCACCGGCGCAATGGACATCGGTGCGCTGACGCCGCCGCTGTGGGGCTTTGAAGCCCGCGAGCAGTTGATGGTGTTTTACGAGCGCGCCTGCGGTGCGCGTCTGCACGCTGCCTATTTCCGCCCCGGTGGTGTCCATCAGGATCTGCCGCCGCAGCTGATCGATGATATTGAGGCTTGGTGCGAAACCTTCCCGAAGGTTGTGGACGACCTTGATACGCTGCTGACCGAGAACCGGATCTTTAAGCAGCGTCAGGTCGATATCGGCATCGTCACCGAGCAAGACTGCCTTGATTGGGGCTATACCGGCGTCATGGTGCGTGGCTCGGGGCTTGCATGGGATTTGCGCCGTGCGCAGCCCTATGAATGCTATGACGAATTCGACTTCCAGATCCCGGTGGGCAAGAACGGCGACTGCTACGACCGTTTCCTTGTTCGCATGCAAGAGATGCGCGAGTCGCTGAAGATCATGAAGCAGGCTTGCGCCAAATTGCGCGCCGAACCTGCGGGTGATGTGCTGGCGCGTGGCAAATTGACCCCGCCGCGCCGCACCGACATGAAGCGCGACATGGAAAGCCTGATCCACCACTTCAAGCTTTACACCGAAGGCTTCAAGGTTCCCGCCGGCGAGGTCTATGCCGCCGTCGAGGCCCCCAAGGGCGAGTTTGGCGTTTATCTTGTCAGCGACGGCACCAATAAACCCTATCGCGCCAAATTGCGTGCGCCGGGCTTTGCCCATCTGCAATCCATGGACTGGATCGCCAAAGGTCACATGCTGGCCGACGTGCCGGCATTGATCGCCACGCTTGATATCGTTTTCGGAGAGGTTGACCGCTGATGCTGCGCCGTCTTTCACCCGTTCAGCCCGCGAGCTTTGCGTTCACGCCGGCCAACCTTGAATGGGCTCAGGCCCAGATCACCAAATATCCCGAGGGTCGTCAGCAATCGGCGATCATCCCGATTTTGTGGCGCGCACAAGAGCAAGAGGGCTGGCTGAGCCGTCCTGCGATTGAATTCTGCGCGTCCTTTTTGGGCATGCCCTATATGCGGGCGTTGGAAGTGGCGACCTTCTATTTCATGTTCCAGCTTTATCCGGTTGGTTCGGTTGCCAATATCCAGATTTGCGGCACCACCACCTGCATGATCTGCGGTGCCGAGGATCTGGTCCGCATCTGCAAAGAAAAAATTGCCCCCGCGCCTCATACCCTTTCGGCTGATGGCCGTTTTTCCTGGGAAGAGGTCGAGTGCCTTGGCGCTTGTTCGAATGCGCCCATGGTGCAGATCGGCAAGGATTTCTACGAAGATCTGACCGCCGAAAAGCTGTCCGAACTGATTGACGCCTTCGCTGCAGGCGAGGTTCCGGTGCCCGGTCCGCAGAATGGACGTTTTGCCTCCGAGCCCCTTGGTGGGCCGACGGCGCTTGCCGGGCTGAAGGGCACGGGCGATCAATATAATGCCAGCGTCAGCCGCGCGGTTGCGCTTGGCGAAACGGTCAAGCGCATCGATGGGACCGAGGTTCCGCTGCTGACACCGTGGCTAAAAGGCAAGGGCGCGGCGGGAAATGAAACCAAGGTTTCGTCAGATGCCGCGAAAGATGGTACAGAAAGCTAAGGGGAAAGCGTTTCCCTGTCAGAGCAGGTGAGGCGATCACACAGATGCAACAGTCAGACCGCGTCAGAATGTGCTGGATTGTCGGGGCCATCTCGGGCCTCGTGGTTTTGCTATTCGTTTCGGGTCTGGGCGACACCCATTGGCTGGGTGGGGCATTCCTGGGGTTGATTACCTTTTTCCTGCTTGGGGCGACGCTGATCTGGCTGTCTGACGCACCCGATCTGGGCGGACTTGATCTTGAGACCGATCTGATCGAGGCCGCGGTTGCGCGTGCGGCAAGCTCTGCCCCGGTCAACGCTGTGATCACCGCGCAAGCCGCCTCCTTGCAGGAGGCCCCCATGGCGCAGACGGCTGTGGCTAAGTCAGGCGCGGCTGATGATCTTAAGGTGATCAACGGTATCGGCATCAAGATCGAAGAGGCCCTGCACCAGCTTGGCGTGACCCAATTTGCGCAGATTGCAGCTTGGGACGCCGGCGAGCGCCAGGATTTTGCCACCAAGCTTGGCCGCCTTGGCCGCCGCATCGAGGCGGATGATTGGGTCGGTCAGGCGCAGGCATTGATGAACAGCGGGGCGGTCAATCATGGCTGATTCCGCGCAAAAGGATGCAGGCCAGATGCGTCTTGTGGCGGTGGTGATCGCTGTCACGATGCTGGGCTGGCTGGGCTTTCAATGGATTGGCGGGCGTTTTGATCTGCCCGCAAAATATGCCTATCTCGCCGATCTGGCGGCAATGGCGGCAATGATCTGGTCGCTTTTGGTGACCTGGCGGATCTGGCGGCGGCGCAATGCGTCGACGCAACGATAAGGATGACGACGTAAATGTTGAACGATCAGGACCGGATCTTTACGAACCTTTATGGGATGGGTGATCGCAGCCTGGCCGGCGCCAAGAAGCGCGGCTGCTGGGATGGCACCTCCGAGATCATTTCGCGCGGGCGTGACAAGATCGTCGATCAGATGAAGGCCTCGGGGCTGCGTGGCCGCGGCGGCGCAGGTTTCCCGACCGGCATGAAATGGTCCTTTATGCCCAAAGAAAGCGACGGTCGCCCGTCGTATCTGGTGATCAACGCCGACGAATCCGAGCCCGCGACCTGCAAAGACCGCGACATCATGCGCCATGATCCGCATACGCTGATCGAGGGCGCCTTGATTGCCAGCTTCGCGATGGGGGCACATACCTCGTATATCTATCTGCGGGGCGAATTCATTCGCGAGCGCGAGGCGCTGCAGGCTGCAATCGACGAATGCTATGATGCGGGCCTTTTGGGGCGCAATGCCGCCGGTTCGGGCTGGGATTTTGACCTGTTCCTGCATCACGGCGCAGGCGCCTATATCTGCGGCGAGGAAACCGCGCTGCTGGAAAGCCTCGAGGGCAAAAAAGGCATGCCGCGCATGAAACCGCCGTTCCCGGCCGGGGCGGGGCTTTATGGTTGCCCGACGACCGTGAACAACGTCGAATCGATTGCGGTCGTGCCGACGATCCTGCGTCGCGGCCCGGAATGGTTCGCATCCTTTGGCCGCCCCAATAACGCAGGCGTCAAGCTGTTTGGCATGACCGGTCACGTCAACACGCCTTGCGTGGTCGAAGAGGCCATGTCGATCCCGATGCGCGAGCTGATCGAAAAGCACGGCGGCGGTGTGCGCGGTGGCTGGAAAAACCTGAAAGCGGTTATCCCCGGCGGCGCCTCTTGTCCGGTCCTGACGGCAGAGCAGTGCGAAAATGCGATCATGGATTATGACGGCATGCGTGAACTGCGGTCCTCGTTCGGGACGGCCTGCATGATCGTCATGGATCAAAACACCGACATCATCAAAGCGATCTGGCGCCTTTCAGCCTTTTTCAAACATGAAAGCTGCGGCCAATGCACCCCTTGCCGCGAAGGCACGGGCTGGATGATGCGCGTCATGGACCGTTTGGTGCGCGGCGAGGCCGAGGTCGAGGAAATCGACATGCTGTTCGACGTCACCAAGCAGGTCGAAGGCCATACCATTTGCGCCCTTGGCGACGCGGCTGCCTGGCCTATCCAGGGCTTGATCCGCAATTTCCGCGAAGAAATCGAAGATCGCATCAAGGCCAAGCGCACCGGGCGCATGGGCGCAATGGCGGCGGAGTAAGCCTGAACATGGTCAAGCACACCGCATATGACACCAAGACGGGGCAGGGCATTATCGCCCGCGCCCTGCAGTCTGCGCGGTCGTGCTCACTCTTCCGTGTCGGGCGGATGCAACGGGTTCGTGCTATGACGGCGCTTTCCGCTTCACAGGAGGCCAAAGCGATGAATGTCTTGAAAACCTTGATTGCCGCCGGATTGACCCTGACGGCCGTGGCCGCGACCCCCGCCTTTGCGCTGGGGCCGCTGAGCCAGGAAAAATATATCAATGATCGGCTGATCGCCGCGCGGATTGCTGATCGCATCCGTCGTGAGTGCAAAACCTATGACGCGCGCATGATGTATGCCTGGGGCCAAGCGCGAGCGTTGAAAAAATATGCGCGGGCGCAGGGCTATACCGAGGCGCAGATCGACACCTTTCTGGACAGCAAGGAAGAGAAGAAGCGCATCTATGCCGTCGCCGAGGATTATCTGAAGCGCAAGGGTGCCAAGAAAGGCGATCCCGAGAGCTTTTGTGCCGTCGGCGCACAGGAATTCGCGCAGAATTCGTATATCGCAACCTTTCTGGTGAAGAAATGATGCAGGCGATGCGTTTCATCCGTGCCGCAGGGCTAAGTCTGGCGGCTTTGACTTGGGTTGCGGGCGGTCTGATGGCCGACGGGCGGGCAGAGGCCGGCCCGTTCACCCCGACCGCGCAGAAATTCATTCTGAATTTCGACATGTTCGCCCCTTCGGACCTGTCTTGCGTCGCCACCGGTGACGGGGTGCGCAGCAAGTCCTCGCGTGATTTGGCTGGAAAGCCCGTGCTGCGCGTCACCGGGAATGCTGCGGGCGCGGATATCGAATGTGCGCTGCCGGATGGGACGCGCTACCGCGTGACCTCGAATAATGACGCGACCTTCACACCCGGCGCCCCGACCGAGGCGACAGTCACCTTCGAACGCGGCCAGCCCGCGATGACGACCGTTCTGCGCATCCAGGGCCGCCAGGACGTCTATGATTTCAATTCCTTCGTCCGCGTGGACTAAGGCAAAGGACAGGCAGATGACCGAACTTCGCAAGATCAAGATCGACGACAAGATCATCGAGGTCGATCCCAATATGACCCTGATTCAGGCCTGCGAAGCGGCCGGCGTCGAAGTGCCGCGCTTTTGCTATCACGAGCGTTTGTCGATCGCTGGCAACTGCCGTATGTGCCTGGTCGAGGTCGTGGGCGGCCCGCCGAAACCGGCGGCTTCTTGTGCGATGCAGGTCAAGGATTTGCGTCCTGGCCCCGATGGCGCCCCGTCAGAGGTCAAGACCAACTCGCCCATGGTGCGCAAGGCGCGTGAAGGCGTGATGGAGTTTTTGCTGATCAACCACCCGCTTGATTGCCCGATCTGCGATCAGGGCGGCGAATGCGATCTGCAAGATCAGGCCATGGCTTATGGCGTCGATTTTTCGCGCTATCGCGAGCCCAAGCGCGCGACCGAGGATTTGAACCTTGGCCCCTTGGTCGAAACCCATATGACGCGCTGCATCTCTTGCACCCGCTGCGTGCGTTTCACCACCGAAGTCGCGGGCATCACCCAGATGGGCCAGACCGGGCGCGGTGAAGATAGCGAGATCACCTCCTATCTGAACGAGACGCTCGATTCGAACCTTCAGGGCAATATCATCGATCTTTGCCCCGTCGGTGCTTTGGTGTCCAAACCCTATGCTTTCACCGCCCGCCCATGGGAGCTGACCAAGACCGAATCCATCGATGTGATGGATGCGCTTTGCAGCAATATCCGCGTCGATACCAAGGGTCGCGAAGTCATGCGGATCTTGCCGCGTAACAATGACGGCGTGAACGAAGAATGGATCTCGGATAAAACCCGCTTTGTCTGGGATGGCCTGCGTCGCCAGCGGCTGGATAAGCCCTATATCCGTGAGAATGGCAAACTGCGCCCTGCAAGCTGGCCCGAGGCGCTAGAGGCAGCGGCCCATGCCATGAAGGGCAAGAAGGTTCTTGGCCTGATCGGGGATCTGGTTCCCGTCGAGGCAGCCTTCAGCCTGAAGCAACTGATTGAGGGGCTGGGTGGCAGCGTCGAGTGCCGCACCGATGGCGCGCGCCTGCCTGCGGGCAACCGCTCGGCCTATGCCGGAACCGCGCATATTGCCGATATTGATCATGCCAAGCATATCTGCCTGATCGGGACCAATCCCCGCAACGAAGCCCCCGTGCTGAATGCGCGCATTCGCAAAGCCTGGATTAATGGCGCATCGGTGGGCCTGGTCGGCGAGGCGGCTGATCTGACCTATGATTACGTCCATATCGGCACCGACCGCGACGCTTTGGTTCAGCTTTTGGGCTATGAGGTCGATGAGCAAACCAAGGCTGACCCCTCGATCGTCATTCTGGGGCAGGGTGCGCTGCGCGAAGCGGATGGCGAGGCGGTTTTGGCCCATGCCATGGCCTTTGCCGAAAAGACCAACTCAAAGCTGCTGATCTTGCACACTGCCGCAGCTCGCGTCGGGGCGATGGATGTTGGCGCTGTGACCGAGGGCGGTCTGACCGCCGCGATCGAGGGCGCCGAGGTCATCTATAATC
>NZ_DALZMB010000078.1:0-19336 GCF_032007265.1 Paracoccus sp. (in: a-proteobacteria) | reverse complement strand
CGATCCGTCTCTGCAACCGCAACAAGGAAGCGACGGCCCGTTATTTGGCGGTCCACGCGATCCTGTTCAGGGGCCGTGAGGTGGGAAGATGAGACGCGCTGCTGCGGTTGATGCAAACCAGTCCGAAATTGTGGGCGCTCTTCGGGGCGTTGGTGCAAGTGTCGAATTGCTCCATGCGGTAGGGCAGGGCTGCCCCGACATTGCCGTGGGCTTTCGAGGCCGCAACTGGTTCATCGAAATCAAGGACGGAACCAAGCCCCCCTCAGCGCGAAAGCTGACAGAGGCACAGGTGAAATGGCACGGCGAATGGCGCGGCCAGGTCGATGTGGCACACACTGTCGATCACGCGCTTCAGATCATCGGTGTTCAGAGCTATCGCGACCTGCGCGACCGGATCGCTGAGGAAGGCGCCGAATGAGCTTCAACCCTCAAGCAGCCCGAGCTAAGCGCCCGTGCCCGATCTGGGTAGACGCCTTCCAGCGTGACACCCAGCACCTCGAAGCCGACGAGATCGGCGCGTATTTCCTGATTCTCATGGCTATGTGGACTCGGGAAAGTTGCGACTTCCCCGACGATGACAGCCGCTTGGCGCGCGTCAGCCGCGTCTCCACTCGGCTTTGGAAATCTCGGGTTGGCCCGGTGATCCGGGAGTTTCTTAGCGCATCCAATGGAGCTGTGTTTTCGAAGCGCTTACGGGAAGAAGCCGCTTACGTTGAACGGCAGGTTAAGCAACAGTCTGACCGAAAAACGGGCGAAAAGTCTGGCAACTCATTGAAATATATAGATGCTGCATCATCCGCGGATAGTTCCACGGATGAACCGCGGGACTATCCTTCCCAACAACCCAACAACCTACAAGATATACCAGAAGCTAACGCTTCTGGACGCGATGCGTCGATTTCGCCGCCTGCGGATGATCATGATTTTCAAAAGCCGAGTGACGATTTCGCCAAGGACCTGTTCGACCGAACGGTGACGTTTCTCGGCCGTCACGGCATCGAGGAAAGGCAGGCCCGGTCAATTCTCGGCAAATGGCGCAAGACCAGTGATGACGCCGTGATTTTCGAAGCCTGCATGGCCTGCTCCAAAGCCGGAGCAGTGGACCCGATCCCGTGGATCACGGCCCGTCTAAGTCCGAAATCAGCCCCAACCCCCGCCATTACCGACAACGTGATGCGCCTGCTCAACGAGCAGCTCGGCATCTCCGATGAGAGAAAGGTTTCCTGATGAGCGCCTTGCACAAAGCGGATATTGCCCGCCGCCTGAATGACTACCTCTCACGCCGCCAGCCCCCGAAAAGCTTTGGCTCCGATGATCGTCGGAAGGCCGAGCAAATGGCAGCATATGTCTCGATCATCACACGCTTTGCGCCGTCAGGCGACCGGCTGGACGAGTGGTGGGGCAAGATGCTCGAATCCCTGTCGGAAAGCTCTGACACTTGGGCGTGGCCGTCCGAGGGGGATCTGGTCAAGGCCAGCAAGGCTGTCTCGAAGGTGCTGAAAGTCGCTTCGGCGGATGGCTGGGCCGTGGATCCGCTGGCCGTCGCAGAGGCCCGCATTCAGAACGACGAACCGATTGGCGACAACTGGCTCTGGGGCAAGAACGCCCTGCTGCTTATCGCCCGTGTCGGAGTTGACCAGATCATGCGCCGCCGCGACCGCATGGCCGACCATCTGGCCCGGACCTATGGTGACGATGTTGCCCGCGAGGCGCTGCTGGGCCTGCAAGAGCGACACAGCGCAGCGGTCAAAGCGGCAGAGTCCGAACGCCACGCTCGTCACACCGACATTCCTGAGGTGAAGGTAAAGAGCGTTCGCGACTTGCTCGGACCCGGCCCGCAGTACGCCAGCTATCGCCCCGGCATGGAGGCAGCAGAATGACGGGCGAAGCCAAGGTTCAGGAAATTATCGCGGCGTACCGTCAGACGATCAACAGCACTCCGGCGCTTCTGTCGATCCTTTATGACGCAGACCTCTTGCCGGAGCAGTTGGTTTCGGTTCGCAGCGCAATCTCCATGGCGGCAGTCGTTGAGGCATGGGAGGCTGGGCGAGCTTCTGTTGCCACCGACCTCGCCCCCCACACCCTCCGCGAGATCAACGAGGCAGATACAGATAGGGGGCAGGCATGACGCTTATCGCCCCGGCGCATATCAGCGGTCCTTTCCGCGCGTCGACCAAAAACGCCCTGAAGGTCGAGAGAACCGCATGGATCAAAGCCCAGATCCAACATGGTTACTCCAGCGGGCGCATTGCCTCGGCCCTTGGGATTGAAGTCACTGTGGTCCGTGAAATCGCCAAGGGACTAGGCCTCGAGTTTGCGACCCGCAAGCCCACGCTGCTCTTGGCCCCATGGGAGGATCCGGCTCCGTGTGACCGCAGCGAGACGGCCCCGCGGTTTACGCTGATCAGGCCAGCCCCAGAACCTGACCTCATAGCCCCTGTCATAGCCGCGATCCGCGCTGAGCACGCACGTCACATGGGGGCCAAGACATGCCCCGCCCAGCTCTCAAGGCCCCGAAGCGCATCACGGGCCGCATGAACAAGCACACCCCTCAAGCGCTACGAGATGAACGCCAGGCATGGGCGGCCGGGGCAGGGCGTCTTGGCTACACCAGCGCTCAAGTCGGTAACGCTCTAGGCATCGCTCAGCGCAATGCGTGGGCTGTGATGCGAGCAGGCGGTTGGGATGCTTGGGCAGATCTGCGTTCGGCCAGTGGGGGCAAGGCATGACCCGCAAACGCCCGAAACCGAAAGAACGACTCTCCCGCATCGAGGCCAACCGCAAAGAGCGCAAGGACCGCCGCAAGCAGCTAGAGCGCATGGTCCGCGAACACAACAAGGGCAACCGGGAGACGGAAGAATAATGGCCAGCAAAGCCGCAAAGCTGCGCGCGAGACGCAACCGAGGGACAGTCGCATCAATGACCAAAGCATGGGAGAAGGAAACGCCTAACCCAGAACGTGAGCAAGATCCGCGCATCGTCGTGCTATCCGCTCGCGCCCGCCACATGGCGCGCCCTATTGGTGAAATTGATCACCAGATCTGGGGGGAACCAGCCGGTCAGGCAATCGCAATTGGCTCGGTCGATAAGGCCGAGGCAGATCGCCTATGGGCAGCCTTCAAGAAGGTCGATATGGCCGATGACGCCTACATGCGTCGTATCATTGGCAAGCATCGCTTCCCGAACGTCAGCAAGGCTGAGTTCCTGCCCGAGTCATTCGAGACGAATCCCGATGACGTTCCGGACAATCGCACCGCCGACGAAAAAGACCGTGATGCCGTAAACGGATGGATGCGCATGCAGGGCCTGTTAGGTTGTCTCGCCGGGCATGAACGGCACTCTATCGCAAGCATAATGCGGCGACGCGTCGATCCAGTCAAAGGAGGCCAACTCACGACTGCAGGGCTGGCATTCGTCGCAGCGATAAGAATGCTTGACGAGAGAATGAACAAACGGTAAACATCTAGCAGCGCTACGGTTATGACTGTGGCGCTTTTTCATTCACGAGAAGCTTAGTTGCCAACCTCGAGTGCGGGTGAAACTAGGGGATGATCTGATAAACGGAGCATCCTGATATGAAGCCGATCTTCGCCGCTGCAATTCTTTCATCGCTTGCCATCGCCTCCAGTCCGGTAGGGGCAGCGGAAAGGTTGATCACCCCGGCTAAGCTGCAAAGCTATTCCGAGGGTGGCCAGAGGCTTGTCATGGCGAAAGACCCAGAAAGCGGCCATGTTCTTCGCGCTGGCTGTACGCAAGGTTCGCTCGGTTTCAGCATCACGTATGGCAAGGATGTACCCCGCGGAGGCAATGTTGCTTTTACCTTCCAGACCAAGAGCGGCGACATTGTGGCGACAGGCGTAAGCCTTCCTCAGAAGGGTGTGGCCTCGACGCAGAAAAGCGCCACGAACGACGTACATATTGCCAAGGCGTTTCGTGAGATCGTCAAGCTTGGATCGCGGGAACATATCGTGATGAAGATGAGCCTGATCGACGGGCCCTATCCTGGCGATATTGGATCGGTGATCATCTCGGGGGCAGGCTCAACAAAGGCAATGCGGCCAATTTTGCAGGACTGCGGTATCAACTGAATAACAAGACCGGCCACGCCTCTCAGCGATGCGCACCCACGCCGGTTACTGACGCCCCGTCCGCAGCAATGCAGGCGGGGCTTTCGATTTACCTGTTACTTGCCTTTTGCCTTCAAGGTATCAGCGACGAGGTTCTTCGTGCTGGGGGCGGATGCGTTCGTTTTCGCAACGACCTTCTTTGGCTTCTTCTCGTCGCGCTTTCGCTTATCTAGCCCTTTGGCCATGGTACGCTTCCTTCATGATCTCAGTCAGGATGTGACCGGACTGAGCAGCTTAGTCCTTTCCCCAAGGAAAGATAGCGCCCTATCGGCAAACCCCATCCCCGCCTTCCCGTGAGCGCAGTCACACGCATCGCAAAGCCATGAGCATTATCGCACAGGGCTGCGCTCTCGCGAGGACGGGGTAACTAAAAATTAACCAAAGGTCGGCGATAATCCCTCCATGGATTATTTGGCTTTAAGTAAACTTCAACCGAAGGCTAGCCGATACGGCAGGTTCACGTTGCTCCAGTGGCCAGACCAGGCATTCGGCGCCTGGGTTGGCCCTGGCGGAGAGATAGCCCAGTACTCTGGAGGGTGGCCCAGATCGCTGATTGAAGAGGCTATTGCGATCTGGATTAAAAGGCTTGTTATTAGTACCCCCGGGCCTGGATCCGAGCAAGAAGCCGGATCTTAACGTCACCGGCGTCATGGCTATGATGCGCAGCCCTGTGGCAGTTTGGGCATAACGCAACCACGTTGTCTGCGTCATCAAGGCCGCCATTCCGCAGGAACTCGACATGATGGACTTCTAGAAACGGCAAGCCTTGCCGGTCTAGAAATGGTGCTTGTTCTTGGCATCTTTCACAAATGCCGAGGGACTGAGAAAGCGCCCAAGCAACTACGTCAGCGCTCCGCGCGAAGGCCGAAACATCACGTTGAACCCTTACTGGGACTCCGTGCCGTGGCTTTGTTACAGGGCCACGCTCAATGATCTTGGCGGCTTGTATCCTGAGGGCCTCTTCGCCGCCGTCCTCGACGGCCATGCGATCCAATATCTGAGTGAGCCGTCGGCTCACATTCGTTCCAATATTGGCTAACCCATTGTGACCGGCAAGTACCCGCTCCCCGCGCTCCTCGAAGAACGCCGTAAGATTTGACATGCGCCTTGCGATAGAACCCTCAGATCTACCCGCGAGGTGGTCGAGCTGGAGCTCTCTATAGATTGCAGATTTGTTAAAACGCTCACCGCGGTCTTGGGCGTCTATCATCGCTAAGTAGGCTTTTACGCAAGCCTCAAGCTCTGCATCGGTCCACAGCTCCTCGGCTACTCTCGCCATAAATCTTCTCCCAAAATATGCCTGTAAATCTCGCCAAAACTCAATTGTATTTGCGTAAACTGGAGTCGATATGTCCAGCAAGCCATGGGCTGAGAAATTCAGTAGGCACGCTAGAGGCTATGGGTCCCTATGGGACAAGCTGCGCAGTCAGATACTCGCTCGCGACAGGTATTTGTGCCAAGCCTGCTTAAGGCAAGGCCGGGTCACAGCGCTATGCGTCAGGCCTCGTGATCATGCGGTTGATCATATCATTCCGAAGGCCCAGGGCGGCACGGACGATGAACGCAATTTACAGAGCCTCTGCGAGCCTTGCCACGCGGCCAAGTCGGATCGCGACGAGGGTAGGCATAGGCTGCGCGTGGTCGGGTTGGACGGGTATCCGGCCCGGTAAGGGAGGGGGAGGTCGGAAGTTCAGGAGCAGTCCTGTCGGGACCGGCGTCCACACTCTCTGCACACATCTGCAATTCAAACAAAGGCGATAGGGCTGACCAATGGCACGACCGAGGACGCCGACGGCGAAAGCGGCGCTCACAGGTGCCGACAAAATCAACCCTGCCCGGTTCAAAGCCCGCAGCGAGCCGAAGAAGTCGGGGCGCGACCTCGGCTCGGCTCCGAGCTACTTGCCGACAAAGGCGAAAAAGGCCTGGGCGACCTTTGCGGACGAGCTTCCGTGGCTGACATATGAGGATCGCGGCGCCGTCGAGATCGTCAGCATCATGCGAGGCCAAATCATGGCGGGCCTTCCGGCTGATACGCCGGCAAGCTTCTTCGGCAACTACCGCATGGCACTTTCCGCACTGGGCGCGACGCCGGTTGACAGGACCAAGGTCTACCAACCGCCCGAGGAACCGGAGGATGACGAGTTCGCCGGATTTAGCAGGGTGGCGAATTGACCTATCTCGAACGGGCGCGGCGATATGCTGACGAGGTTGTCTCTGGGCTGATACCGGCTTGCCGGTTCGTCTATCTGGCCTGCGAACGGCAGTTGAACGACCTGCAGTCCCCGCCTAACGGATATGGATTTGACGAGGCGCGCGCGTCTGAGGTCTGCCGCTTCACCGAGCTTTGCCCGCACATCAAGGGGCCGCTGGCATCGCGCGGAGAACTGATCGCGCTGGCCGATTGGCAGGTGTTCATCCTGACGACGGTGTTCGGCTGGGTGGATGCGGAAGGACATCGACGGTTTCGTCGGGTTTACATTGAGGTGCCGCGCGGAAACGGCAAGTCGGCGCTGTCCTCGACGGTCGGTCTGTTCATGCTGTCGTTGGATGGTGAGGCCGGCGCCGAGGTCTATTCGGCGGCGACGACGCGGGATCAGGCGAGGATCGTGTTCCGTGATGCTCAGGCCATGGCGCGCAAGATGCCCGCCTTTACTAAGCGGTTCGGGATCGAGGTGACGGCACAGGCGATTGTGCAGCTGAGGTCGTCATCCAGCTTCAAGGCTCTGTCGGCGGATGGTCACACGCTGGACGGCCTGAATATCCACCTGGCTGTGGTGGACGAGCTGCACGCGCATAAGACTCGGGATGTCTATGACGTGCTCGAGACAGGTCTAGGCAAGCGCCCGCAATCGCTGCTCTGGCTGATCACGACAGCGGGCGTCAACAAACATGGCATCTGCTACGAGGTCAGGGACTTCGCGGCAAAGGTGCTGACGGGCACGGTGTTGGGTGAGGCGGCGGACGCGTTGTTCGCCATCATCTACACGATTGACGAGGCCGACGACCCTTTCAGCGAGGAAGCGCTGGCGAAAGCGAATCCGAATTGGGGGATTTCCGTCGACCCGAAGATGGTCATGCAGACCATGCAGAAGGCGCAGCAGCAGACGACGGCGCGGGCCAACTATCTGACCAAGCACCTCAACGTGTGGGTCGATGCCAATTCCGCACTCTACGACACGGAATGGTGGAGGAAATGCGAGGATAAATCGCTCAATGAGGCCGATTTCGCGGACGATGAGTGCGTGATCGGTCTGGATCTGGCGTCCAAGATCGACATTGCCGCGCGGGTGAACCTGTATCGGCGCGAGGTCGCCGGGAAGCAGCATTTCTATGTGTTCCCACGCTTTTACCTGCCGCAGGCCGCTATCGAAGAGGACCGGCACCCGATGTACCGGGGCTGGGAAATGCAGGGCGATATCCACGCCACCCCCGGCGAAACGACCGATTTCGGCGTGATCGAGGATGATATCAAGGCGGAAGGCCCCGGGTTGGAGCTGAAAGCCGTGGCAACCGACCCATGGCAGGCACAGGCGCTCATTCAGGCTTTACAGCGTGACGGGATGCCGGCCGAGGAATACCGGCAGACGGTTCAGAACATGTCCGAAGCGACGAAGACACTCGACGCCCTCATGCGAGAGGGCCGCATCCATCACCCCGGCAATGCGGTGCTGAACTGGATGATCGGCAACGTGGTCGGGCACTACGACAACAAGGAAAACGTCTATCCCCGCAAGGAGATGAAGGCGAACAAAATTGACGGCGCAGTAGCGCTGATCATGGCGCTCGGCTGGTTCCTGAAGGCCGAGCATGACGGGCAAGGGGCGAACATGAACAGCTATTTCGCCTCTCTGGGGGATGCATGATGGGTCTGGTTTCGTGGCTCAAGGGCGCAACCGGCCTGCAAACGAAGGCTGATATCGTCCAGCCGGTGTCGCTTGTGAATGATACTGGCTGGTATGGGCCGATTCCTGACGCTGGCGAGGTCGTGACGGAGCATAGCTCTATGGCCGTGTCGGCGGTCTGGGCCTGCGCCAATCTGATTTCAGGGACAATTTCCAGCCTACCGTTTGTGATCCACCGGGCGAGGCCTGACGGCTATAGCGAGCCGTATCGGACGCACCCGCTCTATCGCGTTTTGCACGACAGTCCGAACTTCGATCAGACGGCCGTCGATTTCTGGGACTACATGTCCTTGTCGCTGGATCTGTTTGGCAATGCTTATGCCGACATCATCCGCAACAGCCAGGGCGGCGTGATCGCGCTGCGTCCGGTTAAGCCTGATTCCGTGTCTGTCACGCGGACGGAGCAAGGTCCGCTGCGCTATCGCTGGTCGAAGGATGGTCGGTATTATGACCGTTTGGACCGCAACGTTCTGCATATTCGCGGCCCCGGCGGCGACCCGCTCGGAGGCATGTCAGTCCTGACGTTCGGTCGGCAGTCGTTTTCCTCGGCTATGGCTGCGGATCGCGCGGCGGCTGGAATGTTCCGCAATGGCATGAGGCCAAGCGGAATCCTTTCGTTCGATGAATGGCTTTCGCCCGAAAACCGGAAGATCGCCCGCGAGGCTCTGGCGAATGAATATACCGGCGCGGTCAATGCTGGGCGGCCATTCATCGCTGAAGGTGGGATGAAGTATCAGCATCTCAGCATCACGCCGGAAGATGCCCAGATGCTTGAGACGCGGGCTTTCAGCGTCGAGGAAATCTGCCGGTTCTTCGGCGTGCCGCCAGTGATGATCGGCCACACGAGCAAGACGACAAGCTGGCCGACCGGCGTCGAGCAGCAAGTCCTGATGTTCCAGAAGTTCACTCTGCGCCGCCGCATAAAACGTATCGAGCAGGCTGTGATGATGCAGCTTCTGAGCGCCGAGGACCGGGCCGCTGGCGTGTCTGTCGAGTTCAACCTTGAAGGGCTGCTGCGCGGTGACAGCGCAGCTCGCGCGTCTTTCTACCGGACTATGACCCAGATCGGCGGCATGACCATCAACGAGGTGCGCCGTCTGGAAAACCTGCCGCCGGTTGCGGGAGGCGATGAAGTTCGCATGCAAATGCAAAATCAGCCCATTACGGAGGCAGGCAATGCTGACAAAGCAGTCTAGCCCAGTCCTGTCCATCAATGAGATGGACGATGCGACGGGCGAATTTGAGGGATACGGCAGCACCTTTCTTGGTGAGCCGGACTCGGTCGGCGATATCGTGATGCCGGGTGCATATGCGGACAGCCTCAAGGAGCATGCGGCCCGAGGCTCGATGCCAAAGATGTTCTGGCAGCACGATCCGCATCAGCCGATCGGCAAGTGGCTTGACGCCAAAGAGGACGATAAGGGGCTTGTCATGCGGGGCCGCCTGAATATGGGCGTCCAGCGCGGCAAAGAGGCCTATGAGCTTCTGAAGGCCGGGGATATCGACGGCCTCTCCATTGGCTACCGCATCCGCAAGCACACCGAGGACAAGGACCGTGGCGTTTGGTTGCTCGAAAAGCTGGATCTCTTTGAGGTTTCCGTCGTCTCTATTGGCGCGAACCGCAATGCGACCATCGACACGGCCAGCGTGAAGGCTGAACGCCTCGCGGCAGAATTGATTGACCGCTTGAAGGCCGGGGATCGGCTGACCGAGCGTGAGTTTGAACAGATGCTCAAGGGGAGCTTGGGGCTGTCGAACTCTCAGGCGGAGCGCGCCGTGCGTCTTCACCTGAAAGGGCAGGGGGAACCTGCTGACACGGCGAGTGGCGCGGATTTCGCGTCCGCGTTTGCAGCCCTGATGGGCTGATCCACCCGACAAAACGGAGGTTCCCATGTCGGACCAAATGAAATCGGCTGCTGAGCTTGCAGTTGAAACGAAGGCGGCTGTCGATAAGGCTGTCGAGAGCGTGAAGGCCATTGCCGAGGAAGCCCTCGGGAAAGCCAATGCTGGTGAAAAGCTGGCCGAAGGCGTCAAAGAGAAAGCCGACGAGGCACTTCTCAATGTGAACAGCCTGCGCGCCAAGCTTGATGAGATCGAGCAGAAGGCCGCCCGCGAAGGGGCGGCGCCGGAGACTGAAAAGTCGTTCGGTGAGCGGTTCGTTGAAGATGAGCGCGTCAAGGCGTTCCTCAGCAACGAGCAGACTTCGGGCCGGGTTGATGCACGGTTCAAGGCGACCATTTCCTCGGCCACGACTGCCGCCGCCGGTTCCGCTGGTGCTGGCGTCCAGACCACGCGCCTGCCAGGCATCCTTGAACTTCCCCAGCGCCGCATGACCGTGCGCGATCTGCTGTCGCAGGGCCGCATGGATGGCAGCACGCTCGAATATGTCCGTGAGCGCGGGTTCACGAACAGCGCCGCGCCGGTCGCGGAACTTGCGGGCAAGCCTGAGTCGGACCTGCGCTTCGATCTGGTCAACACCTCGGCCAAGGTCATCGCGCACTGGATGAAGGCCTCGCGCCAGATCCTTTCTGACTTCGCGCAGCTTCGCTCGGTCATCGACCAGCGCCTGATGTACGGCCTCGCCTATGCCGAGGAAAACCAGCTTCTGAACGGTGACGGCACCGGCCAGAACCTGAACGGCATCATTCCGCAGGCGACCGCATTCGCGGCCCCGATCACCGTCACCACGCCGACCGAGATCGACAACCTGCGCCTTGCCATGCTGCAAGCAGAGCTGGCGCTGTTCCCCTCGACCGGGGTCGTGCTGAACCCGAAAGACTGGGCGCGCGTAGAGCTCGAGAAGGACACGACCGGGCGTTACATCATCGGCAACCCGCAAGGGACCATCGCGCCGACGATCTGGGGCCTGCCAGTTGTGACGACTCAGGCGATTGCCGAGGACAAGTTCCTGACCGGCGCGTTCAAACTCGGCGCTCAGGTCTTTGACCGTTGGGACGCTCGGGTTGAGGTCGGATATGTGAACGATGACTTCACGAAGAACCTCGTCACCATCCTGGCAGAGGAACGTCTTGCCCTTGCCGTCTATCGCCCGGAGAGCTTCATCTACGGCGATTTCGGCAACATCACCTGATCGGTTTAGGAAGGAGGGCTGGGAAACTGGCCCTCTCTGTAAGCCGATTGGAGGGCTCTGCCATGAAATACGACGTTTTGCGCCAGCACTTTGGCGATAAGGCCTATGCGGCAGGGGATATCCGCGAGGCCGATGCAAACGAGGTCGCGCATCTTGTCCGGGCGGGCGTTCTGGCCGTGAAAGCCGAGCCCCGCGTTGAGAACAAGGCGGAACCGGCTCTCAGGGACAAGGCAAAGCGCAATGCTGAAAAGGATTGAGCTTGTCGAAGGCCCGCAAGAGTTGGCCGTGCCTCTGGCGGCAGTAAAGACGCACCTTCGGGTCGATCATGACGACGAGGACGGCCTGATTGCGGCCTATCTGGACGCTGCGACATCCCATCTCGACGGGTTGAACGGGACGCTTGGCATCGCGCTATCGCCGCAGACGTGGCGCGCGGTGTTTTCGCCCGGTTCCGACATAACTTGCCTGCCGCTGGGGCCGGTTATTTCCCGCTCTGAGCCGGTCACGTCAGGTGATGAAGTGTCGGTGGAGTTCGTCGCTGGCTTCTCCGGTGGTGTCCCGCAGCCGATCCAGGCCGCGATCATGCTGCACGTCGGCACGCTTTATCAGAACCGCGAGCAGGAGGCGGATAAATGGCAGCCGACGCGGGCATATGAAGCACTGCTAGCGCCGTGGAGGCGCTGGACATGAGGGCAGGCGATCTGACCAAACGCGCCACCTTCCAACGGCCACACAAGGAAAAGGACGCCGACGGTAAGGTCATCCATACCTACCCCGAAGCTTTCACGGCTTGGGTCAATCTCAAGCCGCTGCGCGGTGGGGAAAGCGTTATGGCATCGCGGATGCAATCACGGTCGCCCGCGATCGTGACCTTCCGCAGCTCGACGCAGGCGCGCGCGGTCACCTCCGAATGGCGGGTGGTGATCGACGGGCGGATCTACGAGTCCAAAGAGGATCCGCGCGAGACGCAGGATCGGGCTCTGTTCGAGATGCTGGTCGAGGGTGGTGGCAATGCGGGCAGGTAGAGCGATCCGTCAGGCGGTCATTGCGCGCCTCGAGGCTGAGGTTCCGGCACTGACCGGCGTCTATGACAAGGCCACCGAAAGCGAAGCCTATCCCTATGTCTCGCTCGGGCCGAGCTATTGGAACGATGAGAGCGTCGAGTGCATCGAGGCCCGCAGCTATACGCTTCAGGTCGACGTTTGGTGCACTGACGGCAAGGGGGCGGCCGAGGACGTCGTGGACGATGTCTCGACCGCGCTCAACGGCTGGATGGATCAGGACGCGGTGACGGCGCATCCCGCACGCGTCACGCTAGTGCGCGTGATGGATGATCCATCAGGCTGTGTGCATGGGGTGGTTCAGGTCGAGGTCGACGTGGAGGGTTAAGATAGCGCCATCGCGAACAGGATCGGCACCATCGGCGCGAGCGGGGGAAAGGCGAATAGGAGGAGCGATAGTTCCATGATGGCCTCCGGTGGGGGGCTAGTCAGGCTTCGGTCTGTTGCGGGTTCTCACCCTTGTACTGGTTGCCTCAGCCTTCGGTGCAAGGTTCGGCTTGCTGTTTATGCCTCTGAATTGTGTTGGCGTATTGGCTCTCAGTTTGAGCAGATATTCTTCAATTTGACCGAACAATTGGTTGTCCGGCATCCTCCCCTTTGGGCCACCGTCCTCTTGTCGATCGGCAAGGCCATGCAACAAGGCATCAATTGCGGTGGTGCGAGCTTCTTTCCATGCAGAAAGCTGCGCTTCGGGATCTTCGATGAGGCTAATTTCATCGATAATTTCCCTTAAGGCTGCGGCAAGCTCCTGAGAGGGTCTTGGGGCAGGATACTTTTCCTCCAGCGTGGCCACGATTTCAGCGTTCATGCTGCGGTTGTTTGCCTCGGCAGCAGCCTTCACCCGAGCTTTGAGGTCGGGGGGCATCCTAAGGCCATACGGCGGTTCTTGCTTGGGGGCAGAATCAGTCATGACTTCTATTTGTAGAAAGACCGATTGACAGGCAATGCCTTCTATTAGTAGATAGCTTCTATTAGAAGAAGGGAGCGAACGTGAAGAGACCCCAAGAACCGCCATTCGGCCTGCGCTTGCCGCCCGACTTGAAGATGTGGGTGAAGATGAAGGCCAAGATCGAGGACCGTTCGATGAACAACTTGCTCATCACCCTGATCCGGCAGGCGATGGAGCGAGAAGATGCCAAAGCCTAAAACGAAAAAGGCCACCGGGGCTGCAACCCCAATGGCCTTGAATGAAACCCTAGCAAAAGGTTCAGTCATGAACATGATATCATTCGGCGGGAATTTCAATAGCCCCGTTACCATGTCCTCACGCGACATCGCCGCGCTGTGCAAAAAACTGCACAAGCACGTCCTGCGCGACATCGAGAATATGATGGAACAGATCAACGGGTCCAAACTTGGGCTGGTTGACTTGGAAGCGCAGTATCAGGACGCGAAGGGGGAGTGGCGCAAGGAATACTGCCTTCCCGAGGATCTGGTCGTCACGCTGATCACCGGCTATCGCGCCGACTTGCGCTACAAAGTGGTCAAGGAGCTGGAGCGCATGCGGAAGGATCGCGCAGCGGGTGCTTTGCCGGATTTTTCCAACCCTGTCGCTGCCGCCCGCGCTTGGGCTGATGCACAAGAGGCTCGGATGATCGCGGAGCAGACTAAAGCGGAGATCGGTTCTCGGCGCGAGGCAACGGCGATGAACACGGCCAGCCAAGCAGTGAAGAAGGTAAAACGACTTGAGAAGGAACTTGACCGCTCGCTGCAATACGCCACGGTCAAGCGCATGGAGGGGGTCTACAGGGGCAAAGGCTTCAACTGGCGGCACCTCAAGAAGGCCGCAGAAGAAATGGGCCTGCCTTCCATCGACATCTTCGATGCAAATTACGGTTCGGTTAAAGCCTACCATGCTGACGTTTGGCGCAAGGTTTATGCGGTCGATGTTCGTGGGGTGCTGCAATGAACCGCCGGTCGCTGCTCTCTCTTGCCCCAGCCTTGCCCGTCGTTTTCGCGTTTGCTGCGATTCCTGTAAGTGCCCAGCAACTGACCGACCCGATGGTCGAAATATGCAAAAGGTTCACCGACGTTTTCCGCCAATGGATAGCTGCCGAGGGTCAGCGCGACGAGCATAACCTACAGCTGCTTAAGGACGATATTTCTCGAACAATTCGCGATACACCGATCACTACTGCGGCTGGGTTCGGAGCTTTCGTTGAATTTGTCGCTATGGATAATTTCATGGGTGACCCGAGCGACGAGTGGCCGGACCTCCGTCGATGGCAGTGGCTCAAGATAAAAGAGTGGGCCGAAGCCAGCGCGCTCGTCGCGGCATAAAAAGGAAACGCCCCGACGACAGGGGGCGTTTTCTAACCTGCAAAAAATTTACTTATCAAGGCAGAGGAATAGGTCTTCTGCTTCGTAGTCCGCAACCATGCGAGTTGATGCTGGTTCGGCTCTCTTTTTGCCGCCGGCTTGGCAAATCCGGTTAGCTTCTGCCAACGTTTTTGATTTTGCTACTTCCTCGTTGTCAGAGGAAAGCGTATGGCGGCGAATTTTCACGCTCGCCCCGTTGAATTCGCTAACAACAGGAGTAACGGGAACGCAAGCGGTCAAAGCAATAAGTCCGAGGCTTATAGCAACTAGTTTCTTCAAATCGATTCTCCTCACGGGTGTGTGATGGCTCAGCTTAACCCCCGCATCGTCGCAAAACTCAAGCAAATTCCTGCCGTTGCGGTCGATGCGGCGCGTGACGCGATGGAAGAGGGCGCGGAAGACATCTGCGAATACATGCGCAACCTGATCCGGGCCAACTTCCGGCAGGGTGATGGAGATCTGTTGCGATCGGTCGGCTGGACCTGGGGCGATGTGCCTCCGGGGGCCTTCATGATCGATGAAATCCGCAGCGGGAAAAATCAGGGCGATCAATACGCCACGCTGCGCATCAAGATCTACGCGGGCAGTCGTGATGCCTTTTACGCCCGGTTCCATGAATTCGGAACCAAGGACGGTTTGCCCGCGCGCCCCTTCTTCTTCCCGTCGTGGAAGGCCAAAAAATCAGACTTCCGCAAGAAGATCCGTGACCGCGTGCGCGCGGCAATCAGAGAGGCATGGCGACATGGCTAAGGCCATTTTCCATCGGCGCTTCAATGCGACCGATCCCAAGAAGGGCATCTCCATTCGTGTTGATGCCTCGGCAGAGCCGCAGACGTTGCCCGAATGGGTGATCGCAAAAGCGGAGGAAGCCGGCGCGGCGACGCGCCAGATCCCTAAACCCAAAGCCCCGGCGGCGACCGGGACCAGCAAGGATAGTTAATATGGCAAAACCGGCTCTTCATTACCGCGGCGATATGATCGTCATGGTGGCCTGGGAAACGGCGACCCCCTTGGTCTTTACCAATTTCTGCGGGGCTAATGGCGCGCAGTTGACCTTCGACAACGAGGTGACGGAAACCCGCGTCTCAGATTGCGATGACTGGACACTTCCGGTGGAAACCATCGCTGCCTATGGCGCGCAGACGGTAAACATGACCGTGAATGCCCAGCTTGCGCGCTCGAACCGAGACAAGCTGCTGCGTTGGGCTAAGGATCAGCTCGCGCTACCGATCCGCCTACACATCGTCGATGCCGAAACCGGCGAGGTCGAATATATCGATGGCATTGGCATGCTGCCCAGTCTCAACCTCGATGGCATCGCCAATGATACTGGCGCCGTCATTACCACTGCGCTCAACATCCGCTTCCAGAATGGTGTCGAATTCACGGAGGCCGCCTGATGCGGCCTTCGGTTGTGGCTTGGCCAGGCGGAGAGCATAGCTTCCGCCTTGGCTTGGTGGAACTGGAATCGATCCAGCAAGAGACCGATTGCGGTCCAGAGTGGCTGCTCCACAAGCTTAATGTCGGACAGTGGCTGGCGTCTGAACTGGTGGCAGTCATCCGGTGGGGCCTGATCGGCGGCGGGATGGCCCCGGTGGATGCGCTGAAGGCGGTCAAGAAGGCCTTCGATTTCCATGATCTGATCAGCTTCAAGGTTCCGGTCCAGACCATTCTGGGAGCTGCGCTTTTTGGCCCGCCGTATGACGCTGTGGGGGAGCCTATTCCGGTGGAGCCGACACCGGAGCAAGAACAAACGGCAAGTGGAAGTTCAGCACCTATTACGGATTAGGGGCTGTGATGGGGTTCTCGCCTGCGCAGGTGGGCGAGATGACCCCGTGGCAATTCATGGCCTGCCTTGACGGCTATGGCCGTGCGAATGGCTGGCAGTCGGGGCCGAAAGGCAATCCGATGAGCGAAAGCCGTCTCAAAGAATTGGGGATCGAGGGCTTCTGATGGCTGATGAACCGGATCTTGTCGTATCCGCAGGTTTTTCCGATGCGCAACTGGTCAAAGAGGCCAACAAGGTTGTCGCATTCTATAAAAAGCGCGGTGAGGAAGCACAAAAGGCCTTTCTCGATGCCCAAGGCAAGGTCACTAATACGCAGGCCGCCAATGCGCATAAGCGTGACATGGACAGGCTGGCGAGTGCCTATGATCCTGCTTATCGCGCGGCCAAGAAGTACGAAAAGTCGGTCGCTGAGCTGAGCCGCGCCTTCAAGGGTGGGGCGCTGGACCAAAAGCAATATATCGCAGCCACCGAACGCGCAGCGCGGCAACTGAAGCAGGCGGGCGAGGTCGGTGAGGAAGCTGGTCGTAAAATGGCCGGCGGCGGCAACAGCATGCAGCAGTTTGGCTGGCAGATCGGCGACTTTGCGGTTCAGGTTGGGGCAGGGACGTCAATTGCGCAGGCCGCCGGTCAGCAGTTGCCCCAGTTGCTCGGTGCCTTTGGTGCTGTTGGCGCCATGGCTGGCGCGGCCACGGCGATTCTGATTCCGCTCGGAGCTGCCCTGCTCAAGGCTGGTGATGCTTCGGCGCAATTCGACGACAAGCTGAAGCTGGTCACCGAAGCGACGGATCTGATGAAAGCTGCTGTGGAGGCTGCGGAAACGCCGATCGCGGTGCTGACAGCCCGCTATGGTGAAGCTGCTGGCGCGGCGCAGGAATTCTTCCGCCAGCAATCGGCTGTTTCTCAGGCTATCGCTGCTGCTGCTTTGGCCGATCTCGGCAAGTCGGTGGGAGGTGTCGGGGGCAAGCTTGGTGATAATAGCCAGGAAGCCGGTTGGTTGCCGTCAATCCTCGGGGCCGTTTCGGGTGTCGAAGTCAAAACAATCAGCGACACGCAGCGCAAGGTGCAGGAGCTGATGAACACCTATCGGGTTGGTCGCTCGGATGCCGAGCGTATGGCGGTCGCGATGCAGGCGGTCATGGATGCGGGGGGTGATGCTGGCGCGGCGCTGACCGCTGCCGAGGGCTTGAATGCCGTTCTGATCGAGGTCGCCGGTGGTGCAGACAAGGTCGGTGCGAAGTTTGGCGGCAAAGACGGGCTTTGGGGTAAGGTTGACGCCTATTTTAAACAGGCAACGGCCCAGTCAGAAGCTCTGCGCTCTGAGCAAGATCGGATCATCGATCAATATCGAACCCATACGGAAAAGCTGAAATCCCTTTCCAACGACCGCAAGGTTGCGGAGGAGGTCTTGAAAGAGGCGCTAATTGCCGGGGCTACTGCGGTCAACGCCAAGGCGGTCGAAGCCGCGCGCCTGGCGCGCGAGCGTCTCAGTCTCATCGATGATGAGATTGTCAAAACCAAGGCTTTGGCTCTGGCCAATGATGAAGTGTTCATTGCCATGCAAAAGCGCATTGCGGCGGGGGCAGGCGGCTTTTTCGACGGTCTGGTTGAGCGCGCGACCGGCACCAGCCTGACGCAATGGGGTAAGGATGGTGCTGCGGCGCAAAAGGGCATTCTTGAGCTGATCGCTCAGCGTGAAAGCGGTGGCGATTACAACGCAACCCTTGATAACGGTCGCTGGACTGGCGGCGCGCGTAATCTGGTCAACATGACCCTGAAGGAAATTCTTGCCCTTCAGTCGAGCATGCGCACGCCGGAGAACCGCGCTCTGTATGGCAATGGGCAAGGGTCTTCTGCGCTGGGTCGTTATCAGATCGTTGGAACGACATTGGAGGGACTGATCAAAGATCTCGGCCTGACCGGCAACGAGCTGTTCTCGCCAGAAATGCAGGACCGGCTTGCAGAGCAGTTGCTTCGCCAGATCAAGCCAGGTGATGTTTCGGGTATCCGTGGCGTGTGGGCGGGGCTGAATAACGTACCGGCTCCTGTGATCCAGCAGGCGTGGGGTCAGCAATCGATCGAACGAGTTGACCCTGAGGTGCAAAAGGAACTCGACAAGGAGATCAAGGACCGGGAACGCCTTGCAGAGCAGGCCAAGAAATACGGCCAGCAACTCCAGCAAAACTTGCTGACCGAGCAAGAGACGGCCAAGCTCGCGGCTGCGCAGGCGAGCCAGATCAGTGCAATCAAGGCGCAGGGCCTAAAGCCGGAAGATGAAGCCCGCGCCATCACCCAGGTGACAGCTGAGATCGAAAAGCAAAAGACTGTCATGATGCTGATGGCCGATGCCAAGCGGCGTAACGTCGATCTCGATGCGATGATGGCGGGCACCACCACGACCTACCGCCAAGCAATCGAGGCCTTGGGCGAAGCCAAGGCGGCGGACATCATCGCCACCAATGATCGGGCACTGGCCGAGGGCAGGGCGGCAGACGCTCAACGGCTTATGGCCGATGCGCAGGCGCAGGTTAAAAATGGTCTGATCGATTCGATCATCGCGGGCGAAAGCTTTGCGGATGTGCTGGGCAATATCGCCCAGATGTTCGCCAAGGCCGCACTTCAGGCGGCGCTCTTCAATGAAGGGCCTTGGGCCAGCGGCGGAGGCGGCAGCGGGATCCTCGGTGGATTGATCAGCAGTGCGTTCGGCGGTTTCCGCGCTAATGGCGGCAGCGTCTCGGCAGGCACAGCTTATGTCGTAGGGGAAAAGCAACCCGAGCTCTTTGTCCCTGGTGTCAGTGGCACAGTGCTGAACGCTGATCAGGTCAATCGGGCCATGGGCAAAGCGGCTGGTAGCGCTGGTTCCATCACCTTCTCTCCCTCGACCAGCATCGTGGTGCAGGGCAATGCCGACGAACGCACTCTGGCCCAACTCCAGCGCGATCTGGACCAACGTGACGCGAAACTCCGGCGGCAAATCCCGGCGATTATGAAACGCTATAACCTGACGGATGGATGATGCAGGCAACTTTCCCACATCTGGCCTTGGCGCA
>NZ_DALZMB010000077.1:0-20050 GCF_032007265.1 Paracoccus sp. (in: a-proteobacteria) | reverse complement strand
CGCCAATCTGCCGGTGGCGCTAGTTGGGGCCAATGACGATTCCCTGGCAAAAGCCGCGCAAAAACTGCGTGAATTGGTGCCGGGACTGAATGTCGCCCTGTGCCATGCCCCCGGCTTTCCCTTTGATCCCGACGGATCGGAAGGGGCCGAGATCATCGAAAAGCTGCGGGCTTCGGGCGCGCGCATCTGTCTTTTGGCACTGGGTGCCCCCCGCCAAGAGCGCTTTGCGATCCGTGCCCGCAATGCTTTACCCGCCACTGGTTTTGCCTCGATCGGGGCCGGGCTGGACTTTTTGTCGGGCCACCAGCAACGCGCCCCAAAGTTGATGCGGCGCATCAAAATGGAATGGCTTTGGCGCATGATGTCCAACCCGCGTCGCTTGGCCGGGCGCTATGCGCGCGGCTTTACGATTCTGCCCGCACATGCCGTGCAGGCCTGGAAGCAAAGGCCAGAGCAACGGTAGAATGCTCGGCGTAGATGCGGTTGATATGTTCCATCCGGATGGCGAATTCGGCCTCGGCGTGGTGGCGGCGGGCATAGTTCAGACCCGCCTCGGCGCGGTGCATGATCTGGCCTCGCTCGCGCGACAGGGTTGCAATCTGACGTGCCATATCCGGCAAGCGCGCAGCGGCAATGCCCCAGCCCCCGGCGCTGCGTCGCAGCAAGGGTGACAGCATCTGATTCTCGTAGCCCAGCACCGGCAGGCCACATCCCATCGCCTCGATATAGCTACTCAAAGGGTCAGAGTGGCGGTGACAGCTAATAAAGACGTCACCCTGATGACGCATCTGCACAACCAGCTCGTTGGAGAATGACTGCGGATGCGAAAGGGTGACCTGATCACCCAAACCCTGCGCATCAATCTGGGCGTGAATCATCGGGCTAAGGCTGCCATAGCCAAAAATCGACAGGGTAAAGGGGACGTTCATCGCCCTAAGCTGGCTGGCCAGAGGCAAAAGATCTTGCGCCCCGCTAGCGGGCTCGAGCGTGCCGACATGGATCAGGCGCACAGGGTCCATAGCGCTGTGCCTTGCACGCCGTGCCGCCATATCGCGTGTGGTTGCCAGCATCGATTTGCGCATCCGATTATCAAGATAGCGCAGCGGATTACGGTTCAGCGACGAATAATGCACCGCTGCCGGAAAGCCGTTCAGCTGAATGCCATCCGCTTTGCGCAGGGCATGGCGGCGCGCGGCCTCTTGGCGGTATTGCCAACCCAGAGACCAAAACCGGCGCAAGATACCGCGGCCTTGATCGCTTAATGCGCGCTGCAACAGCCCATCCGGCGCGTGTTCTGTGCCATAGATCACGGCCAAGCCCCGCGCCCGCGCCGCCGCACCCAAGCCCAATTGCTCGGCAATATCGACCGAGGCCAGAACCAGCCCCGGCCCATCACTCAGCGCATTTTCCAAAGGTTCGTCATCGGCAAGAACCCGGACCTCGAAGCCCAGATCCCCGCGCGCATAAACCGGTGCCAGATCCAGCGCAGCCCCGTGATCTTGCCGCATAACGGCAATCACCGGGCCATGCCACTGCCTCAAATGCATCCGCATTCCCGAGACGAAGGATTCTGGCAACCGCAGTTGGTGATCGCCCACCAGCTGAACGGGAGCGGCCGCAAAAAGCATTAGAAACGGTCGCATCCCAGCCATTTTAGGGCAGCCTCTATAGCCTTATATAGAACTGCCTTGTTTAGTTTGCTCGGTCAAGCAAGGGGTGCTGTTTATCCAGATGCCGCTGTGTCATCGAACGCGCCTGGCGCCCTTCGACAAAGGGACGCGCCGGTTCAGACGGACCATCCTCGCGCAGCTCGGGGAACAGGGTAAAGATTTCCTCTCGTGCCGCCGCACCCACAGATTTCATCGCCTCGACGCCGGTATAAAGCGATTCCGTTTCCGCCCCGTTCGACAGCAAAATCTCGTGCTGATCGAAAAGGACGTGGAAATATTCGACCTCGGAGGTGTCGACGGTCTCGATCCCTTCCAGTCCCAGCAACTGACGTGCAGCGACCAGAACCTCGGCGGCGCCGAACATCCGCCGCGCGATGGACGAGCGTACCAAAACGCGATGCTCGGGCGATACGAAAAGATCCTCGACCGGCAGGCCCTGACCCAATGCCCCAGCGCAAATGCGGATCGGGCGCAGCTTGGGCATCAAGCGCAGCTCGGCGGCATGCAATTTGCGCCCACCAACCCAGCGGATCGGCTGCAGCCCATGGTCACGGGTGACAACCAACTGCCCGGGACGCAGATCCTCGACCGCGATGTCGCCGGTGGCGCATTTGATCTTGGTGCCGCGCACGAAGCAGGGAATCCCCAAGGCGTGAAGCTGTCCAGGCAAGGCCAGTTCTTCAGGACTCACGCCCAGGAAGGTCAGGCTTTCACCGCCCGGGAAAACCAGGACCGCGTTTCCGTTTCCGTCGTCCAGCACCTGAACATCGCTGATCGAAATCGGGCTGCCGTCGGGATTGGTCATGCCGGGATGGCGCAGAACGCCATTCTCGAAATAGCCATTCAGTTCGATCTTATCGATCGAGCTCCATGTCCCATCGGGGCCCTGCACGGGTGCATTGAAGCCAACCAGCGTGTCATGGCCGTCGCCATTGCCGAAATAGACCGTGTCGACCTGAACATCCGGCTGCGTCGGATCGCCATAGCGGTTGCCATTGACATAAATCCAGTCATCGCCGCGGCCACCGATCAGATGGTCGGCACCGTTATCGCCGCGCAATTCATCATTGCCCGAAGTACCGATGATGGTGTCATCGCCCGCACCCGCCGAAAAGCGTGTGCCAATGCCGCCCTCGATCGTGGCATTCGAGCCGTCGAAATAATCCGCACCCTCGCCGCCGATCAGGCGCTCGAACTCGGCGAATTGCAGGGTGCTTTTGCCGTCGGTGCCATAAATGGCATTCCCGCTTTCGGCACCGTCCAAGGTAATGCGATAGCCGTCCGGGCCCCAGAAATTCAGCGCATCGCCCGATTCCTCATCGGTTTCGCCACCGAAATAGGTGTCGTGACCGCTGCCGCCTTCGTCCATGCCCCAGCGGATCCCGTCGTCACCGCCCTCGCCATAGACAAGGTCATCGCCCGAGCTGCTTTGAATCAGGTCGCTGCCGCCGCCAGCATAGATCGTGTCATTGCCCGCGCCGCCATCCAGCGTATCGCGCAGATCGCTGCCACGGATAAAGTCATCCCCAGCGCCGCCATAAAAGCCGACGCCAAAAAACTGCTCATCCATCTGGGCTTGGGTCATGCCGTTGGTCAGGCCGCTTGCATCGAAATGATCGTTGCCGCTGCCCGTCGAGATCTGTTCGACACCGGTAAATTCGATGCCGCCACCGTTCCAGGCAATCGTGCCGTTACCGGGCGAGGTGACATTCACCGTCGCGCCTTTGGTCAGATCCTTACCGTTCAGGAAATCGCCATCAAAGCTGGCATAGCCGTAACCTAGCTCGTCCCCTCCGGTACCGCCATCGACGGTGTCATATCCAGAGTTGTCGTCGAAATAGATCGTATCCTGGCCTTCGCCGCCATTGATCAGATCGTTGCCGGCGCCACCAATGATTGTGTCCCTGCCGCCAAAGCCATTGATCGTATCATCACCGCTGGTACCCTCGAGTTTGTTGTCACCAGCATCACCGTTAATAATCGCCATTTTAAATCTACTCTCACTCAGGAACAAACCAGACCGCGAAAAAGCGCAGCCACAAACTACGCGCTCAACTTATGCTTTTCTTGAACACCGTCACCTTGTCTTTTTGTCAGTCTCCGATTGCGGATGGCGAGTGCTAAGATGACTGATTCGCCCAAGAGGAGAGTTGGTATTTTCGGTTCGGTTCCATTGTCGGCGAACTGCGTTTAAGACAGGGCATCTTTCAGCTTCAGGCGGTGCAATGTCCGATCAGCCCACACCGATGATTGCCCAATTCTTGGCCATCCGGGACGCCAATCCCGGCGCGCTTTTGTTTTATCGCATGGGCGATTTCTACGAGATGTTCTTCGAGGATGCCTTGGCGGCATCTGCTGCGCTGGACATCGCGCTGACCAAACGTGGAACCTATCAGGGCGAAGCCATCCCGATGTGCGGCGTTCCGGTTCATGCCGCCGAAAGCTATTTGTTGACGCTGATCCGCAAGGGCTTTCGCGTGGCCATTGCCGAGCAGATGGAGGATCCGGCCGAAGCCAAGAAGCGAGGCGCGAAATCCGTCGTTGCGCGCGATGTGGTGCGTCTTGTCACGCCCGGCACCTTGACCGAGGATTCGCTGCTTGAGGCCCGTCGCCACAACTTTCTGGCCAGCTTTGCATCGGTCCGTGACGATTCGGCGCTGGCTTGGGTGGATATTTCAACCGGCGCCTTCCGGGTCTCGCCCTGCCCGCTGGTGCGGCTGGGACCAGAGCTTGCGCGTCACGCGCCGCGCGAATTGCTGGTCGTCGAAGGCAGCCATCTTGATGAGCTTGCACAAGAAGCAGGCGCGGCCCTGACCGAACTGGCCCCGGGCAGCTTTGACAGCACCGCCGCGGTGCGCCGCCTTTCCGCGATGTTCGGCGTCGAGACGCTGGACGGCTTTGGCAACTTCAGCCGGGCCGAACTGGCCGCCATGGGCGCGATTGCCGATTATCTGGAGATGACCCAGCGCGGCAACCTGCCCCTGCTGCGCCCGCCCGTGCGCGAGGCTGCGGGCGGTGCGATGCAGATCGATGCCGCAACCCGGCGCAACCTTGAGCTGACACAGGCCCTGTCGGGCGGGCGCGAGGGATCGCTTTTGGCCGCCATTGACCGCAGCGTCACCGCCGCAGGCGCACGTCTGTTGGACCGCCGCATCAGCGCCCCTTCGCGCGATCTGACCGAGATCCACGCGCGTCAGGCGGCCGTATCCCACTTGGTCGCAGCCCCCCGCCTGACGGCTGATCTACGCGAGGCCCTGTCGCGCGCCCCGGATATGGACCGTGCCCTGTCGCGGATCGCGCTGGATCGGGGCGGCCCGCGCGATCTGTCGGCGATCCGCGCTGGCCTGACCCAAGGGGTCACGATCGCCGCCATGTTGCCCGATGACGCGGGCGCAATTCTGACCGATGCGGCCCAAGCGCTGATCGGCCATGACGAGTTGATCGATCTGCTGGATGATGCGCTTGTCGCCGAGCCCCCGCTTTTGACGCGCGATGGCGGCTATGTCGCTGCGGGCCATGACAGCGAGCTGGATGAGACGCGCCGCCTGCGCGATGAAGGCCGGGGCGTGATCGCCGGAATGCAGGCCGATTTCATCCGCGAAACGGGCGTGTCCAGTCTGAAGATCAAGCATAACAACGTCCTGGGCTATTTTATCGAAACCACGACGACCCATGCCGAAAAGATGCTTGCGCCCCCCCTGAACGAGCGCTTCATCCACCGCCAGACCACAGCAAACCAGATCCGCTTTACCACCGTCGAGCTATCCGAGCTGGAAACCCGCATCCTGAATGCCCGCGACCGCGCGCTGGAAATCGAGCGGGGCATTTTTGCAAAGTTGGTGCAAGCAGTTCTGGCCCAGTCTGGCCCCATTGGTCAGGCCGCGCGCGCATTGGCAGAAATCGACCTGCAAGCCGCCTTTGCCGATCTGGCGGCCGGAGAGAACTGGACGCGCCCGATTGTCGACGAGAGCCGCGCCTTTGAGATTACCGGCGGGCGTCACCCCGTCGTCGAACGCGCGCTCAAGCGCAAGGGCGACACGTTTGTGGCCAATGACTGCGATCTGACTGAAGGCCAGACTCCGGCGATCTGGTTGCTGACAGGTCCGAATATGGCCGGTAAATCGACCTTTCTGCGTCAGAATGCGCTGATTGCGGTCTTGGCTCAGGCGGGGGCGTTTGTCCCTGCCGCCTCGGCCCATATCGGCATGGTCAGTCAGCTTTTCAGCCGCGTGGGCGCGGCCGATGATCTGGCACGCGGGCGCTCGACCTTTATGGTCGAGATGGTCGAGACCGCCGCCATTCTGAATCAGGCCGATGATCGCGCATTGGTCATTTTGGACGAAATCGGGCGCGGCACCGCAACATGGGACGGCCTTTCGATCGCTTGGGCGGTGATGGAGCATCTTCATGCCACCAACCGCTGCCGCGCGCTTTTCGCGACCCATTACCACGAGATGACCTCGCTTTCGGCCCGGCTAGACGGCGTCGAAAACGCGACCGTGACAGTGCGCGAATGGGAAGGCGAAGTGATTTTTCTGCACGAGGTCAAAAAGGGCGCGGCGGATCGATCCTATGGCGTTCAGGTTGCGCGGCTGGCGGGTCTGCCCGCCTCTGTCGTCGATCGCGCCAAGGACATTTTGCACATGCTGGAAAGCGGCGAACGCGAAAGCGGATCAAAGCCACAAATGCTGCTGGATGATTTGCCGCTGTTTCGCGCGGCCCCGCCCGTCGTTGCCGCACCAACCGCGCGCGCCTCGGCAGCCGAGGCCAAGCTGCGCGACATCAATCCCGATGTGCTAACCCCGCGCGAGGCCTTGGATTTGCTCTATCAACTCAAGGAATTGCAGGCCGGGAATTAATCCCGGCCACCGCGGTCCATCAAGGATCTGACTACGATCCCGCCCGATCAAACATCCCCAATTTGGGCCTAAGGGCCTAGATTGGCATCTTGATAAAGCTCTCGCGCAAGGCCTCGGACCATGCCCTGCTCATGGCCATGAAATCCGGATCGTTTTCGGCGATGCGGCGTGCGCTGGTGACGCGGAAATCATCTTTTTTGATCACGGCCAGATCCAATGGCATCCCGACCGAAAGGTTCGACCGCAGCGTCGAATCCATCGACAAAAGAACAGCCTTTTGCGCATCGACCAAACTGGTCTGGGGGGTAACGACGCGGTCCAGAATGGGTTTGCCGTATTTATGCTCGCCAATCTGCAAAAAGGGCGTGTCTTCGGTGGCTTCGATAAAATTTCCCTCGGGATAGATCAAAAAGAGTCGCATATCGCCCCCGGCGCGCTGTCCGGCGACGATCATGCTGGCCGAGGCTGCAGACCCCTCCAGCTCTTCGAACTGCTCGGCGATCGCGCGGCTGGTCTGGGCAAGCGCATTGCCGATGATCGTCGCGATGCGCAGCATATTCGGCGCCTTCATGATCGAGGTGGTTTCATCCGCCCCCTCGTCATGGATCGCCTCATGCAGACGCGCGAGGGTGGTCTGCGTCACCGAAAGGCTGCCCGCCGTCATGATCCCGATCACCCGCTCACCGGGGTTTTCAAAGAAAAACATCTTGCGATAGGTCGAGATGTTATCAAGACCGGCATTGGTGCGGGTGTCAGACAGCAGCACCAGCCCTGCATCCAGCTTTAATCCGACGCAATAGGTCATTGCACAATCCGCAGTTTGGCCGTCCGGGCTTTCGGACCGGAAGGGTATAATCCCAGGGTGCACTTGTGTCGAATGGTTATTGCTCCATCTCCTCGACAGCCACGCGAACCTCTAGGCTTTCGCCGCCGCGACCGACCGTTGTCCCTGCAATCGGCGCCGCGTCAGCCGCATCATAACCCGAGCCTAGCCGAACATAGCGATCATCGGGACAACAATGATTGGCCGCATCAAAGCCGACCCAGCCCAACGTGCCGGTATGAATTTCGGCCCAGGCATGGGCGGCGTCATGGGGCGTGCCTGCGATATTGGAATGCAGATACCCCGAGACATAACGCGCGGGCAGCCCAGACAGACGAGCCAAAGAAATCAGCGCATGGGCATGGTCCTGACACACCCCCTCGCCCAATGCCAAAGCCTCGGCAGCGGTGGTCGAGGTTTCAGTCACGCCCGGGCGATAGCGGATCGCCTCGGACACGACCGAGGACAGCTTATGGGCCAGTTCCAACCCATCCTCGCCCGAGACACTGGCCGCCAGCCGCCGCAAATCAGGATCTGGCGCGGTAAAGGGCGTGTCGCGCAGATAGACCAGCGGATTGACGGTTTCGCGATGACCACGCAACACGCCGGCGGTGTCACGGGTCTCGATCTGGCCACGAACGGAAACTGTCACCTCGGAAATCGGGCCGCGCACGCTCCACCCTTCGACCCAATCGCCGGCACCGTCGCGAAATGCCCCGCCTCGCCGCCCTTGGGTCACCTGGATGCCCCAACTTGCGACGCGCTGCCCCTCGAAGGCCGATGGCGTCAGGCGCAGGCTTTGCACCATGCCAAGGATTGGCACATCATAGCTATAGGTGGTCTCGTGGGTGATCTGCAGCTTCATGCCCGGCCCCTGTCATTGCGTCCTGTTCTGAATGTTCGGTCATCGCCCATCAGCTGCGCCCGCTGAGGTAATCATCTTGAACCGCATCGGCGATTGCGGCGATTTCCCCAATGAACCAGCTTAGAAACTCGTGCAGCCCCTCTTCAAAGATACCATCGATGTCATGTGACGTCAGTTCTTCCAGAACCCGCTCGGCCATGGTGGCGGCCGTGGTCGGCACCCCCGGCCCATAGCGTGCGACCAAGCCATTCAGATGAAAAACCGCCTCGCTAAGGGCAGACATCAACGAGCGTGGGCTTTCGCGGTTCAAAATCAGAAACTCGGCCACCTTATTGGCCGTGATCTCGCCGCCATAGGCCCAATGAAAGGCGCGATGGGCGGAAAGGGCACGCAACAGCACCTGCCATTGATAGCTGTCCAACCCCGAGCCGATAAATTCGACGCGGGGCAACAGGACAAAATACTTTACATCCACCATGCGCGCCGTCGCATCCGCCCGCTCCAGCTCATAGCCAAGGTTCAGGAAATGCCAGCCGTCGCTGCGCAGCTGCGTGGCCACGATTGCACCGCGGATGGTCGAGGTGTGACGGGTGGTGAAATCGGTCAGCATCGCGGCATCCAACTGCTCGCGAGGGATTTTTTCCAGCTGGCGTAGCTCTTGATAGGCGGTGTTGAGCGCATCCCAGACCTGGCTGGTCAGCGCCGTGCGCACCACCCGCGCCCCCTCGCGCGCCTTTTCCAGACAAGAAACAACCGATGACGGGTTGCAGCGATCGAAAAACATAAATGTTTCAATGTTTTCTTGCGTGATCTCGGGATATTTGGCGTGAAAGGCATCGGCCGTACCCGAGGCGCTTAAAAGCGATTCCCATTCGCTTTCCATTCGTGCCGTATTGGAAGGGATCAGCGTTATCCGCACCCCCACATCCAGCAGACGCGCAGCAGTTTCACTGCGCTCGAGGTGACGCCCGATCCAGAAAAGGTGAAAAGCAGTTCGACTGAGCATGGCCTTCCCCTATTCCGACAACACCCAGGTGTCTTTGACGCCACCGCCTTGCGAGGAATTCACCACAAGCGACCCCTCGCGCATGGCCACCCGCGTCAACCCCCCCGGCACCAGCTCGATACGCTCGCCGCACAGGCAAAACGGGCGCAGATCGACGTGGCGCGGCGCAATGCCCTCATCGACAAAGGTGGGGCAGGTCGACAGGGCCAGCGTCGGCTGAGCAATGTAATTGGCGGGATTGGCGCGGATGCGCTGGGCGAAATCCGCGATCTCGGCCTTGGTGGATTTGGGGCCGATCAGCATGCCATAACCACCCGAGCCATGGACCTCTTTGACGACCAGTTCGTCCAGATGTTCCAGCACATATTTCAGGTCATCTTCGCGCCATAAGGCCCAGGTATCGACATTTTTCAGGATCGGCTCTTCGCCCAGATAAAAGCGGATCATCTCGGGTACGAAGATATAGATCGCCTTGTCATCCGAGACCCCTGCCCCCGGTGCCGAGGCAATCGTGACCCCACCCGAGCGATAGACATCCATCAACCCCGGCACACCCAAAGCGGAATCGCGGCGAAAGCACAAAGGGTCAAGAAAGGCATCATCGATCCGGCGATAGATCACATCGACGCGCTTTGGCCCTTGGGTCGTGCGCATGTAGACGAACTCGCCATCGACGAACAGATCGCTGCCCTCGACCAGCTCGACCCCCATCAGATTGGCAAGAAATGAATGTTCGTAATAGGCGCTGTTATAGGGGCCGGGCGTCAGGATCACGACCGTCGGGCGATCCTTGCATTTGGCTGGCGCGACCGAAGCCAGCGTGCGCCGCAACAGCTCGGGGTAGCCATCCACCGGCTCGATGCGGTTGTTGCGAAACAATGAGGGGAACATCCGCATCATGATCTCGCGGTTTTCCAGCATATAGCTGACCCCCGAGGGGGTGCGGCAATTGTCCTCAAGCACGTGGAACTCGTCGCGCCCGGTCCGGACAATGTCGATGCCAACGATATGTGAATAGACGCCGCGCGGCGGGACAAATCCCACCATGGCCTTTTCATAGGCCGCGTTTTGATAGACCAGACGTGCCGGAATGCGCCCGGCACGAATGATCTCGCCGCGCCCATAGACATCGCGCAAAAACGCATTCAAAGCCCGCGCACGTTGCTTGATGCCGCGTTCTAGCTTGCGCCATTCCTCTTGCAAAAAGACCCGCGGCATCATGTCGAACGGCATCAGGCGATCAGGGTCTCCGCCCTCGCCATAGACGGCAAATGTGATGCCGATCCGACGAAACAGGGCCTCGGCTTCGGCCTGTTTCATCTGGCGTATTTCGCAGGGCATGGTCGCGATCCAGTTCGACAGCAGCGCATAGGGGCTGCGAACCTCATCCTGGTCGAACATCTCGTTGTAAAACATGCTTCCCCCGAACGACCCACATATTCATCAACATGACAGCTTTATTGGACATGTCCATCATGGCGCGCGGGCTTGGTGAACCCTACCATCGATCGAACGCCCGATACCTAGGCACTTGCTTAGCCAAAGGGCAGTCGCGCCCAAAACCCGAACGCAAAAACAACCCCACGGGGCATGGCCTGCTTCTATGAAAATGCTGCGTATTTCGTGGCAATCTTTCTGGGAAAACCACGACATGGTGACAAAATCGTAAGGTTTATGGCGCAGTCTTGGACCAAAGCTGCGCAATGCAGGATGGGACGGACATGCAACTGACGATCACTTCGTTCGAGGACAAACACATCATCAAGATCGGCGAGGCACGCCTTGATGCTGTTGTCGCCACTGCCTTCAAGGATCGCATCCGCGAGGCCTTGACCGAAATCGGGCCGAACATCGTGCTTGATCTGGAACAGGTCAACTTCATGGATAGCTCGGGGCTTGGCGCAGTGATTGCCGTGCTCAAATCTCTGCCCGAGGGGTATCAGCTGGAATTGTGCAACCTCAGCCCTAACGTCGAACGTGTCTTTCGCCTGACCCATATGGACAGCATCTTCAAGATTGTCCCAGCACAGGAACCACCGATGCCTCCACTTCAGTCAGGCGCAGCTGTCCATATGGAATAAGCGGCATGACCCGTCATCACGCAGGCCCGAACCACTCTCCCAGCGCGCGCTGCCAGCCGATGTACCACCGGGTCTTCCGTGCGGATCGCGGCGCGGTTCGGGCCACGCTTCTGTCTTTGCGGCGCCGCTTTAGCGAGCATGTCAGCCCAGATACAATCGGTCGGCTGGAACTGGCTTTGGCCGAGGTGCTTAACAACATCAGCGAACATGGCGGTCTGTCACTGACCGATGCCACGGCACGGACCCCGCCCCTCGCCAAAGCGCCAATCGGCCATACCCATCCGCACCCCAGGCCCGGCGTGCCAACCGTCCATCTTTGCGTGATTCAGCAGGCCACGGGCATTTCTTGCGCCGTGACCGATGATGGCGTGCCCTTGCCCGAAAACTGTTTGCTGCCTTTCGAGGCGGCTGAATACACCACCTATCGATCACGCGAGCAATTAAGCGGAGAGCTGCCTGAAGGCGGGTTTGGCTGGTTCCTGATCCAAGATCTGACCCGCGCCATTTGTTACTATCGCGAAGATCAGAGAAATTTTCTGGCCTTCACCATTCCCTATCCGGAATCCCTGAGCAATCATTCGGGGGCGCAGCCCTTGGCTCAGCCCCCCGTGCGCGAGGGGTAAGGCCCTAGTTCAGCCCGAATTGCAGGGGATAGCGCCCGTCCTGAAATTCGCCGAACATCGCGACAACTTCGGGATGCTCCAATGGCTCTCCAGAAACATCCGGCACCAAATTCTGTTCCGACACATAGGCCACATAAAATGTCGCCTCGGTTTCGGCATAAAGATGGTAAAAGGGCTGATCGCGATCGGGGCGCGAATCCTCGGGAATGGATTCGTACCACTCCTCGGTATTGGCAAAGGCAGGATCGACGTCAAAGACCACACCGCGAAACGGATGCTCACGATGGCGAACCACCTGACCCAGATTATATTTCGCGATTTTTAACGATTCTTGCATCATCTTCTTTCCCGATAAGGGGGGAAATACCGCCGCATCGGCCTTATGTCTACCGTCAAGAATCCGAGACATCCTGTCTGACACCTTCGTCTGATATGCGAAATCGACCGCTCTTACGGTTTCGCGGGAAGTGTGACCGCCTCGCCCGGCAAGGCCAAGGGAATCGTGGAAATTGCCATTTTCGCCGAGCCTTCCGACAGCTCGCTGGCATGCGAAAGATAGATCAGAACCTGATTTTGCTCGTCATAGATGCGCTTTACCCGCAGCGATTTGAAAATCAGTGATCGCCCCTCGGAAAAGACATCCTCCCCCTTGGGGCCACGCGCAATATCGCCAAGTTTGATTGGCCCTGACTGGCTGCATTGGATGGCCGAATTAGAGGGGTCCTCAAACCAGTTTCCCTTTCGCAAACGGTCCACCACCGAGCGCGAGAAATAGGCTAGGTGGCAGGTCACCCCTTCGACCTTGGGATCACCAAAGGCCTCGATGACAATGTCATTGCCGACCCAGTCCACACCAACGCGGCCCACCTCCTGCGCAGCCGCCGGCAAGGCTGCACAAAGAAAGGCCGCGATCAGGGTTAATTTCCGCATCCCTACCCCCTTTGGGACGGCAAGATCGGCTCGCGCCCTGCCTCTGTGATCAGGCTAATCGCATTTGGCGCAAGTTCAACCACACTCAGGGGCCCGCCAAAAACCGCGCCGGTATCAATCGCCAGACGGTTGCCGAAATGCGTGACGCGTTCAACCGGCGTATGGCCGTGCACCACCAATATGCCGTGATCGTCCGGCTCGGTCAAAAATCCCTTACGGATCCAAAGCAGGTCCTGCTCGGTCTGTTCCCCCAGATCGACGCCCGGCCGAACCCCAGCATGCACGAAAAGCGCAAGCGGATGCAGATACCACAGCGGCAAACGCTCCAGCCATTCAAGGTGATCCTTCGGCACGGCCTTCAGCGCTTTTTGATGAACAACATCACGCGGCAAAGATGCATCGACCGAGTAACTTGCCAACGTTGCCGCCGCCCCCAACCCCTCGTGATCAACCCAATGCGCCCCCGAACTTAAGCCAGGGTCGATCCAATCTGGCTCGCGCAGAAATTTCGGTAAAAAGCGATCGTGATTTCCCTTGATCACCGCCCAATTCTCGCCGCGCGCCTGCCCTTCGGCCAGATAATCGACCACGCCACGCGAATCGGGGCCGCGATCCAGCAGATCCCCTACATGGATGATCTGCGCCCTGTCCCCGCCGATTTGTCGGATGCGGCGATGCGCGGCTTGCAGCATCTCTAATTCGCCGTGAATATCGCCGATCGCAAAGACCTGCATGCACTTTCCTTCCAGCACAAAGCCCCCCGCCCATTTCTTAGCAGGGGGCCGTTTCAGAAACTGGCTTTCGGATCAGATTGCTATCAGATCTCGAAACGCATCGGTTTCACCTGCAGAAACTTGCCCGTATTTTGCAAAGTCGCAAGCACCTCGGGCGTCAGAGGCTCATCCAGATACAGAATTGCGATCGCATCATCGCCCTGTTTGGTCCGGCCAAGGGTGAAATTGGCGATATTCACGCCCAGATTGCCCAAAGTGGTTCCCAAAGCGCCGATGACACCCGGAACGTCCTTGTTGCGGGTATAAAGCATGTTCTCACCGATCTCGGCATCGACGTTGATCCCGCGGATCTGAATGAAGCGCGGCTTGCCATCCGAGAAAACCGTGCCCGCAACTGAACGTTCGCGTTTTTCCGTAACCACAGTCACCTTGATATAGCCGTCAAAGATGCCCTGCTTGTCCTGATGGGTCGTCGCAATCTGAACGCCCCGCTCTTTGGCGACAATCGGTGCCGAAACCATGTTCACATCAGGGTTAACGACCTTCATCATCCCGGCAATCACAGCAGCATTGAGCGCGTTCAGATTCATTTCCGAAACGACGCCATCATATAGAATATTGACCGCCGTAATCGCCTCGTCAGTCATCTGCCCCACGAAACTGCCCAAATGGCCCGCCAACTTGATCCATGGCCCCATGATCGCGGCCTCTTCCGCCGTGACCGAGGGCATGTTTAATGCGTTTTGAACCGCACCCGTCAGCAAGTAATCGGCCATTTGTTCGGCCACCTGCAAAGCAACATTCTCCTGCGCCTCATTGGTCGAGGCACCCAGATGCGGCGTCACCACCACATTCGGCAGGTTGAACAAAGGCGATTGGGTCGCAGGCTCTGTCGCGAAAACGTCAAAGGCCGCGCCAGCCACCCGGCCGTCCGTCAGCGCCTCGGCCAAAGCCTCTTCATCAACCAAACCGCCGCGCGCGCAGTTGATGATACGCACCCCATGCTTCAACTTGGCGATGGCCTCGCGCGACAAGATATTGCGGGTTTTATCCGTCAAAGGCACGTGGAAGGTGATGAAATCGGCCTTGGCCAACAGCTCATCCAGCTCGACCTTTTTTACCCCCAGCTCAACTGCGCGATCCTCCGAAAGAAAGGGATCATAGGCCAGAATTTTCATGCGCAGGCCCAACGCCCGGTCAATCACGATCGCGCCGATATTGCCCGCCCCAATAACGCCAAGGGTCTTGTTGAAGACCTCGACCCCCATGAAGCGGTTCTTTTCCCATTTGCCAGCATGGGTCGAGGCGCTGGCTTCAGGCAGCTGTCGTGCAACAGCAAACATCATGGCAATCGCATGTTCCGCCGTAGTGACAGAGTTGCCAAACGGCGTGTTCATCACGATCACACCTTTTTTCGAGGCAGCCGGAATATCGACATTGTCCACTCCGATCCCGGCGCGGCCCACGACCTTCAGATTGTTTGCCTTTTCCAGGAGCTTCTCGGTCACCTTCGTGGCCGAACGAATAGCCAACCCGTCATAATTTCCGATAATTTCAGCAAGTTTCTCTTTATCTTTGCCGATTTCGGGCAGGTAATCGACCTCGACACCACGGTCGCGAAAAATCTGAACAGCAGTTTCCGAAAGTTTGTCCGACACAAGAACTTTAGGCATGGTTCTATCCTTTGGATAAGCAGATCCGGCAGGGGAAATCTCTCCCCCGCGCTGCATTTTCTTCATCATCTAAATACCCCGGCACCGGGGCTGGCTGGCCTCGGCGTTAGCCTTGGGCCTCGATCTCGGAAAGAAAGGCGTATTCGATCCATGGCATCAGCGCTGCGACATCGCTTGTCTCGACAGTCGCACCACACCAAATGCGCAACCCTGCAGGCGCATCACGATAGGCGCCCGCATCCAATGCCACGCCCTCTTTCTCCAGACGCTTGGTCACAGCTTTGGCAAAAGCCGCCGCATCCTTGATCCGCGCATCCGTAAAGCGCAGGCAAACCGAGGTGTTCGAGGCCGTAGCCGGATCCACCGCCAGATCGGCAATCCAGTCACGGGTTGCGATAAAGTCGCGAACCGCGCGGGCATTGGCATCGGAACGCGCGATCAAGGCATCCTTGCCGCCCAACGATTTTGCCCATTTCAGCGCGACCAAATAATCTTCGACGCACAGCATCGACGGCGTGTTGATGGTCTCGCCTTTGAAAATGCCCTCGATCAACTTGCCGCCTTTGGTCATGCGGAAGAGCTTGGGCATCGGCCATGCGGGCGTATAGCTTTCCAGCCGTGCCACGGCACGCGGCGACAGGATCAGAACGCCATGCGCCCCCTCACCGCCCAGCACTTTCTGCCAGGAGAAGGTCACGACATCGAGCTTGTCAAAAGGAAGATCCATCGCGAATGCAGCCGAGGTGGCATCGCAAATCGTCAGCCCCTCACGATCAGCCGGGATCACGTCACCATTGGGCAGGCAAACACCAGATGTTGTGCCATTCCAGGTAAAGACCACGTCCTTATTGAAATCCACCTGAGTGAAATCAACGATACGGCCATAATCGGCGATACGGGTCACGGCATCCAGCTTCAGCTGATTGACGACATCGGTGATCCAACCTTCACCAAAGCTTTCCCAGGCCAACATCTCGACAGGGCGCGCGCCCAAAAGTGACCACAGCGCCATTTCCACAGCGCCCGTATCCGAAGCGGGAACGATACCAATGCGGTAATCCGCAGGTACGTTCAGAATTTCGCGGGTAAGATCAATTGCCTCGGCCAATTTGGCTTTCCCGACGGCCGAACGATGCGAGCGGCCCAAAGGCGCGTCTGCGAGCATGTCCAACGAATAGGCGGGGATTTTGGCACAAGGGCCCGAGGAAAAACGCGGATTCGCCGGCCGCGTAGCCGGAGTTTGAACAGTCATTGTGCTACCCTTCCAGGTAAAAGCCTCACGTTGGGGTGAGGTGTCCCACTGACTGGCGTAATCCTGCGAACCTGTTCCTGCAAGAAAAATCTCGCGCCAATTTTATCTTTTTGCATTTTGCCATCTGGCCCAATTTCCTCGGGCCAACTTCCACCATTGCTCTGGTGCCAACACAGCCTTTGGATTACGGGGGGCGCTATCCCGGCCGAAGCGGAGGTTTCATGTTCACCGTCTCCATCCTTGCAGCGCCTACCCGCGCCAACCTACGCCCCGAGCCGATAGACGCGCTTCGTGCGCGCTGGGGTGGCGGGCCTACGATCTGGTTAGCCAATGATATTGCAGCTGAATTTCCGGTAGAAAGTCAGCCTGCCGACTTTTGGCATGTCTGGGAAGAACTGCAAAAACAAGGGTTGGATCTGGCCATCCAGCCAAGCCTCGGCCGCCAAAAAGCGATTTTGATCGCCGATATGGATTCGACCATGATCGAACAGGAATGCATCGACGAGCTGGCCGATTTCGCCGGCGTTGGTCCGCGTGTTGCCGACATTACTGCCCGCGCCATGAACGGCGAACTGAATTTTCATGAAGCTCTGATCGAGCGCGTGGGCCTGCTCTCGGGGCTGAACGAATCAGCAATCGATCAGGTTTTGCAATCACGCATCACTCTGGCGCCCGGCGGCCGCGAATTGGTCGCGACGATGCGCGGTCAAGGCGCTTATGCGGCTTTGGTCTCGGGCGGATTTACCGTCTTTACCGATGTCATTGCGCAAAAACTGGGCTTTGACGAGCATCGGGCGAATATCCTGCTGTCCGACGACGGGGTCCTGACCGGACATGTCGGCCTGCCGGTTCTGGGCCGCGAAGCCAAGGTCGAGGCGCTGCGCGAGATCGCCCAGCGCTTTGGCGTTACCCCCGCCGAGGCGATCGCCGTAGGCGACGGCGCCAATGATCTGGGCATGATCCAGCTTGCAGGTGCTGGGGTTGCACTGCACGCCAAACCCTCGGTCGCAGCACAGGCGCAGCTGCGCATCAACCATGGCGATCTGACGGCGCTTCTTTACCTTCAAGGCTATGGTCGAGACGAATTTGTTAACTGAATATTCGCCTCTTGATGCGATAATGCGTCATGTCAAAGCGAATATCGGTCAAATCCGGCCACCAACCTTGCGACAACCGCCATTCGGTGACAGAAATATTTCATCATGAATTCTCGCCTCAAAGCCCTCTCCGTTCATCTGCTCACCGCCACAGGCGCCGTGCTTTCCATGCTGGCGATGCTGGCCGCGGTGCAGGGCGAGTGGTCCAAGATGTTTTTCTGGTTGCTGATCGCGCTGATCGTCGATGGGGTCGATGGCCCATTGGCGCGCCGCTTTGACGTCAAGAAAAACTGGCCAACCTATGATGGCGTGATCATGGATATGATCGTCGACTATCTGACCTATGTCTTTATTCCGGCCTATGCCTTGTTCATGTCGGGGCTGCTGCCGGGTTGGACGGGGTGGCTTGCAATCATCGCCATTGTTTATGGATCGGTGCTGTATTTCGCCGATACACGCATGAAAACGCGCGATTATTCCTTTGCTGGCTTTCCGGCCTGCTGGAATATGGTGGTGCTGGTTCTCTTTGCGCTTAAGCCCGTGTGGTGGGTCAGCCTGCTGGTCGTCATCATCCTGACCATCACAATGTTCACCAATGTGAAATTCATTCACCCGGTGCGGACCACGCGCTGGCGGGCGATCTCTTTGCCGATGACGGCGGGCTGGGTCTTTTTCGCAGCCTGGGCGGTCATGGTGAACTTTCATCCCGAAAGCTGGGCACATTGGGGGCTTGTGGTCACGTCGCTTTGGCTGATGTGCGCGGGCTTTGCACAAGAGCTGACTGAAGCGCGCGGTTGATCTAGGCCGCGGCTACCTGCACATTCGCCAAAATCGGATGCGAGGGGGCCTATGTTCGCAAAACTCATCACTTCTACTGCTGCCTGGGCGCTGCTTGCCGGGGCGGCACTGGCCGCGCCGGATCAGATCACCATCGGTATGGTGCTGGAGCCACCGAACCTGAACCCGACCGAGGGCGCCGCCGCCGCCGTCGATGAGATCGTCTATGCCAATATCTTTGAAGGACTGACCCGTATCGGACCCGATGGCGCGGTTTTGCCCGGCCTGGCCGCAAGCTGGGATGTCGAGGATGCAGGGAAAAGCTATACGTTTCACCTTGTTCCGGGCGTGAAGTTTCACGACGGTAGTGATTTTGATGCTGAAGATGTGATCTTTTCACTGGATCGCGCGCGCGCAGACGACAGCACCAGCGCCCAAAAAGAACTGTTCACCGGCATCGATACGGTCGAAGCGCTGGATCCTCAAACCGTGCGCGTCACGCTGAAGGGTGCCGATGGCGGGTTCCCTTTCAAGATGGCTTGGGGGGATGCGGTCATGGTCGATGCGGCCAGCATCGCCGATATTGCGACCAAGCCCGTCGGGACCGGCCCCTATAAATTCGAGGAATGGCGTCAGGGCGATCTGATTCGCATCTCTGCTTTTGACGGCTATTGGGGCACCAAACCCGCGATAAAAAGCGCAACCTTTCGCTTTATCTCGGACCCAACTGCGGCCTTTGCGGCGGTCATGGCCGAAGATGTTGACGCGTTCACCAACTACCCCGCCGTCGAGACCTTGCCCCAGTTAGAGGCCGACCCTCGTTTCAAGGTGATCGTCGGCACGACCGAGGGGGAGACGATCCTGGCGATGAACAACACCCGCCCCCCGCTGGACAACATCAAGGTCCGAGAGGCGATCGCCCATGCGATCAACCGTCAGGATCTGATTGACGGCGCCATGTTTGGCTATGGCACGCCGATTGGCACGCATTTTGCCCCCCATCACCCTGATTATATCGATCTGACCGCGCTTTCCGGCTTTGATCCTGAGCGATCCAAGGCGCTTTTGCTTGAGGCAGGGGTATCGGGTCTCAAATTGCGGCTGGCCTTGCCGCCGACACCCTATGCCCGCCGGGGCGGCGAAATCATTGCCGCTGAGTTGCGCAATATTGGGGTCGAGACCGAGATCACCAATATGGAATGGGCGCAATGGCTGGAGACCGTGTTTAAAGGTGGCGATTTCGACCTGACCATCATCAGCCATGTCGAACCGATGGATATCGGTATCTACGCGCGCGACGATTATTACTTTCATTACGCCAAGCCCGCCTTCAAAGAGCTGATGGCCAAGCTGCAAGAGACAGTCGATCCCGCGCAGAGAACTGAGCTGACCCAAGCGGCCGAGCGCATGATCGCGCAGGATTTCGTCAATGCCTATTTGTTCCAGCTGCCTAAAATCGGCGTGGCCAATGCCAAGATCAAAGGGCTTTGGGCGAATGCGCCAATGCCTGCCAATGATCTGAGCGGTGTCAGCTGGAGCGAGTAGCCAAGGCTTGCGCACCCAAAGCCCATGCTGGGGTGCTTGCGTAAAACGGGGGGCTTTGCGCCCCCCGCACCCCCCGCAAGGGATTTGGATCAGGGCGGAACTTGGGTTAGTTTTT
>NZ_DALZMB010000076.1:0-20218 GCF_032007265.1 Paracoccus sp. (in: a-proteobacteria) | reverse complement strand
GGCTGCCGGTGCTGCCGCGGGGGCGGCTGCGGCGCGGGCCACGTCTTCTTTCATCACGCGACCATCGCGGCCCGAACCCGCGACTGCATCACGCGAAATGCCGGCTTCTGCCATGGCTTTCTTGGCCGAAGGGGCATCCTCGACATCGGCGCGACCCGTAGCGGCGGCAGGTGCCGAGACAGTGGCGGCAGGTGCCGAAGCAGCAGGAGCTGCTGCACTGACCGAGCCGGCTGCGCCTTCGGTGATCACGGCCAGTTTGGCTTTGGCGTCGACGGTCGTGCCCTCGGGGGCGAAAATTTCGGCCAATACCCCTGAAACCGGCGCAGGAACCTCGACCGAGACCTTGTCGGTTTCAAGTTCGCACAGCATCTCGTCCTGATTGACGTGATCGCCGACTTTTTTGAACCAGGTCGCGACGGTCGCTTCGGTCACGCTTTCGCCCAGGGTGGGCACCATCAAGTCGACGGCTTTTCCGCTCATGTTGCTTTGTCCTTCGTTTGGCTGTGCTGCCGGCTGTTGGCGGGGCAGCATTTCTTCTGGGCCTGCGTTGCCGTCCTCGGCGATTTGCGCAAGCAATGCATTTGGCGCGACCGTTTGACCTTCGGGCGCAACGATTTCTAAGAGCGTTCCGGCGACAGGTGACGGCACTTCAACCGTCACCTTGTCGGTTTCCAGCTCGCAGATCATCTCATCAACTGCGACGCGCTCGCCTGGTTTCTTGAACCAGGTCGAGACGGTCGCCTCTGCGACGGATTCTCCTAGGGCGGGAACGCGAAGTTCAACGGCCATCAGTTACTCCCCAAGCGTGATCGAATCGTGGACCAGCGCTTCCTGTTCAGCCTTGTGACGCGATGCAAGTCCGGTCGCGACCGAGGCCGAAGCCGCCCGGCCAACGTAACGCGGCCGCGTGTGCTTGGCGCCGATACGGGCCAGAACCCATTCCAGATTGGGCTCGACAAAGGTCCAGCCGCCCTGGTTTTTGGGCTCTTCCTGGCACCAGACGATCTCGGCATCCTTGAAACGCTCGAGTTCGCGCGACAGCGACTGGGCCGGGAACGGATAGAACTGTTCCAGACGCAGGATATAGACATTGTCCGCACCTGCGGCGTTACGCGCCTGCAGCAGGTCGTAATAGACCTTGCCCGAGCAGATGACGACGCGCTTGATCTTGTCGTCGGCTGCCAGTTTGAAGTCGACCTTGCCGCGCTCGGCATCGTCCAGAAGCACGCGGTGGAAGCCAGAGCCGATGGTGAATTCATCGGCCGTCGAGACTGCAAGCGGATGGCGCAGCAGCGATTTCGGCGTCATCAAGACCAGCGGCTTGCGGAAGTTCCGCTTCAACTGGCGGCGCAGGATGTGGAAGTAGTTCGCCGGGGTCGAGCAGTTGGCCACGATCCAGTTATCTTCCGCACAGCCTTGCAAGAAGCGCTCAAGACGGGCCGAGCTGTGCTCGGGGCCCTGACCCTCGAAGCCATGCGGCAAGAGCATCACCAGCCCCGACATGCGCAGCCATTTCTTTTCGCCCGAGGAAATGAACTGGTCGAACATGATCTGCGCGCCGTTGGCGAAATCGCCGAACTGGGCTTCCCACAGGGTCAACGCATTGGGCTCGGACAGCGAATAGCCATATTCAAAGCCCAGCACCGCATATTCCGAGAGCATCGAGTCGATGACCTCGTAGCGGGCCTGACCCGGCTTGATGTTGTTGAGCGGGTAAAAGCGTTCTTCGGTGGATTGATCGATGAAGGCCGAGTGACGCTGCGAGAAGGTGCCACGGGTCGAATCCTGACCCGCCAGACGCACCGGATGCCCCTCGGCAACCAGCGAACCATAGGCCAGCGCCTCACCGGTTGCCCAGTCAAAGCCCTCGCCGGTCTCAAACATCTTTTGCTTGGCTTCAAGCAGACGGCCAACGGTTTTATGCAGATCAAAGTTCGCAGGCGCGGTCACCAGAGCCTTGCCGACCTCGGCCATCAGCTCGGGCGAGATTGCGGTTTCGCCGCGGTGATATTCCTCGGGCTCGATGGTCAGGCCAGACCATTTGCCATCCAGCCAGTCGGCCTTGTTCGGCTTGAAGGTCTTGCCTGCTTCGAACTCGGTGTTCAGCGTTGCCTGGAAGGCCGCCTTCATATCCTCGATCTCGCCTTCGGGGATCAGCCCGTCGGCCACCAGACGTTCGGTATAAAGCTGCAGCGTGGTTTTGTGCGCCTTGATGTTTTTGTACATCGCCGGGTTGGTGAACATCGGCTCGTCGCCTTCGTTGTGACCAAAGCGGCGGTAGCAGAAAATATCGATGACCACGTCTTTGTGGAACAGCTGACGGAATTCGGTCGCGACTTTCGCAGCATGGACCACCGCTTCGGGGTCATCACCATTGACGTGGAAAATCGGCGCCTCGACCATCAGAGCGATATCGGTCGGATAGGGCGATGTGCGCGAGAAGCTGGGCGCGGTCGTGAAGCCGATCTGGTTGTTCACGATGATATGGATGGTGCCGCCGGTCCGGTGGCCCTTGATGCCCGAAAGCTGCAGACATTCGGCGACGACGCCTTGGCCTGCAAAGGCCGCATCGCCATGCAGCAGGATCGGCAGCACTGCGGTGCGGTTTTCGGTGTCGTTCAGCTGGTCCTGCTTGGCACGGACCTTGCCCAGAACCACCGGGTTGACCGCCTCAAGGTGCGAGGGGTTGGCCGTCAGCGACAGGTGAACGGTGTTGCCATCAAATTCACGGTCTGCCGATGCGCCAAGGTGGTATTTCACATCGCCCGAGCCATCAACATCTTCGGGCTTGAAGCTGCCGCCCTGGAATTCGTTGAAAATCGCGCGATAAGGTTTGGACATCACATTGGCCAAAACCGACAAACGGCCACGGTGAGGCATGCCGATGGCGATATCTTTAACGCCAAGCGCACCGCCGCGCTTGATGATCTGCTCCATCGCCGGGATCAGCGCTTCGCCACCATCAAGGCCAAAGCGCTTGGTGCCCATGTATTTGACATGAAGGAATTTTTCGTAACCCTCGGCTTCGACCAGCTTGTTCAGAATGGCGCGACGGCCTTCGCGGGTAAACTGGATCTCTTTGCCGTAACCTTCGATGCGCTCTTTCAACCAGGCGGCTTGCTCGGGGTCGGAAATATGCATGTATTGCAGCGCGAAGGTGCCGCAATAGGTACGCTTCATCAGATCGACGATCTGGCGCATGGTCGCAATCTGCAGGCCAAGCACGTTGTCGATGAAGATCGGGCGATCCAGGTCATTGGGCCCAAAACCATAGGTCGCGGGGTCAAGCTCGCCCGTCTGCGGCATCTCGCGCTGTCCCAGCGGGTCCAGATCGGCAAAGAGATGGCCACGGATACGGAAGGCGCGGATCAGCATCAGCGCCCGGATCGAATCCAGCACCGCACGGCGCATTTGGTCATCGCTTAGCGATACGCCTTTTTCGGCAGCCTTGCCCGCGATCTTGCCAAGCGCGGCATTGGCCTCTTCTTTCGAGGACATCGGCCATTCGCCGGTCAGCGCCGAGGTGTTCTCATCCGAGGGCATCGGCGGCCAGTCTGCGCGGGTCCAGCTTGCACCCTGCGCTTCGCGCTGAACCGCTTGCGGATCATCCCCGAGGCTGGCGAAGAATGCATCCCATGCCGCATCTACGCTCGCGGGGTTCTGCGCCCATTGACCGTAAAGTTGCTCGACATAAGTGCTATTCTGACCCTGCAAAAAAGACGAGTCATGGAAAGCGGCATTGCCGCCGGGGGATTGATCGTTCATGGCAGAACCTTGGTCGGTTGTGCTCTGCAAGGGGCAGAGCCGGGTTGGCTGGGCTGCATCTGTGCGCCCATGGCGTTCGGGACGTTGAAAGTCACGACAGTCGCACCAAAGGGTACGGCCGCCGAGGGAAACTGGCAGAGTTGGTAAAGTGAGGGCGGATTGCGTCGCATGGCCCTATCCGCAAATCACGTCGATCATCCGCGCACCGGGGTCATCCTCGGGGGCGGTCATCGGCAAAACGACAAGTTGTTCGGGGCGCTTTTTTTCCAGCCCGCACAAGGCCGCGGCAGCGGCTTGTTCGGCATCGGCAGGCGCACGGGCGGGGTGATAGATCAGACGCCAACCGGCATCCTTGCGCGCCACGGAACGAATGGCCTCGGGCGGCATCGCCGATGCCTGATGCAGATCGGTGCGGGCCGGTACGCCGCCGCGCAAAATCTCATCGGTGGGGGCGCGGCCACAGGCCGAAAGCAGGGCCGTCAAGGCCACCGCAGAAATCATCGCGTGCACGCCCCAATGCGCGGGGCGAGCGCTTTTGTGTTCCGCCTTCATACGAAAAGCGGCAAGTCCTTTGCGGCGTTGTGCAATCTCAAACACGTTATCCACTCACAGGGACTGAGGCAGCCTCTAACTTAGGTAGAGGCTGCGACTAAGTCAAAAGTCTTACTTTCCGATTGCCTTCAGAACCGCGTCACCCAGACCTGCCGGGCTATCCGCCACGATGATCCCGGCCTTTTTCATGGCCTCGATCTTCGATTCTGCATCACCCTTGCCGCCCGAGACGATCGCACCGGCATGGCCCATGCGACGACCCGGAGGTGCGGTACGGCCCGCGATGAAGCCGGCGGTGGGTTTCCAAACGCCTTTCTTCTTCATCTCGGCCAGGAATTCCGCGGCCTCTTCTTCAGCCGAGCCACCGATTTCGCCGATCATAATGATCGATTCGGTTTCCGGATCCTCAAGGAACATCTTCAAGACGTCGATGTGTTCCATGCCCTTGATCGGGTCGCCGCCGATGCCAACAGCCGAGGATTGGCCAAGGCCCACATCCGAGGTCTGTTTGACGGCTTCATAGGTCAGCGTGCCCGAACGCGAGACAACGCCCACCGAACCACGGCGGAAGATCGAGCCCGGCATGATGCCGATCTTGCATTCATCCGGGGTCATGATGCCGGGGCAGTTCGGGCCGATCAGGCGCGATTTGCTGTCCACCAGCGCGCGCTTGACGCGCATCATGTCCAGAACCGGAATGCCTTCGGTGATCGCGACGATCAGCGGGATTTCCGCATCGATGGCTTCCAAGATCGAATCCGCTGCGAACGGCGGCGGCACATAGATCACCGAAGCATTCGCGCCGGTGACGGCTGCGGCTTCATGGACCGAGTTGAACACGGGCAGGCCGAGATGCTCGGAGCCACCTTTGCCCGGCGTTACGCCGCCGACCATTTTCGTGCCGTAAGCGATTGCTTGTTCGGTGTGGAAGGTCCCCTGCGAGCCGGTGATGCCCTGACAGATGACTTTGGTGTTTTTATCTACAAGAACGGCCATACTGGCTTTATCCTTTCGTTGCCAACAGAGCGACAAACCCCTGAGGGGTCGCGGGCAGAACGGTTATCAGTAGCTTTTTATCCGGAGTTTCCAAAAGGGCGTTTTGGGACCCTTCCACCGTAAAGCCTGGCAAATCCAATTCTGCCCATTCGTCGACAGTATAGTTTTGTTTCAGATACTCGCGAATTTGGTTGAAGACCCCTGACTGATCCGGCGTATACACAGTAACAAGGCACTGCTGGGGCATTGACTGGACGACATAGCTGATTGATCGGTCTGCCCGACGGCGTGACGCGCTTACAACGTTGCGCTGCACGTCGGTATTCAAACCGTAATCCTCCATCTTCCTCGCAGTCTCAGCCCAGTCTTCAGCCAAACCCTCCAGACAGCCATCGGCAAAGACAGATGCTGCAAGTTCGGCTGAAACTTGTTCCGGTGCCGGTTCAAGCCAGCGGAGAATCTCGGAGCGATAGCTCATAAAAGCCACAATCGCCAAACCAGCAAAGGCGAACCAAGTTGCCTTTGATTTTGCTTTGGGATTCGCTGCAAGACCCAGCTGTTTCATCAGCCCTTCACCGCTTTGACGATCTTCTTGGCCGCATCCGACAGGTCGTCTGCCGCAATCACGTTCAGGCCGCTTTTGGCGATGATATCTTTGCCCAACTCGACGTTGGTGCCTTCAAGGCGCACGACCAGCGGAACCTGCAGGCCGACTTCCTTCACGGCGGCGATGATGCCTTCCGCGATGATGTCACAGCGCATGATGCCGCCGAAGATGTTGACCAGAATGCCTTTGACATTCGGGTCCGAGGTGATGATCTTGAACGCCTCGGTCACTTTCTCTTTGGTGGCGCCGCCGCCAACATCCAGGAAGTTCGCGGGCTCGGCGCCGTAAAGCTTGATGATGTCCATCGTGGCCATCGCCAGACCTGCACCGTTCACCATGCAGCCGATTTCACCGTCAAGCGCGATGTAGTTGAGGTCGTATTTCGACGCCTCAAGTTCCTTCGGATCTTCTTCGGTTTCATCGCGCAGCGCGACGATGTCGGCGTGGCGGTAAAGCGCGTTATTGTCGAAGCCCATCTTGGCGTCGAGCGCTTTGATATTGCCATCGGGGGTGACGATCAAAGGGTTGATCTCGAGCATCTCCATGTCTTTTTCGATGAAAAGACGATAGAGGTTCTTGACCAAAGCCACGCATTGCTTGACCTGATTGCCCTCAAGGCCCAGTGCGAAAGCGACGCGGCGGCCGTGGAAATCCGACAGGCCCGACGCCGGATCGACGCTGAAGCTGACGATTTTTTCCGGGGTGTTGGCTGCGACTTCTTCGATATCCATGCCGCCTTCGGTCGAGGCAACAAAGCTGACGCGCGAGGTCTGACGGTCAACCAGCAAAGCAAGGTACAGCTCGCGTGCGATGTCGCTGCCATCCTCGATATAGATGCGGTTCACCTGCTTGCCGGCAGGGCCGGTCTGATGGGTGACCAGCGTGCGGCCCAGCATCTGGCGCGCAAGCTCTTCGGCTTCTGCGACGGATTTTGCCAGCCGGACGCCGCCCTTTTCGCCTGCTTCCTTTTCAAGGAAATGGCCCTTGCCGCGGCCGCCCGCATGGATTTGCGCCTTAACGACCCAAAGCGGCCCGCCAAGCTGACCGGCAGCTGCTTTGACTTCGTCAGCCTTGGTCACGGCATGGCCTTCGCTGACCGGCGCGCCATATTGGCGCAACAGTGCCTTGGCCTGGTATTCGTGAATGTTCATCGTGATCCCCCGCGAAATTCGGTTGGCAGGGTTGTGACACATGGCGGTCAAGGTATGAAATGGTTTGTGAGGCGAATTGGGGAAATCTGCCGATAAACCCAGATTTGCGATCACACCCTCAGAGACTGTGATCACAAAATTCAATCCGGTTCGCGCAAGCAGCAAAACCTAGGGTGCGGGCATAAGAATCCCGACTTTGACGGGCGCGATTGCCGCAGGCAGATCGGGGCCAGAATTCCATCATCCGCAAGGTGCTGCCTGGGCAGGGGCAGGGGGCGTGGCCGCCATCCCGGCAAGGGGAGGCATGGCTGAAAAGAAAAGGCCCCCCGTGGCGCATGGCTGCGGGGGGCCTGGTCAATTTACGCGTCGGGATCAGGCCAGCGAGGGGTCGATCTCTTTGCAGGCAGCAACCAGGCCTTTGACCGAGTCGACCGATTTGTCGAACATCGCCTGCTCATCGGCGTTCAGCGAGATCGCGATGACTTTTTCGATGCCGTTGCCGCCGATCACGGTCGGCACGCCGACATAAAGACCGTCAAGGCCGTAGGCGCCATCGACATAGGCCGCACAGGGCAGCACGCGCTTTTGATCCTTGAGATAGGCTTCTGCCATCTCGATCGCCGAGGTTGCCGGTGCATAGAAGGCCGAGCCAGTTTTCAGCAGGCCAACGATCTCTGCGCCGCCGTCGCGGGTGCGCTGGATGATCGCATCCAGTTTTTCCTGCGTGGTCCAGCCCATTTTGACCAGATCCGGCAGCGGGATGCCGCCAACGGTCGAATAACGGGCCAGCGGGACCATCGTGTCGCCATGGCCGCCCAGAACGAATGCGCTGACATCGCGCATCGAAACGTCGAATTCCAGCGACAGGAAGTGACGGAAACGTGCCGAATCCAGAACGCCAGCCATGCCGACAACCTTGTTCGCGGGCAGGCCCGAGAACTGCTGCAGCGCCCAGACCATCGCATCCAGCGGGTTGGTGATGCAGATCACAAAGGCGTTCGGCGCATGGGCTTTGATGCCCTCGCCAACGGATTTCATGACTTTCAGGTTGATGCCCAGCAGGTCATCGCGGCTCATGCCCGGCTTGCGTGGAACGCCTGCGGTGACGATGCAAACATCGGCGCCCGCGATATCGGCGTAGTCATTGGTGCCTTTCATGACCGCGTCAAAGCCCTCGGACGGGCCCGATTGCGCGATATCCAGGGCTTTGCCTTGGGGGGTGCCTTCGGAAATATCGAACAAAACGACATCGCCGAGTTCTTTCATCGCAGCCAGATGCGCCAGCGTACCGCCGATCTGTCCCGCGCCGATGAGTGCAATCTTGGGTCGGGCCATGGGATCCTCCATAGGGAATGATGCTTCGATGGCCTAGTGTGTTAGAATCGAAATCGCAAGTCTGTATACCTGCGTATGCAGCCAGTTTTGTCGCTAACATTTTCACGAATCTGATAGCAAATCGGCTTTTTTCTAGGGTTTCGTCACGACAGAAGCCCAAAAACCAGCCCGAAACGGTTGCGAAGGCAAATCCAGGGGTTCACAGAGTCGGCGTGGCGATCCGTTCGGGCTTCGCGCATCTCAAGCGGCAGATAGAGTAGGGACCGGCATGGATATGGGGCTTTGGGCATGGGTTCTGGCTGTGATTGCTGCGATCTCGGTCGGGCTGGCCAAGGGCGGCCTGAGCATGGTCGGGGTGATCTCGGTGCCGGTCATGGCCTTGGCGATGTCACCAATCCAGGCGGCGGGGATGCTGTTGCCGGTTTATGTCATTTCGGATCTGGGCGGTCTGATCGCCTATCGGCGCAATTTCGACATGAAAGTGCTGATCCGACTGATGCCCGGCGCGATTTTCGGAATTTTTCTGGGCTGGGCCACCTCTAGTCAGGTCAGCGATCAAACGGTCGAGCTGGTCGTCGGTGTCATCGGATTGGCCTTTGCCATCAGCGCATTGTGGAAGCGGCGCGACCAGGCCTCGGCGCGCCAGGCTGATTGGGCAAGGGGCACGGTCTGGGGCGGGGTCGCCGGATATACCAGCTTCGTTGCCCATGCCGGGGCCGCGCCCTATCAGGTCTATGCGCAACCGCTGAAGATGTCGCCGATGACCTATGCGGGCACGACCACGATCTTCTTTGCGATCTGCAATTGGATCAAGCTGATCCCTTATGCGATGCTGGGCCAGCTTTCGGCCGATAACCTGAAGGTCGCAGCGATCCTGACAATCCCGGCGCTTTTATCGGTTCAGCTGGGGATCTGGCTGGTCAAGCGCATGTCGCCGACTGTCTTTTACAATTTGATCACCTGGATGCTTCTGCTGGTTTCGATCCGCTTGATCTGGGCCGCAATCTAGCAGCTATCCCCGGTATTTGGCCAAGGGCGCGGGCAAATTTGCCGCGACGCAGCAAGTTTAAACTTGCCATTTGCATCGCATCAGGGCAGCGTTGCGCAACATTATTGCTCAGAGGCCCGCGATGACCCGTCCTTACCGCTCTGTCCTGTATATTCCCGCTGCCAATAGTCGTGCGATGGAAAAGGCGCAGAACCTTGGCGCTGATGCGATCATCTTTGATCTGGAAGATGCGGTCGCACCTGCGGAAAAGGTCGGGGCGCGTGGCCTGCTGGCACAGGCATTGCAGGCCGATTACGGCGCGCGCCGCCGGATCGTGCGCATCAACGGATTGGATACAGAATGGGGCAGTGATGATGCCCTGGCCTTTGCCGTGGGTGCCGATGCCGTTTTGATCCCGAAAGTCAGCGCCCCATCCGATCTTGACCGCGTTGCGACCCTGATCCCCGACACCCCACTTTGGGCGATGATGGAAACAGCGCAAGGCATGCTGAATGCCAGCGCCATTGCCGCTCATCCGCGCCTTGAGGGGATGGTCATGGGAACGAATGATTTGGCCAAAGAGATGAATGCCCGCTTTCGGGCTGATCGCTTGCCGATGCAGGCGGGCTTGGGCCTGTGCCTTCTGGCCGCTAAAGCGCATGGCAAAATCATCGTCGACGGGGTGTTCAACGCCTTCAAGGATGATGAGGGGTTGCGTTTTGAATGCGAACAGGGCCGCGATCTGGGCTTTGACGGCAAGACCTTGATCCATCCGGCGCAGCTGGCCATCGCCAATGAGGTTTTTGCCCCCTCAGCAGCCGAGGTCGAGATCTCGCGGCGCCATATTGCGGCCTATGACGCGGCGATCGCCGAGGGCAAGGCCGTCGCCGTCGTCGATGGCCGCATCGTGGAAAACCTGCATGTGGAAACGGCGCGTGCGACACTGGCGCGCGCCGAAGCGATTGCCCTGATGCGCAGCGAGTGACAGATTGGGCGTGATCGACATCCAGCCAAAAGGACAAGCCCCATGCTGATCCTCATTCTTGGTGTCGCGCTTTGGTGGGCTGCCCATCTGTTCAAGCGCGTCGCACCAGCCCAACGCGCAGCAATCGGAAGCAAAGGCAAAGGCATTTTCGCCGGTCTGCTTGTGATTTCAGTCCTTCTGATGATTATCGGCTATCGCATGGCTGACGGGCCTTATTGGTGGGGGCCCACGCCCGCGCTGAAAGGCATCAACAATCTGCTGATGGTTGCGGCCTTCTGGTTTTTCGCCGCCGATGGCATGAAAACCGGTTTGGCGCGTCGGCTGCACCACCCGCAGCTGATCGGCTTTTCGCTTTGGGCCTTTGCCCATCTGATCGTGAATGGTGATCTGCCGTCTTTCGTCCTTTTTGGCGGGCTTTTGCTGTGGGCTGGGGTCGAAATGGTGGTGATCAACCGTGCTGAACCGGGCTGGCAGCCCTCGACCCAGCCGGTGATCTGGCGCAAAGAGGCAATGGCCCTGCTTGGCGCGGTCGTCGTCATGGTTGTCGTCGGCCTGATCCACAGCGTTCTGGGCCCCAACCCTTTCGGAGGCTGACATGACCACGATTTACCGCCTGCTTACCGAGGATGACACCTCGGAATTTTGCCACAAAGTCTCGCTTGCTCTGTCCAAGGGCTGGGTCTTGCATGGCAGCCCGTCGATTTCCTTTGATGCCGCGCGCGGCGTCATGCGCTGTGCGCAGGCCGTCACCAAGGAAGTTGATGCCGAATACAGCCCGGAAATGAAGCTGGGGCAGCAATAAAGGGATCAAATGAGCAAGACAAATCCGGGCCGCTTTTTCGAGGATTACTCTCTCGGAGAGACCATTCCCCATGCCGTGCCTCGCACGATTTCGGGGGGGGAAAGGGCGCTTTACCAAGCGCTTTATCCGGCCCGGCATGCGTTACACTCAAGCGATCAATTCGCGCGCCATTGCGGCCTTGATGGCGCGCCGATGGATGATCTGATCACCTTTCACATCGTCTTTGGTAAGACCGTTCCCGATATCAGCCTGAATGCCGTTGCCAATCTGGGCTATGCCGAGGGGCGCTGGCTGCTGCCGGTTTGGCCCGGCGACACCTTGCATGCGACATCCCAAGTGATTGGGCTCAAGGAAAACTCGAATGGGAAATCCGGCGTCGTCTGGGTTCGTACGCGGGGCGTGAACCAACATGATCAGACGGTGCTTGAATATGTGCGCTGGGTGATGGTGCGAAAGGGGCGGCTGGATGCGCCCGCGCCCCAAGCCCATGTGCCCCAGCTGGCATCCGCCGTCGCGCCGACAGATTTGATCCTGCCAAAAGGCTTGAATTTCAACAATTATGACTTCGTTTTGGCAGGCGAGCCTTATCGTTTGTCGGATTACCAGATCGGCGAGATGATCGATCATATCGATGGCACCACCATCGAAGAGGCCGAGCATATGCTGGCCACGCGCCTGTGGCAGAACACCGCCAAGGTGCATTTCGATGCGACCTTCCGTGAAGATGGCAAGCGGCTGATCTATGGCGGGCATATCATCAGCCTTGCGCGCGCGCTCAGCTTCAACGGTCTTGCCAATGCCCAGATGCTGGCGGCCTTGAACAGCGGCGCCCATGCAAATCCTTGTTTTTCTGGGGATACGGTTCGCGCCTTTTCCCAGGTTCTGGACCTTGCCACGACCGCGATGCCGGGCGTCGGTGCGATCCGCCTGCGTACCGTTGCGCATAAGGGCAGCAGTCACGGCTTTGTCGCTGGTGGGGAAAAAATTAAGACTTCGGATGGTAAGTACCTGCCAGAGATTTTGCTGGATTTGGATTACTGGTCATTCATACCCACTTGATTCGCGCCCTCGGGCTGGTGTTTCTCGCCCTTTGGGCCAGGCCCGTATTCGCGCAAAGCGAGGCGCAGGATTTGTTTCTAGAAGCAAATCTTGTCAGTACCTTCTATCATGAGCTGGGCCATGCGCTGATCGATACATTGGATCTGCCGGTGCTTGGCCGCGAGGAAGATGCGGCAGACACCTTGTCGGTTCTGCTTCTTGATGAGATCTGGGAACCCGACTCGGCCCTTGCTCTGGCCCAGAATACGGCCTTGGCATGGGGGTTATCTGCGGCCCAATCCGATGAGGATGAACCCAGCTTCTGGGACGTCCACGGCCATGATCTGCAACGCTATTATAATACAGTCTGCCTGTGGTACGGCGCCGATCCAGATCAGCGCGGTGAGTTCGCCAGCGACTTTGATCTGCCCTCTGCGCGCGCCGAAACCTGCGCCGAGGAATATCAGCAGGCATGGGGCAGTTGGTTTGCCTATCTGCAAGATGCCGTCGATGCAGCACCGGGGCAGGCGCTTCGCTTTTCGGGAAAGGTCGAGGATCGGGTCGCTGAAATCATCGCCGAAGAGGTCCGGGCCGTGAATGCGCTTTTGGCCCTGCCGGTCAAGATCCGCGTTTCGCTGGATGATTGTGGCGAGGCGAATGCCTTCTACGATCCGGGTAAGAAGGAAATCAGAATTTGTCGGGAATATGCCGACTGGCTGGGCGAGCTGGCCAAAGATGCGGATCTGTGATCACGAGGCTAGATCGTGTGATCACAAAAATGTAAAAACACCGTTTCTTAGGGGAATGTCCGGCCTCGGCTGATGACACCTGCGACAAAAGCGCTAGAACCAAATCAATTTTTCAGCCAGCCCCTCCCGCCAGCTGCGACGTGGCGGCGGGTCATAGGCTAAGCACCTGAGACAACGCAGGAGAGCGCATCATGGCCGACGTCAACCGGGGCAACCGGCCGCTGTCCCCCCATTTGCAGGTCTATCGTCTTCCTATTGCGGCGATTACCTCGATCATGACACGTATCACCGGCCATGCGCTGGTTGCGGGTATCCTTCTTTTGGTATGGTGGCTTGCCGCAGCCGTAACCTCGGATCGCGCCTTTGCCTGCGCGGATTGGGTGGTGCGCTCGTGGATCGGCTTCATCATCCTGACCGGCTCGATGTGGGCCTTGTGGTACCACCTGCTCGCTGGTCTGCGCCATCTTTTCTATGATGCGGGCATCGGCCTTGAGATCGAATCCGCGCGCAAATCCAGTGTTGCGATCATCGCGGCTTCGGTGGTGCTGGCGCTGATCACACTCATCTTGTTCTTTGCGCTCTGAGGAGGAAAAACCATGCGTTATCTCACTCCGCGTAAGGCAGCCGAGGGGCTTGGCGCCTCGCATACCGGCACCCAGGATCATTGGTTCATGACGGTGACGGCGGTGGCTTTGCTCATCCTGACGCCGTGTTTCATGCTGGTCGTCGCCCATGCCATCGGCCTGCCGCGAGAGGGCGTGATCGCCTATTTCGGTCGCCCGATCCCGGCAATCATTGTCGCGATGTTCATCATCGTCGGCATGCTTCATTTCATCCGCGGCACCCGCATCATGATCGATGACTATCTTGATCACGGCGCGCGCAAAGCCGCGATCATTTTCTCGGTCATTTTCAGCTGGACGGTTATTGCCGTCGCTGTCTATGCACTCGCCCGTATGGGGCTGGGTGCGATCGCTCTGGTCTGAGGTCCCACATGGCTACTTATCCTTACGTAACGCATGATTATGACGTGGTCGTGGTGGGTGCTGGCGGTGCGGGTCTGCGCGCCACGCTTGGCATGGCTGAACAGGGGTTGCGCACGGCTTGCGTGACCAAGGTTTTCCCGACCCGTTCGCATACAGTCGCAGCCCAGGGCGGCATTGCTGCTTCGCTTTCGAATATGGGCCCCGACAACTGGCAGTGGCATATGTATGACACGGTCAAGGGTTCGGACTGGCTGGGCGATACCGATGCGATGGAATATCTCGCACGTGAAGCGCCCAAAGCCGTTTACGAGCTGGAGCACTATGGCGTGCCCTTCTCGCGGACCGAAGAGGGCAAGATCTATCAGCGCCCCTTTGGCGGCCACACCACCGAATTTGGCGAAGGCCCGCCGGTGCAACGCACCTGTGCCGCGGCTGACCGTACCGGTCACGCCATTTTGCACACGCTTTACGGCCAGTCGCTGAAAGAAAAAGCCGAGTTCTTTATCGAATATTTCGCGCTGGACCTGATCATCACCGACGGGAAATGCACGGGCGTCGTCTGCTGGAAGCTGGATGACGGCACCATTCATGTCTTCAATGCCAAAATGGTGGTGCTGGCCACGGGCGGTTATGGCCGTGCCTATTTCAGCGCAACCTCGGCCCATACCTGCACCGGCGATGGTGGCGGTATGGTGGCGCGTGCGGGTCTGCCGCTTCAGGATATGGAATTTGTGCAGTTCCACCCGACCGGGATCTATGGCTCGGGCTGCCTCATCACCGAGGGCGCACGCGGCGAGGGTGGTTATCTGACCAACTCCGAAGGCGAGCGCTTCATGGAGCGTTACGCCCCGACCTATAAGGATCTGGCCTCGCGCGATGTGGTCTCACGCTGCATCACCATCGAGATCCGCGAGGGGCGTGGTGTGGGCGAGCATAAGGACCACATGTTCCTGAACCTGCAGCACCTTCCGCCCGAGGCGCTGCATGAACGTCTGCCGGGGATCTCTGAATCGGCCAAGATCTTTGCTGGTGTCGATGTCACCCGCGAGCCGATCCCGATTTTGCCGACCGTTCACTATAATATGGGCGGTATTCCCACCAACTATTGGGGCGAGGTGCTGAACCCGACCCAGGACAGCCCCGATGCGGTCTTCCCCGGTCTGATGGCTGTGGGCGAGGCGGGTTGCGCCTCGGTACATGGTGCCAACCGTCTGGGCTCGAACTCGCTTATTGACCTTGTGGTCTTTGGCCGGGCTGCTGCCATCAAGGCAGGTCAGGTCGTTGACCGCGAAGCCCCCGTGCCGACCACCAACGTCGCCGAAGTCGAAAAGGCGCTGGCTCGTTTCGACGCTTTGCGCAACGCCAATGGTTCGATCTCGACCGCCGAATTGCGCCTAGAGATGCAGCGCACGATGCAGGCCGACGCGGCGGTGTTCCGCACCGATAAAACGCTGGCCGAAGGCGTCGAGCGCATGACCTCGATCGCGGCAAAGCTGGACAATCTTAAGGTCACGGATCGCAGCCTGATCTGGAACAGCGATCTGATGGAAACGCTCGAGCTGACCAACCTGATGCCGAACGCTTTGGCGACGATTGTTGCCGCCGAGGCTCGCAAGGAAAGCCGCGGCGCACATGCGCATGAAGACTACCCTGAGCGGGACGACGCCAACTGGCGTAAGCATTCGCTTGCATGGGTCGAGGGCAACACGGTTAAACTGGCCTATCGGCCCGTTCACCTTGAACCTTTGACGGCTCAGGATGAGGGCGGGATCGATCTGAAAAAGATCGCACCAAAAGCGAGGGTTTATTGATGCGTTTTCGTCTTCCACTGGTTCTAACTGCTGGCGCGCTGGCGTTGTCGGGTTGCGTTGTGCAAAATCCGAATGCTCTGCCCGTAACGCCGCCGCCCGTCGTGACCGCTCCGGTCCCGTCGGTGCCCACTGTCGCGCAATCCGCCGCGCGTCTGGCCGTCAATCGCGAGATGGCACGCCGTCTGCCGGGGGCGAACGTTTCGCCTTACACAGATTGCGTCATCGACAATGCTTCGGCCGCCGAGCTGGCAGACATCGGGCGCCAAAGCGCTGCGGGTGGCAATGTCAGCAATGCGGTTGCTGCGGTGGTTGGCCGTCCGGCGACCTCGCAATGCATCGCGCGCGCAGCGGCTGCTGCGAAGGCCTCGGTCTAAAATGCGCGGGCGCTGGACATGGGCGGCATATGGGCTGGGGCTGACAATGCTTTCTGCTTGTACCCAGCCGCCTGTGCCGGTCGCTCAGGCAGAAAAAATGTGCCTCGGCGCTGCATATGAAAGCAGCGCCGGGCCGAAAACCGAGGTGGGCTTTGGCGTCGGCAACCATGGTCTGCGCGGCGGCTATGTCTCGGTCGGCATGTCAGCCGATGCCTTTATGGGACGTGATCCCGCCGAAGTTTATGCGCGTTGCGTGATGAAACGCTCGGGGCAGATGCCGACGCGCCCGCTATATGATCAGCCCGGCTGGGGCGGAAAGTGATCCGGCAAGGCCTGACGGCCGTCAAGTTTCGCATGCCGGTTGCGACAGAAATTTCGAACCCCGCTTGGCGGCGGTCTGACCACCAGGAGTGACCCCAATGGTCCAGTTCAATCTTCCCAAGAACTCCCGCATCCGGGTCGGCAAGACCTGGCCCAAGCCCGAGGGCGCCAAGAACCTGAAGCGGTTCAACATTTACCGTTGGGACCCCGATACCGGCGAAAATCCACGGCTGGATACCTATTTCATCGACCTTGATAAATGCGGTCCGATGATGCTGGACGCGCTGATCAAGATCAAAAATGAAATTGACCCGACGCTGACCTTTCGCCGCTCGTGCCGCGAGGGGATCTGCGGCTCTTGCGCGATGAACATCGGCGGTGGCAACAAGCTGGCCTGTATTTTCGGCATTGATGAGGTCAAGGGCGATGTGAATATCTATCCCCTTCCGCATATGCCGGTGATCAAGGATCTTATTCCTGATCTGACGCATTTCTATGCCCAGCACGCCTCGATTCAGCCCTATCTGATGACCGAGACGCCGACGCCGGACAAGGAATGGCGCCAGTCGATCGAGGATCGCAAGAAACTTGATGGCCTTTATGAATGCGTGATGTGCGCGTCTTGCTCGACCTCGTGCCCCAGCTACTGGTGGAATGGCGACAAATATCTGGGCCCTGCGGCGCTGCTGGCGGCCTATCGCTGGATCATCGATTCGCGTGATGAGGCGACGGGCGAGCGTTTGGACGATTTGGAAGATCCGTTCAAACTGTATCGCTGCCACACGATCATGAACTGCACCAATACCTGCCCCAAGGGCTTGAACCCCGCCAAGGCCATTGCCTCGATCAAGCATATGATGGTCGATCGCATCGTCTGATCGGTCAGCCTTGCATAAGGATCAGGGCTGCCATGCCCTGATCCGCCCTTTGACGCCACGTCGCTTCACTAGAAATTTCTGCACTGCAGCATTATCTCTCTGTCGTAATGGGAAGCCATTCTGAGACGGAGATCACCATGGCAAAACGTATCGATGCCACCGAAATTTCGCAGCAGATTGCACGCGTCGCACCCGCCAATCGGGTAGAGGCTCAGCCAAGTCTGGCGGTTTTGGAACAAATGTTCGGCTATTTCAGCTTCGAGCTGATGCCGCAAGAAGCAAGCGATCTGAAGAAAGCTGCCTAAGGCCTGTTTCAAAAGGCCTATGGTTTTTGATTGGAAAAATGCGGCGCGGCCTGTGGCTGGCGCCGCATTTTCCGTTCTGCGGTCGATAATACCGGTGGTTAGAGGGTGATGGCGACCATGACCTCGGGCTCGATCACATTGACGCCCGGCAGGCCCGCTTTCAACGGCTCGGCATCCTGCGCAAGCAGCGGAAAGGTCTTGTAATGGCAGGGCACGAGCGTCTTGAAATTGAAGTACTTCTTGGCGGCCCAAGCCGCGCGCTGCATATCCATGGTGAAATGCCCGCCCGCCGACAGAATGCCGATATCAGGGGCGTGATATTCCCCCATCCAGCCCATGTCGGCCATGATGTCGGTATCGCCCGAGACATAGATCACATGGCCCTCGCCTGCGATCATGTAGCCCGATTCGTGCCCCGCATAGATCGGCCCTTCTGAGCCTTCGATCGACGAGGAATGGCTGGCGTTCACCATTGTGACTTTGGCCCCGCCCAGATCAACCGTGCCGCCTTTGTTAAAGCCGATCCCCTGGATTTCCTGATGCGTTTGCCATGTCGTGATCAGATCATAGATCCCGACAACGGGAATTTTCTGCGCCCGGGCAATGGCCAAAGCATCGCCGGTATGATCGCCATGGCCATGGGTGATCAGGATATGGGTCGCGCCTGCCACGGCCTCGTCGCGTCGCTCTTCGGGAAAGACCGGATTTCCCAAAAGCCAGGGGTCGATCAAAATGACCGCGTCTTCGATTTCGAGACGAAAGCCCGAATGGCCAAGCCAGGTCAGTTTCATCAGATGCTCCTTGGATTATGGCATCACGCCAGCAGGGAAAGGACAAAGGGGATCGTGATCACCGCCAATACAGTCTGCCAAGTCAGGATATCGGCGTAAAGATCAGCGTCGCCGCCCATCTGACGTGCCACGATATAGCCATTGGCGGCGGTGGGCGCGGCGGTGACCAAAATCCCGGCGATCATCAGATCATGCGACAGGCCCAGATAGCTTGCGATCACCCAGAAGATAACGGGCATCAGCAACAGGCGCGAGGTAACGGCAAGGATCAGCTCGGGCGAGAGTGACAGCAAACGGTCGATTTGAATTCCGGCACCCACGATCAGCAGGCTGACAGCAATGGCGGCGGAGCCAATCATATTGATCGCCTCGGCCGCGGGGGCGGGCAGCGCGATTGCGCCCAAATTCAAGACAAGCCCCGCCATGCATCCTTGAATAAGCGGATTGCCAAGAATGGATTTGATGATGATCAGGGGATGGGCGCGCCCGCTGCCCCAGATTGCCATGATCGACACGTTCACCACGTTGATGATCGGAATCAGAAAGGCCATGCCCACCGAAATCAGCCCGATGCCCTTGCTGCCCAATAATCCCGTGGCCAGCGCCATGCCGACAAAGGCGTTCCAGCGTGTCACGGTCTGAAACATCGTGGTGAATCGGGGATTGGGCAGTCTCAGCGCAAATTTCAGGGCAAAGACAAGGCAAGCACCAAGGCCGGTGGTCGCCATTAATGCCATGCCAAACGGGCCGACGCGGGCCCAGGTCAGATCGGCGCGATAGACCGAGATCATCATCACGGCCGGAAAAAGGACGCGATAGCAGAAAATTTCGACGCCGGGCCAGGCCGAGGCGGGAACGATGGCGCTGCGGCGGGCAAAATAGCCGATCAAAACGATGAGCGCGACGGGAAGGACGGCGGAGGTTGCTGACATGCGGGCAACCTGCGCCGAGCGCCGCTCGGCGTCAATCGCATCCATGGTTGCAAGTGCTTGCCCCGAAACGCCACGGGCGGTAAACCGACGCCAAGCGAAAGGAACCACCATGGCGATCACTCAGGATGAAGCCCGCAAGGTCGCGCATCTGGCACGCATTGCGGTCGACGAAGCCGACCTGCCTGCGCTGGCAGAGGGGCTGAACGGCATTCTTCACTTCATGGAACAGCTCAATGAAGTTGATGTCGAAGGTATCGAACCAATGACCGGGGTCGAACCGATGCGCCTGAAGCGGCGTAAGGATGTCGTCACTGACGGCGAAATGCAGGACCGTATCCTCGCCAATGCGCCCGACGCGCGCGAGGGCTTTTTCGCAGTGCCGAAGGTGGTGGAATGAGCGATCTGAATAAACTGACCATCGCCGAGGCCCGCGACCGTCTGCGTGCCCGCGATATCACTTCGGTCGAACTGACCGATGCTTGCCTGGGCGCGATCGACGCTGCGGATAAGCTGAATGCCTATGTGCATAAAACCCCGGAAATCGCCCGCGAGATGGCCGCTGCGGCAGATCGTCGTCTGGCTTCGGGCGACGCGCCGGCAATGTGCGGCATCCCCTTGGGGATCAAGGATCTTTTCTGCACCAAGGGCGTGAACTCGCAAGCGGCCAGTGCGATTTTGGAAGGGTTCAAGCCCGAATACGAATCCACCGTGACCCAGAACCTTTGGGATGCGGGCGCGGTCATGTTGGGCAAGCTGAACATGGACGAATTCGCCATGGGCTCGTCCAACGAGACCAGCATCTATGGCAAGGCGGTCAACCCCTGGAAGATCGACGCGCGCGAATTGACGCCC
>NZ_DALZMB010000075.1:0-20481 GCF_032007265.1 Paracoccus sp. (in: a-proteobacteria) | reverse complement strand
TGATCTTGGCGCAGGCGCCAGCGCCTATGCGCTGGATCTGGCCGACGAGGGCGCGGTTGACGCGGCCGCAGCCGCAGCGGGCGCGATTGACATTTTGATCAACAACGCGGGCATCACCGGTGGCAACGCCAAAACCTGGGAGCTAGAGCCTGCCGTCTGGCGTCAGGTGATGGCCGTCAACCTAGAGGCGCCCTTTCTGACCTGCCGGGCGCTGGTTCCGGGCATGATCGCGCGCGGCTATGGCCGCATCGTCAACATCGCCTCGATCGCGGGCAAAGAGGGCAACCCCAATGCCGCGCATTATTCCGCGTCAAAGGCCGGGGTCATCGGGCTGACGAAATCGCTTGGCAAAGAGCTGGCGGGCACTGGCGTCATCGCCAATGCCATCACTCCAGCCGCAGCGCGTACGCCGATCTTTGATCAGATGAGCCAAGAGCATATCGATTACATGCTGTCGAAAATTCCGCTGAACCGCTTCCTGGAAACCGAAGAGGTCGCGGCGATGGTGGCTTGGCTTTCCTCGCAGGAATGCTCTTTCTCGACCGGCGCAGTCTTTGACATCTCGGGTGGGCGCGCGACCTATTAACCGCGCGGATCACACGGAAGCCAATCCCAATAGAAAGGCCGCCAGATTGCTCCGGCGGCTTTTTTAATAGCATCGCGGGCCAAGGCTTCGCGGGCATGGATGAGCAATCAGGCTTAGGCCTCGTTATCCCAGCCAGAGATCTGCTTGCTGTCCATGAACTCCTCGATCCCCCAGACGCCACCCTCGCGGGCGCGCCCCGAGGCTTTCACCCCGCCAAAGGCCGAGCCGCGGCCACGGCTGACGCCGTTCATCTCGACCATGCCAGCGCGCAGCTTGCGAGCAAGGCGGTTGCGGCGATCACCGTCCTGGCTTTGGACATAGTTGGTCAGCCCATAGATCGTGTCATTGGCGATCTGAACGGCTTCTTCCTCGGTGTCGAAGGGAATGATCGACAGCACCGGGCCAAAGATTTCCTGACGTGCGATGGTCATGTCGTTGTTCACATCGGCAAAGACCGTCGGACGCACGAAATAGCCGCGATTGACGCCCTCGGGCAGACCAGTTCCGCCGGCGACCAGACGGGCACCTTCGTCGATACCTGCCTGAATCAGCCCTTGGATCTGATCCCACTGGCGCTTGCTGACCACGGGGCCGATATGGCGGCCCGGCTGATGCGCGGGGGCGACGGTGGTATCCTCGGCGACCTTTTTGGCGATCTCGACGGCCTTGTCGTAATAGGACCGCTCGACCAGCATCCGCGTCGGTGCGTTGCACGACTGGCCCGAGTTGTAAAAGACGTGCCGCGCGCCGCGCAGAACCGCTTTCTCATCCGCATCGGCAAAGACAAGGTTCGCACCCTTGCCGCCCAGCTCGAGCATGACCTTTTTCACCGTATCGGCGGCGGCTTTGGTAATGGCGATACCGGCGCGGGTCGAGCCGGTGAACGAGATCATATCGACATCCGGATGGGTCGAAAGCTGCGTACCGACCCCCAAACCGTCGCCGTTCACCATGTTGTAAACGCCCGCAGGCAGACCGGCCTCATCCATGATCTCGGTCCAGACGATGGAAGAAAGCGGCGCGATTTCCGAGGGCTTCAGCACGACCGTATCACCCGCCAGCAGCGCCGGGATGACTTTCAGCGTGACCTGGTTCATCGGCCAGTTCCAGGGCGTGATCAGACCGACCACACCCACCGGCTCCCATGCAACCATCGAGGTTGGCGATTGCGGGCCAAGCGGGCGGATGAACTCGAAGCTTTTGAAGGCTTCGATGAAATTCTCGATGTGATAGGTTCCGGCCTCGGTCTGGTCGTTCAGCGACATATCGGCAGGCGCGCCCATCTCGTGGCTGATCGCATCCGCCATATCCGGGGCGCGGCGCTTATAGATCTCCAGGATCTTTTCGACATATCTCAGTCGCTCGGCGGGCGCCGTCTCGGACCAGCCCGCAAAGGCCGCCTTGGCCGCCGCAACTGCGGCATCTGTATCGGCCTGATCGCCCAAGGAAATGATCGCAACGGGCTCTTCAGTCGAAGGGTCGATCACCTCAAGATCATTGGGGCGGGTCGGGTTGACCCACTGGCCGTTGATGTAAAATTGGCGCTTGTCTGCAAGTTCGGACATCAGTCGCTCCCCTGTTTCATTCGGAGCGCAAGTTGGCACTGCCACGGCCATAAGGCAAGCAGGCGCGCATCACTGCGGCCCGGATGCCAACGGACAGGCTGACAATCGCCCCCATGATCTTTATGTTAACGCAAGTCTTACAGAGGATTGGACCCATGTCCCTGCGTATCAACGATATCGCCCCCGATTTCACCGCCGCCTCGACCGATGGCGAGATCAAGTTCCACGACTGGATTGGCGACAGCTACGCCATTTTGTTCTCGCATCCGCGCGATTTCACGCCGGTTTGCACGACCGAATTCGGCGCTGTCGCGCAGCTGGTGCCCGAGTTTGAAAAGCGCAACACCAAGGTGCTGGGCGTCTCGGTCGACAGCGTCGAGGACCACAGCAAATGGAAACATGACATCGCAAAGGTCGCGGGTTGCCCGGCGAATTTCGCGATCATCGACGATACTTCGCTGAATGTCGCCAAGGCCTATGACATGCTTCCGGCCGAATTCTATCTGCCGACCGATGGCCGCACGCCCGCCCATTCGGCAACCGTGCGGACCGTCTTTATCATCGGCCCGGACAAGAAAGTCCGGCTGACCATGACCTATCCGATGTCGGTTGGTCGCAACTTTGCGGAAATCATGCGCGCGCTGGATGCAGTTCAGACCACCGACGGCGTCCCGCTGGCAACCCCGGCAAACTGGATTCCAGGCCAGGACGTCATCGTTGCCCTGTCGCTGGACGATGCCGCAGCCGAAGCAAAATACGGCGCGCTGGACAAAAAGCTGCCCTATCTGCGCTTTGCCAAAGATCCGAAAAACGGGTAAGATTACTCAAAAGGCCGCCTTGGGCGGCCTTTTTCTTCAGTTCGCCATGGGCTCGATCGGATCAAATTCCGCGATCAAAGCGCGGCGCATATAACGCCCGTCAAACGACAACTTGGGGATCGGCCTTTCGGGCAGGTCAAAGGCAAGATCAGCATAACGCCCCTGCTGCCCGTCCTGCTGAATTCCTTCGAAAATGTTCTCGGATTTGCGCGCCCATTCTTTGCGCTGCCGGTTTTCTTTATCGGTTTTTATCCCCCATTCGGATAGCCGATAACGCAAAGCAGTCCGCAGTTTACGAATGGGATTTTCCGGCTTTGAGGTCAGGTAATCCTCGCCAGAAATGCCCGCCGCCTGAAACATGCGTTGATAAACTGGGAAGAACTGGCCCTGAACACTGTCGGGATGGTCAGGCTTAAACCATGGTTTTTGGAAGCTTGAAAAATGCAGGAAGACGGGCTTGAACACCTGCTCAAGGCCATAATTAAACAGTGCTTTCTGATAGTTGAACCGCGGGCTTAGCTCGACCCAGCGGCCCTGAAAGTGATGGTTCAAGAAATCCTGATCCTGCATACGGGCACTTGCGCCATAGCGTTGCATGAATTGGGTCAAAGGTTGTGCAAAGTCGATGCTGCACCACGGTTTCTGGTCTAAAACCAGAATACCCGCATTGAAATAACGCTGGGACTTTAGCCCGATCCCGGCGCGCCATTCGTCGCGCGAAAGGCCAGCGGTATGCGGTGCGCAACCGATGGTCGAGCCATCCTGAACGGCGGCCAATCCATGTGGCAAATCAACCGAAAGAATAAACGGGTCCGCCACCATCGGGAAAACATCAGCGTCAATATAAATCAAACGATCATACTGAGCCAAAAGGTAGGGCGCAAAAATGCGGCAATAAACAATGCGCGGCCAGCTTTTGGTCGAAGGCAAATCCGAGGGGATCGTATCACGCATCAGATTGCGGTGAACAAAGACCCCATTCTGCCCAAGCTCGTCGCGCGCAACCTCGCCCTGCCCTTCAATAAAGACGTGAACGTCGATTCCCCACAATGAGCGAAGCCTTTTCGCCTGTGCCAGCCCGATACCAAGATATCCGTCATCTACAGTGATATAGAACGCGCAGCGCATTGCCTTTTTCCTTGCAATAAAAACGGGCACCTTTTTCAGGTGCCCGCTTAACATCATATAAGTAAAGCATTCGTTACCGAGATTACTCGGCCTGCTCTTCTTTTTTCGGTTCGGCGATTTCTTCACCGGTTTCCTGATCGACCATCTTCATGCCAAGGCGAACCTTGCCGCGATCGTCGAAGCCCAGAAGTTTGACTTTAACTTCCTGACCCTCTTTCAGAATTTCATTCGGGTGCTGCAGACGCTTGTTGGCGATCTGGCTGACGTGAACCAGACCGTCACGTTTACCGAAGAAGTTCACGAAAGCGCCGAAATCGACCAGTTTCACGACCTTGCCGGTATAGACCTTGCCTTCTTCCGGCTCGGCCACGATCGAATAGATCATATCATAGGCTTTCTTGATCGAGTCGGCATTTGCCGATGCGATCTTGATCACGCCGTCGTCGTTGATGTCGACTTTTGCGCCCGATACTTCGACGATTTCGCGGATGACCTTGCCGCCCGAGCCGATCACTTCACGGATCTTGTCGGTCGGGATGGTCATGGTCTCGATGCGCGGTGCATGAGCCGAGAACTCGTGGCGGCCTTCGGTCAGCGCATGGGCCATTTCGCCCAGGATGTGCATCCGGCCGTCTTTGGCTTGTGCCAAAGCCTGCTCCATGATCGCGGGCGTGATGCCTGCAACCTTGATGTCCATCTGCAACGAGGTGATGCCCTTATCGGTACCAGCCACTTTGAAGTCCATGTCGCCAAGGTGATCTTCGTCGCCAAGAATGTCGGTCAGAACCGCCCATTTCTCGCCTTCAAGGATCAGACCCATAGCAACACCAGCCACCGGTGCCTTCAGCGGAACGCCCGCATCCATCATCGCCAGCGAGCCGCCGCAGACCGAAGCCATCGAGGACGAGCCGTTCGATTCGGTGATCTCCGAAACGACGCGGATGGTGTAAGGGAAGTCGGTTGCAGCAGGCAAAACAGCCTGAAGCGCGCGCCATGCCAGCTTACCGTGACCGATTTCACGACGGCCCGGCGAGCCTACGCGACCAACTTCGCCAACCGAATAGGGCGGGAAGTTGTAGTGCAGCAGGAAGTTCGAGCGCGAGTTGCCGTGCAAAGCGTCGATGATCTGTTCGTCATCGCCGGTGCCAAGCGTGGTCACGACCAGCGCCTGAGTTTCACCGCGCGTGAACAGCGACGAGCCATGCGTGCGCGGCAGAATGCCGACTTCGCTGACGATCGGGCGAACGGTCTTGGTGTCGCGGCCGTCGATACGTGCGCCACCATTGATGATGTCGCCGCGCAGAATGCCCGATTCCAGCTTTTTCAGCGCCGAACCCAGGTTGGCATCGGCCAGCTCTTCTTCGCTCAGACCAGCCTTGATCGTCGCCTTGGTGGCTTCGACAGCGTCATGACGCTCGGCTTTGTCTTTCAGCGCATAGGCTGCACGCATCTGGGTCTCACCCAGCGAGGCAACTTTGGCGTAAAGCGCGGAATAATCGGGCGACTGGAAGTCGAAGGGCTCTTTGGCGGCAACTTCTGCCAGAGAGATGATCAGGTCGATGACCGGCTGCATCTGCTCATGGCCGAATTTGACGGCGCCCAGCATTTCCTCTTCGGTCAGCTCATAGGCTTCCGATTCGACCATCATCACGGCGTCTTTGGTGCCTGCGACGACCAGATCAAGACGCTGCTCGGGGTTGTTGCGCAGGTTGTCCATGTCCTGAACTTCAGGGTTCAGGATATATTCGCCATCGACGAAGCCGACGCGAGCGGCGCCGATCGGACCCATGAAGGGCACGCCCGAGATGGTCAGTGCAGCCGAAGCCGCGATCATTGCAACGATATCGGGATCGTTGACCAGATCATGCGACAGCACGGTGCACATCACCAGAACTTCGTTCTTGAAGCCAGGTGCGAACAGCGGGCGGCACGGACGGTCGATCAGGCGCGCGGTCAGCGTCTCTTTCTCGGACGGGCGTGCTTCACGCTTGAAGAAACCGCCCGGAATTTTGCCGGCGGCATAATATTTCTCTTGGTAGTGCACGGTCAGCGGGAAGAAATCCTGTCCCGGCTTCGGTGCTTTGGCAAAGGTGACGTTTGCCATGACACTGGTCTCACCCAGCGTTGCGATGACCGTACCGTCTGCCTGGCGGGCGACTTTGCCCGTTTCCAGCGTCAGGGTCTCTTGGCCCCACTGGATCGATTTTTTCACTTCATGAAACATCTATGTTCCCCTGGGCGCCAACCGGTCCCTCCGGTCGCCCCGTGTCATATGGCGACCCCATTGCCGCCTTCCCCCAATCCTTTGCATGTGCCCCGGGGGAGGGGGCCTCACGTCACAGATGGACGGCCCTTACAGGAAAACAAGGGTTTTGGGAAGCAACTTCTAAGCCTGATTGGCACAGCCCCGCCGAGGGTTCGGGGACATTGCAGCACAGATCAGCACCCTCTTGGTGCTGGTTCGCGGCGCGTCTTGCCCCATCTGAAAGCGGCCCAAACCCTGCCTTGGCGCGCCAATGAAAAACGCCCGCAGCGGTTGCTGCGGGCGTTTTCCCTGAAATCTTGAACCGGATTAGCGGCGCAGACCCAGTTTAGCGATCAGCGACTGGTAGCGCGCTTCGTCTTTGCGCTTGAGGTAGTCAAGCAGCTTACGACGGGTCGCAACCAGCTTCAGCAGGCCGCGGCGCGAGTGGTTGTCTTTTTTGTGGGTTTTGAAGTGCTCGGTCAGCGCTGCAATACGGGTCGACAGAACCGCAACCTGCACTTCCGGCGAACCGGTGTCGCCTTTGACCGTAGCGAATTCGGCCATGACGCGGCTTTTTTCTTCAAGAGTGATCGACATCGGGATCTCCTTTCAGGATAGAGAGATAATCAGGCACCGGCCGGGATGTCGTCCAGCGCGGGTCCGCAAAGCCCCTGGGGATTCGTCCCAAGGATGGCGGCCTATAAAAGAATTTCCGCAAAAATGAAAGGATATTCTTGATAAAACCCCAGCGAAACCACCCATCCTCATCCAGGCTTGCGACAAAAGCAGTCGTCAGGATCAATTTGGTGTTTTGACAAATCGGACCAGAATTTCCCGCGGATCCAACCCCTCGGCCCCGCGCAGCAGGCCCACCGAATGCCCATCGACCTGCAGCACGGTCATTCCATCGGCCCCCGGCGCAAGGCTGATCTCGGGCGGGGGTGTCGTCGGCGCACCTTCGATGCGGATTTCGATGCGGTCGCTGCCTTGGGTGAAATCGCCGATCACGGGTGGCGCATTTCCGGGATCGGTCAGCAGCACGAACAGGTCATCACCCCCCCCCCCTTCGGCATAATCGCCCGACATGGGATGCAGCGTGTCATTGCCCGCGCCGCCATGCAGCCAGGCACGACTGGGATCGGCCGAGCCAATCAGCAGATCGTCACCGTCATCGCCGCTTAGATCATCTTCGCCCGGTCCCGCGATCAGCGTGTCATTGCCCGCACCGCCCGAGAGCCAGTCGTCACCGGGACCGCCAATCAGCAGGTCATTACCTTCGCCGCCAAACAACGTGTCATTGCCGGGACCACCGATCAGCGTATCATTGCCCCCGTCGCCCGCCAGCATGTCATTGCCTGCGCCGCCACGCAAAAGATCATCACCGCCCGGACCATATTCGCCATCACCATGGATCCAGTCATCGCCATCACCGCCATCAAGCGTGTCATGGCCCTGCCCGCCCCAGATGTCGTCGCGCCCGTCATATCCGTAAATGACATCATCGCCTGCGGTGCCCGCCAGCCAATCACCACCGCTTGTGCCCAGAATGGTGTCACCGGGACTGCGCGGGATGACTTCCTCTTGTGGCCCGGGCAGGTGATCATCAGGAAATTCCGGGCCGGTCCCGCCCTGCCCGTCGCCACCTTCGCCCTTGTCGACATCTTCCGCGTCTTCCTCGGCCAGGTCTGGGTCGCGGGTCATCAGCGTCACAGCCTCAAGCGAGAGGCCGGCCAGTAAAAGGCAGATCACACCGCCGACCATCAACATGCTGCCACCCCATAGTGTTAAAGCGTGCTTACATGCCTGATCCTACAGCAAAAACCCAAGGCTCGCAGGCCAGATCTTAAGAATCGGTTAACTGGGCACCGCTCAGATATGCAGCCCCAGCCGCAAGGCATCATAGATCGCGGCATGGATATTTCGCGCCGAGACGGCATCGCCAATGCGGTAAAGCGTGAACGTGCCCTTGGGGTTTGCCGTGCCGAAAGGATCATCTCCGGCCAAAAGCGCGGCATAATCGACGGCACCCAAATTGCGGCTGAATGGCTTGAGCGCGAAATAGACCTCGTCCAGCGGCATGGTTCCGGCTTCCGTGAAGACCTGATCGACGGCGCGGCTTTCGCTATGGCTGGCCAGAAAGTCCGAGCCGAACTGCGCGGTCAGGCCATTTCCGTCCCGCGCAAGCCCGCTAAGCCGGGTATTGATCGTCACACGCACCCGGTTGCGATGAAAGGCACGCATATAAGGCACATGGTTCATCCCACCGATTTCCGGCGCAAGGCTGCGCTCGGGGGTGACCAGCTCGACCTCGGCCCCGGCATCCGAGGCGATTTCGGCAGCCGTCATACCGGCATGTCCCGCGCCATCATCCCAGATCAGCACCCGACCCGCAGGCTTGACCGCCCCCGAGATCAAATCCCAGCTGGACAGCGCCAGATCGCCGCCGGGCAAGGTCAGTTCGGGCGGCATGCCCCCCGTGGCCACAACCACCGCATCCGGGCGGGCGGCAATGATCTCGTCAGCCTCGGCGTAGTGGTTGGTGTGAATGCTCACGCCCAAGCGCGCCAACTCGTCCAGACGCCATGCGATCAGCCCATGCATTTCGCGCCGCCTTGGCAGGCGGGTCAGCAGGTTGACCTGACCGCCCGGCTCATCTGCGGCCTCATAGACCACCACCTCATGGCCACGTTCGGCGGCGACACGCGCGGCCTCTAGCCCGCCCGGGCCCGCGCCCACGACGATGACCTTTTTGCGGCTGGGGGCTGCGGGAATGTCATGGGGCATGGTTTCTTCACGCCCGGTTGCCGCATTGTGGATGCACAAAGCCCCCCCGCCCTCGTAAATGCGATCCAGACAATAGGTCGCGCCGACACAGGGCCGGATGCGGGCCTCGGCGCCTTCGCGGATCTTGCGGGCGATATGGGGGTCGGCGATATGGGCGCGGGTCATGCCCACCATATCCAGCTTGCCCGCGGCAATCGCATGGCGGGCAGTGGCGACATCGGGAATGCGCGCGGCGTGAAACATCGGCAAGCCGCTGGCCTGACGGACCTCACCCGCGAAATCCAGATGCGGCGCAGAAGCCATGCCCTGAATGGGGATCACCTCGGTCAAGCCAGCCTCGGTATCGATATGGCCGCGGATCAGGTTCAGGAAATCGACCTTGCCACTGGCGGCAAGGCGTCGGCTGATTTCCAGCCCTTCAGCGCGTCCCAGGCCATGTTCCATTTGCTCATCGGCAACCAGGCGCAATCCGACCAGAAAATCGGAACCGCAGCTGGCGCGGATCGCATCCAGCACGCGCCAGGTAAAGCGCAGCCGATTGTCCAGATCACCACCCCATTCATCGTCGCGGTGGTTGGTGGCGGGGGACCAGAAGCTATCAAGCAGATGGCCATAGGCCTCTAGCTCGATCCCGTCCAAGCCCGCCTCCTGCATCCGCGCCGCAGCCGAGGCATAATCCCCGACGATACGGTCGATGTCCCAATCCTCCATTGCCTTTGGAATGGTGCGATGGGCCGCCTCGCGCACGGCACTGGCTGACAGCACCGGCAGCCATTCATTGCTGGCAAAGCCGCCGCGCCGCCCCAGATGGGTCAGCTGGATCATCACCGCACAGCCCATTTCGTGGCAATCATCGGCGATTGCCTTCATCCAGGGCACGATGCGGTCATCATAGGCGTGCAAATTACCAAAGGCCGAGGGGCTGTCGGCGCTGACCAGTGCCGAACCTGCCGTCATGGTCAACGCCATGCCTCCGCGTGCCTTTTCGCGGTGATACAGCCGATAGCGGTCCTTGGGCATGCCCTCTTCGCCATAGGCTGGCTCATGCGAGGTCGACATGATCCGGTTTTTCAGGGTCAGATGCTTAAGCTGATAAGGTTGAAACAGCGGATCTTTGGTCATCGAAGGCAAGGTCATGGCTTGGCTTTCTGTGGCGCGCTAAAGGCATGAAGCATCAAGGCGACCGCCGCTCGCAAGCACGCGCCGCCGCCATCAGCTAAAAGTCTGATGCCCCTGCCCGCCCTCACAAAAAACCTGACCGAAAAGGCCAGCAGGTTTTGCTTGCGGCTGATCGGCGTCTTCGACGTGAAATCATGGCCTTGGGAACTTTGGCCGGGCCAAGGCTTTTATCCCTAAGCCAAAACCAAAATCTGACCGCGCCGCCCGAGCTGGCCCGGCCCGCCTGCACCTGCCGCTTGCCCACATCGGAGAGGAAGGATGAATACGTTACTGCGTGTATTTCTGCAAAAAGCCATCAGGACCGGAAACCTGACCGTGGTGGGTTATAGCGGAGATAAGTTTACCGTTGGCGACCAGACCGGCAATCCGATCATCTTGCGCTTCAACTCTGCTGCGGCCGAGCGCGCGGTCGCCGTCGATCCTGCGCTGAAGCTGGGTGAATGCTATATGGAGGGCCAGATCGACTTTGAGCAGGGCTCGCTTTACGACCTGATCATGCTGGCCTATCGCAATGCCGGTCGCCAGCTGATCGATGCGCCCTGGACCAAGCTGATCGAGCAGATGCGTATCGCATGGCGGCGCTTTCACCAATTGAATACCCGCCTGCGCGCACGCGGCAATGTCCAACGCCATTACGATCTGTCAGCCGCGCTTTACCGCATGTTTCTTGACCCCGACATGCAATATTCCTGCGCCTATTTCGCCCGGCCCGACACGGATCTAACAACCGCGCAACTGCTGAAAAAGCGCCATATCGCCGCCAAGCTGCTGCTGCGCGATGGTCAGGATGTGCTGGATATCGGCTGCGGCTGGGGGGGCATGGGGCTTTATCTGGCGCAGGTGGCACGGGCCAATGTCACCGGAGTCACGCTTTCGGATGAGCAATTGGCCGTGGCACAGCGCCGCGTGGTGACGGATGGCCTGACCGGTCAGGTCGATTTCCGGCTGCAAGATTACCGCGACATTGACCGCAGCTTTGACCGTATCGTGTCTGTCGGCATGTTCGAACATGTCGGGATCAACCATTACGATACGTTCTTTCGCAAATCTGCGGCAATGCTGCGCCAGGATGGGGTAATGCTGCTGCACACGATCGGGCGCGCCGATCCGCCGGGGGCAACCAACCCCTTTATCCACAAATACATCTTTCCCGGCGGCTATATCCCTGCCCTGTCCGAGGTGATGCATTCGGTGGAAAAATCAGGGCTGATCGCCACCGATGTCGAGATCTTGCGCCTGCATTATGCCGAAACCCTGAAGGCCTGGCGCGAAACCTTTATGGCGCACCGCGATCAGGCCAAGGCGATCTATGACGAGGCCTTTTGCCGGATGTGGGAATTTTATCTGGCGGGCAGCGAAGCCACCTTTCGCGAGGGCGGCATGGTCGTCTTTCAGATCCAGCTGGCCCACCGCGTCGAGAATGTGCCGATCACGCGCGACTATATCGCGCAAGAAGAGACCCGCCTTGCCGCCCAAGAGCACGGCCTTGGCATTCCCGCCCCCGCCTGGCCCGAAGATTGGCCGGCGCTTGCCCGTCCAGCGGTGGTGCGACAAAAGGAAGATGCCCCGCCGGGATGACGGCGGGGCATTTTGGTAGTCCGAAACATCACGGCTCAATCATCGCGAAAAGGCGTTGAACCCAGCCAGATCGGCCTCCATCCCGAAAAGATGTTCAAGCACCTTGGGCGAAGCGCGAAGCCCGTTGTGCTCGAATTCATTGGTGATCCACAGCCGCAGATTGCCTAGCCCACGCCCGGTTTCCAGCGACAAACCCTGATCGACATACATGTCATCGGTATAGACCGCTGCCGTCACCGGAACCTCATTGGCGGCCAGGCGGGCAAAATCATAAAGCGGCGCATCCAGTGGCATCCGTGCCAAGGCCTCTGCCGCTTGGGCAAAGGGGCGCAGGGCGCGGATCTCATCAAACATCCACGGATAGATCATCTCGCCGGTCAATTGCAGCGGGCGGCGGGTGGCGTCAAATTCCGGGAACTCGCTTAAAACCCGTTCGGCCGCCCAATCGGTGCTTTGTCCGTTCTGGGCATAGATGGCCTCGTGGATCGCACCAAACAACGGGTTTTGATCAAAAGAGGTCGCCTCGCGCAGTGACGCCAAAAAGCTGTCACTCAACTGACCATCAGCGGCAAATGCCTCGTCGAGCATCCAATGCAGCGCCTCGAAACCATCGGACATGCCCAGCCCCATGCCCAGATATTGCAGCCGCCGCACGCTAAGACGATCCCCATCGGGCAAGCGTATATCCTGCCCCGCAACCATATCCGCGATCCGGTCCAACACGGCACGGTCTTGCGGGTAGCGCGCAAAATATTGGGCGTTCTTGTCCAAAACACGCGGATAGGTGTGGCGATAGATCTGCTCGGCCGTCGCCGAGATCCCGGCCAGCCCACCCGTGATATAGCACCCAGCCAAAGCCTCGGGTGCGTGGGACAGATAGCTTAACGTCAAAAAGCCGCCATAGCTTTGCCCCAGACTGTACAATTTGCGCCCCTCGAAAAGGGTTTTGCGCAAGTGTTCGGCATCGCGAATGATGCTGTCGGCGCGAAAATGGGACAGATAGCGCGCACCTTGCGCCGCAGACATCTGGCCGATGTGACGACCCTGAACCGGGCTAGAGCGCCCCGTGCCACGCTGATCCAGCAAAAGAACGCGAAAGCGGCGAAGTGCGACGGCCAGCCAGCTCGGCCCGCCCCCCAACGGACGCGGAGATTTTCCCCCTGGCCCGCCCTGAAAATAGACCAGTACCGGCAAATCCCGATCCTGCTGGCCATGCGCCACGACTTCGCGGGCAAAGATGTTGATCTTTGCGCCATCGGGCTGCGCCCAGTCCAAAGGAACCGCAGCCTCATGGTCACGGATATGCATGCCCGGAATCAGATATGCGCTCATCTTGGCCCTCCCAATGGGTCGCGAACCACGGCGCATGCGCCCCGGCTGCAGCCCTGACAATCAACATCACCTGTCACATACGCCCCCGTCCCAGACAGTGCAAAGGTCAACCCAAGCCCCAAAGTGATCACGTCGCCATTCGCAAACGTGATCCTTTGTGATATGTATGATTGATACGCTTGCCTTAGTTGTATTCCTTTACGCCCTGAAGTTTTTCCCAAAACCCACGGACTTAATGCAATTTCGCACCGCCTTTCGCCCGATGCCCCTCAGCCACCCCGCGCGCAAGCGGGTCGAGCGAAAGTGTCGCGGTCAGATGCACAGCATTCCCATCTCAGACAGTCCCGGCCCGGTCGGCAGATGCTATTGGACTGCGCAAGCCGCAGCGGCCAAAGACCCGGCCTCGTCGGTGCAACATGGCTGGCTGGTCAATATCTATCCTCGAAAGCTGGTTTTCTGCGTCCATCATGCCGTCTTGCGACTGCCCTCGGGGGGGCTGCTCGATCTGAAGAAATATCCGCTGAAGACGGTGAGCAAGGTCAGTTTCATCCCCAATGACGACCTTGTGCCGCGTCTGGACCGACCCGAGTTCATAGATCAGATCTGCCTTGCCTTGTCGGATGCCCCCGAGGTGCGCGATTACATCACCTTTGGCCGCAAGCAGGTTCAGCTGCGCCGAGAAATCGCCAAGATCAATTACGAAGCCGAGGCCGTCGGGGCCGGGCCGGTCAAGGAAAATCGCCCCCCTCCGCAGCTTGCGGCGCTTGAGGCCGAGCTTTACCAAAATCAGCGCCGGATCGATCATATTCTGGCGGCGCTGGCGCGCTAAGCCCGCCCGCCGGGATCGGCCCATCTCATAGATGGCGCGCCCGCATCAAAAGAAGTGACCCCGCCGCGGATGCGCAATTGCGTGGCGAATTCCCGCGATTTGCAGGCAAAGACAGGGTTTCGGCGGGCATAATGGCCCCGCCCCAGTCCGCGCATCGGCCTGCGCCCCGGCACGCGCACCGGCCTGCACAGCGCAAGCCACCGCAGGGCCAATTTGATTGCGGTGTTTGGTGTGATGCTAGATGTGCAATGCCCGGTCCAGCGCCTTTAGGCAGGCCTCGTGCAGCGCCTCGGATCTTGTGGGATGGGCGTGAATGGTGCCGATGATATCGCCCAGCCGCGCGCCCATTTCCAAAGCCAGGGCAAAGCCCGCTGCCTGTTCCGAGATGGCGTGACCGACCGCCTGAATGCCAAGAATTTCCTGATTATCCTTGCGGGCGGTGACGCGAATGAAGCCATCATCGCGCGCCTCGGTCATCGCGCGACCATTGGCTGCCAAGGGAAACTGACCGATCAGCGTCTCGATCCCTTCGGCCTGCGCCTCTAAGGGCGACAAGCCGACCGAGACGATCTCAGGATCGGTGAAACAGACCGCCGGAATTGCGCGGTGATCCCAGGCGCGGCGGAGGCCTGCGACGATCTCGGCCACCATCTCGCCTTGCGCCATCGCGCGATGGGCCAGCATCGGCTCGCCCGTCACATCGCCAATTGCAAATACCCCGCGCATCGATGTGCGGCACTGCGCATCCACCGCAAGGAACTCGCCGTTCATGGCAAGGCGCAGCCCCTCGATCCCGGCTTGACGCGACAGCGGACGGCGACCCGCTGTGACAAGGATCTTTTCCGCGGCAATTTCGATTGCGGCATCGGTGACGGCAACCCGCAACGCCCCTCGCTCTGACAGCCCCCCTGCCCGCGCCCCGGTCATGACCTTGATCCCAAGCGCAAGCAAACGCTGCGCGACGGGCCGCGTCAGATCGGCGTCATATTGCGGCAAGACCCGCGGCCCCGCCTCGAGCACCGTCACATCGCTGCCCAATTTTGCAAAGGCAATGCCCAGTTCAAGCCCGATATAGCCCCCGCCCACAACCACCAGCGTCTTGGGCACCTCGGTCAAGGACAGCGCCTGAGTCGAGGTGATCACCCGCCCGCCAAACGGCAGCGAGGCCAGCTCGACCGGGGCAGATCCCGTGGCAATCACCACGGCCTCGGCGCGGATCAGGACCGGACCTTCGGGGGTTTGCACCAAGACGGTCTTGCCGTCGCGCAGGGTCGCTGTTCCCGCAATCAGCCGCGTATTTGCCTTGCGCAGCAGCGTCGAGACCCCGTTGTTCAGCCGCTCGACGATACCGTCCTTCCAGGCCATCGTCGCGCCCAGATCGAGCTTTGCCCCCTGTGCGGAAATCCCCATTTCCGGGCTTTGAGACAGCGCGGTGATGCGGTGAAATTCCTGCGCGGCATGGATCAGCGCCTTAGAGGGGATGCATCCCATATTCAGGCAGGTGCCACCGGGGGGCTGGGGATCGACCACCACCGTATCCACCCCCAGCTGCCCCGCCCGGATGGCGCAAACATAGCCACCCGGGCCAGCACCGATCACCAAAAGGCGGCATGAAATCTCGCGCATGTCAGGCCTCCACAAAGATCAGGGCGGGGGTTTCCATCAGCTCTTTCAACCGCGCCACGAAAACAGCGGCATCCCAGCCATCGATGACGCGATGGTCAAAGCTGCAAGAGATGTTCATCATCTTGCGTGGCTCAAAGGCGGTGCCATTCCAAAACGGACGCACGGCCAGCCTGTTGATGCCAATGATCGCAACCTCGGGCGCATTCAGGATCGGGGTCGAGGCCACCGCCCCCAGCACGCCCAGCGACGTCACGGTAATGGTCGAACCGGCCAGCTCTTCTCGCTTGGCGCTGCCATCGCGCGCAGCCTGTGCCAGCCGCGCGATTTCCGCAGCCGTATCGCGCAAACCCATCGCTTCGGCATGGCGCAGAACGGGGACCATCAGCCCATTGGGGGTCTGGGTCGCAATTCCCAGATGAACGGCACCAAAGCGGCGCACCACACCCTGATCGGGCAGGTATAGCTGGTTGATCGCCGGATGATCGCGCAAGGCGCGAACCAAGGCGCGGGCGATAAAGGGCAGCATGGTCAGCCGCGCGTCAGCTGTGTCGACATTCATCCTTGCGCGCAGATCCTCTAGCGCGGTCGCGTCGATTTCTTCGATGATCGTGATCGAGGGGATCTGATTGGCCTCTTGCATACGCTCGGCAATACGGCGCCGCAGGCCGATGACCTTGATATCTTCGATCTTGGCCTGTGCGCGCGCCCCCGAGGCCTTGGGTAGACCACCCGTCGCAATGAACGCATCCAGATCATCATGGGTGATGCGCCCACCCGGCCCGGACCCGCGCACAAGTCGCAGATCGACCCCACCATCACGCGCACGCCCGCGCACCGAAGGCGATGCCACGGGCTTTTCGCCCTCGCCACGCAAAGGGGCGGTCATCACATGCGAAAACGGATCAGCGCCAGTGTGGCCCGGGCGGCCAAAGGCTGCACCTGTCGCCGCCGTCTCATGATCTGCGACATGGCCGCCGTTGGTGGCCGGGTTTTTCTCGTCCGGCTCTGTGATGCCTTGGGCTGCGGCGCTTAGATCAGCTAAGGGGTGCCCCGCCTGCACCTGTGGCTGTCCTTCTGCCCTTGCCGCCCCTGTATTGGCTGCATTGGCGCCCCGGGCACTTGCCCCCGCATGGCCCGCCGCAGCATGGCTGCCCGCGCCTTGGCCGCCACCTGTGCCCCCTCTGGTTGGGCGCAGACCCAGATTGCCGTCGCCATCCACCTCCAGCCGGATCAGTTCGCTGCCAACGGCGATTTTGTCGCCCGGCTCTCCGGCAAGCCACAGCACCTTGCCCGTCACCGGCGAGGGAATTTCCACCGTCGCCTTATCCGTCATCACGGCAACCATCGGATCATCTTCGCGGATGGTCTGCCCCACCCCGACCAGCCATTCTGCAATCTCTGTCTCGGCGATGCCTTCGCCAATATCGGGCATTCGGATCGAATGGATACCCATTTCAAACCTCCTCGATCAATTCGCGCAACGCCTCTGAGACGCGCGCAGGGCCGGGGAAATAGCTCCATTCATGGACATGCGGATAGGGTGTGTCCCAGCCCGCCACCCGACGCACCGGTGCCTCGAGGTGAAAAAAACATTCCGCCTGAACCTGCGCCGCCAACTCTGCCCCAAAGCCCGAGGTCAGCGTGGCCTCATGCAGAACCAGACAGCGCCCCGTTTTGTTGACCGAGGCCGTAATCTTGTCCAGATCCAGGGGGACCAACGTGCGCAGGTCGATCACCTCGGCATCGATCCCGCTTTCCTCGGCTGCGGCCAAGGCGACGTGAACCATCGTGCCATAGGTCAGAATGGTTGCCGCCTGCCCAAATCGACGGATGATCGCACGCCCCAAGGGAACCTGATAATGGCCCGTGGGAACCTCGGCCAGATCATGGCCCTTCCACGAGGCGACGGGGCGGTCGTGATGGCCATCGAATGGTCCGTTATAAAGCCGCTTCGGCTCGAAAAAGATCACCGGGTCGGGATCTGAAATCGCGGCCAGCAACAGCCCCTTGGCATCATAGGGGTTAGACGGCACGACCGTTTTCAGCCCGGTGACATGCGTAAAAAGCGCCTCGGGGGACTGGCTATGGGTCTGCCCCCCGAAAATCCCGCCCCCCGCTGGCATGCGGATCACCATCGGACAGGTAAACTCTCCTGCGGTGCGATAGCGGATGCGGGCAGCCTCGGACACGATCTGATCATAGCCCGGATAGACGTAATCGGCGAACTGGATCTCGACCACCGGGCGCAATCCATAAACTGCCATGCCGATCCCCGCGCCCACAATGCCGCTTTCGTTGATCGGCGCATCAAAGCATCGCGTCTTGCCATATTTACGCTGCAGCCCGGCCGTAACGCGGAAAACGCCGCCGAAATAGCCGACATCTTCACCAAAGACGACCACGCGCTCATCGGCACCCATCGCGGTGTCCAAAGCGTCGCGGATCGCCTCGATCATGGACATGTTTGGCATGGCTCAGAACCCCGCTTCATGGCGCTGACGCAGCAAATGCGGCGGCATTTCGGCATAAACATCCTCGAACATATCGCGCGGGCTGGGGTGATGGCCCTGATGCAGCGTGCCGATCGCCTCGGCCTCTTTTTGGGTGGCCGTGACCTCGGCCATGATCTGGGCCTCGGCCTGGGCATGCCGATCTTCCGACCAGATCCCCAGCGCAATCAGATGGTTCTTGAACCGCAAGATCGGATCGCCCAAGGGCCAGGCCGCACTTTCTTCGGCCGGGCGATAGGCTGAAGGGTCATCCGAGGTCGAATGCCCACCCGCGCGGTAGGTCACATATTCGATCAAGGTCGGGCCAAGATTGCGCCGGGCCCGCTCTGCCGCCCAGCGGGCCACGGCGCAAACCGCCAGATAATCATTGCCGTCAACCCGCAGCGAGGGAATGCCAAAACCCAGCCCTCGGGCCGCAAATGTACCCGCGCCACCGCGTGCAATCCCCTGAAACGTCGAAATCGCCCATTGATTGTTCACGATATTCAAGATCACCGGCGCCTTATAGGTCGAGGCAAAGACAAGCGCGGCGTGGAAATCGCTTTCTGCGGTCGATCCATCCCCGATCCATGCCGCCGAAATCTGACGCCCGCACGAGATCGCCGACGCCATGGCCCAGCCCACCGCTTGAATATACTGCGTCGCCAAATTCCCCGAGATCGAGAAAAAGCCATATTCCTTGGTCGAATAAAGAACTGGCATCTGACGACCCTTCAGCGGATCCTTTTCGTTGGAATAGACCTGATTCATCATGCTCGACATGGGATAGCCCTGGGCTATCAAAAGCCCCGCCTGACGATAGGTGGGAAAGTTCATATCCCCCGGCCGCAACGCCAGCGGAAACGCACAAGAGACTGCCTCTTCGCCCAGATGCTGCATGTAAAATGAGGTCTTTTGCTGCCGTTGCGCCATCATCATCCGCGCATCATAGGCCCGCAACGTCATCATATCGCGCAACCCCTTCAGCAAGGTCTCACCATCCAGATCCAGCCCTTCCGCCCAGGGCCCGACCGCCTGACCATCGCGGTTCAGAACACGGATGATGGTAAAGGCCAGATCACGAATAGCTTCGGGATCGACATCGACCTCGGGTCTGCGCACCGTGCCCGCTTTGGGGATCTGAACCTTTGAAAAATCTGGCTGCCCGCCCGGCCTGACCTCGGGCTCGGGAACATTCAGGCTCAGGGGCGCAAAATCTTGTGGCGTCTCATGTCCCATTCGGCAGCTCCTCTCATGCCAGCCCAGCCGGCCCTGCACAGGCAGCCCACCCGGAACAGGGCTTGATAAGGCAACGAACAGCCCGCATCAGCCGTTCCCCAACCTGCCCCGTTCAAGGCCACCGCTCTGGGCGCTGATCCTGACCTCATGAACAGATCCTGTCGCAGTTCAGGCAGAATTTCCTTTCGATCTTTTGAATTTCGGGCAGGATTGCAAAAGAATCTTTCCTTATTCTTCATCAGAAAAATACCCAATGCTGCCCGAGATCAAAAAGCTTGATGCCATTGACCGTCGCATCCTGCGCGCCCTGCGCCGCGATGGGCGGCTATCGAACAACCAACTTGCCGAAGAGGTGGGCCTTTCGCCCTCGCCCTGCTGGCAACGCACCCGCAGGCTCGAGGCTGATGGCTTCATCCGCGGCTATACCGCTTTGCTGGATGCTGAAAAGTTGGGTGCCAGTGAAACCGTGATCATCGAGATCATGCTCGACCGCCATGACGAAGCCGTCCTTGAGGCCTTTGGTCGCGCCATGGCCGCCATGCCCGAGGTGATCGAGATCTATCTGACCACGGGCGAATACGATTACTTCGTCAAAGTCGCGGTCGCGGGAACGCGCGGATATGAAGAATTCTTGCGCAAAAAGCTTTCTCGGGTACCGGGTATCCGCCAATCGCGCTCAAGCTTCGTGCTGAGCTGCCTCAAAGAGGGCGGCGTGCCCATTCCCGATTGAACCCCGCCCGCCACTAGTTCAGCAGCAAGGCCTCGCGAAAGGATTTGGCGCTCAGCAACACTTCCTTGCTTTCGCCTTGCGCGGCATCGCTCATGGCTTGCCCGGTCAGTTTCTGGGCATAGATCACCGCTTCAGACAGCGATTTGCCCCGGCCAAGCCCCGCGATCACCAGACCCGTGAACAGATCACCCGTCCCTGATTTGGCAAAAGGCAAAAGCGGCGCGCAATGGCGGGTGATCGCGCCTTGATCCACGATCAGGCTTTCGATCTGATCGGCGGGGGTCTCTTTTAAGATGCAACCGGTACAAATCAGCCGCGCATCCGCCTTCAGGCCCAGCCGCGCCTCAATCCAG